>JBAZJZ010000001.1:0-300000 GCA_041650995.1 Patescibacteria group bacterium
GGGACGGACATGGGCGCTTGCGTCCGTGGTACCGCCACCTGCAGCGGCGGTCGCTGGGGCGTCTGCGCCGGCGAGATCACGGGTTCGCCCGAGACCTGCGACGGCCTGGACAACGACTGCGACGGCTCGGTTGACGAGCTCCTGCTGAATGCCTGTGGTACCTGCGGACCCGTCCCGCCCGAAGTCTGCGGCGACGGGTTGGACAACAACTGCGACGGGTTCATCGACAACGGCTGTGCCGCTCCGGTCTGTCTCACCCCGGGCAGTCCGGAGATCTGCGACAACGGTCTGGATGACGACTGCGACGGGGCGATCGACGACGGCTGCTCCGGGCCGGCCAGGTACCAGCACTGCACTGCTGGGCTCTGCCTGCCGCGTCCCCAAGGGTGGCCTTCGAAGGTTGTTCGGGTTGGGCGATTTCCACTGGTCCGGGTGATGGTCTCAACGGCCGTCTTGTCTGCACCCGGTCATGGAGTCTGATCGCGGAGACGACGGGCGCAAGCTCGTTCTGCTTCGCGGTGTCGCTCGACCCGGGCCAGATCATCGAGTACAATTCGGTGAGCGATCTGGTTCCCGATTTCTGGGGTTGCGTCGGGCCGTATCCGCCAGGAACGCTGAACGGAGCGCACACCGCCACTCAAGGCGGTGTCCCGACGGCGTTCACTCTGGTGGACAATCGGCTTTCCGGCTGCAACTTCCGATACCAGCGGCCGTAGCCAACTCCTGGAGGGACAATTCGTAAGTCCGTTTTCCCAAAACGGACGAAGGAGGATAGTGTAGGAGTTCCTGGTTCTTCCCTCCACCAGGAACTCTTGCACCCCAGCAGACGGGGTGTAGAAGTGGTCAAATGGGCCGACGCAAGTTGGCTCTAATGATCCGCCGCCCCTCTAACTGGGGCTGCGGGCGGGCGTTTTACGTGATCGAGTAATCGAACATGTAAAACGTCCCGCCCGCTTTTTTTATTTTTGTAAGATGTTATAATGATATAAATATATGAATAGAATAAATTTACCCATAGATTGTGTTTTGGCCGTGACCTACCGGTGCAATTCGCGCTGTACGATGTGTGATATCTGGAAACTAAAAGACACGCCGGAGCTGGAACTGGAGCAGTATAAAAAATTACCGTCAACATTGCGTGATATTAATGTAAGCGGCGGCGAACCGTTTTTGCGTCAGGATATCGTGGATCTGGTCAGAATTTTGCACGAGACTTGCCCAAAGGCGAGAGTTGTTATTTCTACGAATGGTTATCTTACAGATTTGATAAAAGAAAAAATGCGGGAAATTTTAAAATATGCGCCTAACGCTGGCATAGGAGTTTCTATTGATGGAATAGGGGAAATACATGACAAAATTCGCGGTATTCCCGGCGGATTTAATTTGGCGACCCGAACCGTGAAAGTTCTCCGCGAAGAATTGGGCATGAAAAATTTACGCTTGGCCTTTACCGTTTCTAAACAGAACGTAGATCATCTGAGTAAGGTTTATGATTTATCGCGCGAACTCGGGGTGCAATTTACCATGGCTTTGGCCCAAAGTTCAGAATTTTTCTTTGGCGGTAAACAAGTAGAAGAATCGCCGGATATAAATGTCTTAAAAAAACAATTCAGTTATGTTATTCGGCAGGAATTGCAAAGTTGGCAACCCAAAAGATGGGCGCGGGCGTATTTTACAAAAAGCCTTTTGGATTTTGCGATTACTGGAAAACAAGCTCTCCTTTCACGGGCTGGTATAGACTTTTTCTTTCTTGATCCGTTTGGAAATGTTTATCCGTCGGTCGTGCATAACGCCGTAATGGGAAATTTGCATGATAAAAATTTTGAAGAAATTTGGAATTCGCCTGAGGCGGAAACAGCGCGGGCAAAAGTCCGCGAGGCGGAACAAGATGTTTGGATGATTTGTACGGCGAGAACGGCGATTAAAAAACATCCAGTAAGGGTTGGATGGTGGGTTTTAAAATCAAAAATTAAAAATTTATAACATTGATGTTATCTCGTCTTGGCCAAATTTTATTTCCCGGACATACGGCGGAAGAGCAAGCGCGTTTTTTAATCTGGGCGCTGGTTTTGATTTTGGGAATTACCGCGGTAGCGCTTTTGGCACCATGGCAATATGTTTTGGGAACCATCGCCATAGTTTTAATTTTACTTTTCTTTTTCAGATTTATTACTCTCGGGTTGTATTTAATGGTTTTACTTTATCCGTTCATTTATCTTCAACTATTTGTCGGACGCGATATTAATATCCCTTATGTTGATTTGCTCGCGATGATAGTTTTTTTCTCCTGGGCGGTTCGTTCGATTTTTTTCCCGCCTTATGGAGGTATTCATTTTATAAAAAATTTGGGAAGGGGGACTAAGTTTTCCTTTGAAAATTTTCCCGGTCTTGTTTTTTTTCTTTTATTTTTTGCGGCTTCCCTGCTTTCTTTAATCAACGCGGAAAACGTTTTGTATAGCTTGAAATATATTTTCCGGCCGCTGACTTTCTTCTATTTGATGTTTGTTGTATTACCATATAATGTAATCAATTCAAGAAAAGTTCTTTTAAATGTTTTAAGAATTTTTTATGGAGTAGGAATTTTTGTCGCCCTGATGGGTCTTTGGTCGATTTTATTTTCTGAAAATTCCGGGATTCTTCGGCGCGCTCTGCCTTTGCCGATTTTCGGTGTGCCGATTTTAGGGACAAACCATAATTTAATTGCCGAAGTTTTAATTAGTGTTATTCCAATCGGTTTTATTCTGATTTGGGAAGCTAAAGAAATTTGGCTTAAAAAAATTTTGATAGCGGGGGTTCTTTTAATGGCGGCGATTAACCTTCTGACTTTTTCGCGCACCGGATGGATTGCTTTGGCTTTTGAGCTTTTGGCTTTGGTTTTAATAAAATACAGAAAAAATATCAGAAGTTATTTTGAACTTGGTTTGGTGGTGATGTTGATTATTTCTCCGCTTTTGCTTTACGGATATATTTTTTTAACAAGCGAAATTGTTCGAAGTTCCAACATGAATCGTTTGGCTTTGACAAAAATCGCGCTGGAAACTTTTATTAAACATCCGATTGTCGGCGCGGGCGCGGGAACTTTTGTTGAACAGGTGGCGATGAATCGTTGGTTTGTTCTTGATTTTGGCAATCCTCTTGAAGCGCACGGCGTTGTTCAAAAACTTTTGGCGGAAACCGGGGCGCTTGGATTTTTGACATTTTTTGCTTTGCTCGGCTATATAATTTTTAGGTTAGTTCAAACGTATCGAAAAATACCAAGTAGTTCTCCGTATAAATATATTCTTTTGGCGTTAATTTTAACTTCGACTGGCAGTATTATTTTTCAACTTTTTAATACATCATATTTTGTCTCAAAAATGTGGTTACCGCTTGGCGTTGCATTAGCTGCTACGCGTTTGGCCGAAGAACAAAATTAATCTTACCAATTGTAATTATATTGATGAGGGCAAACAATATTTTATGCAAACACCAGCCGAAAAATATCTCGTAAAAAGGCTCGCTGAATTTCTTAAAAAAGACGAATTAAAGAGGGTAGTTGCTCCTAGGATTTTAAACATTGGCGCAGACAAAAGTCTTTCTATAGAAAACCAATTAACTGCCTCTGGCAGTAATTATATTTGTGATCGCATCGACATTAGTGATTGTGGAGTAGATTATTTTGCGGTGGATAAGTGTTGGAAATGTTCAGTTGAAGAAATGTCGCCAGTAAGTTCTGAATATTATTTTGCGGCATTCGCGAATTATGTTCTTGAACACGTTTTAGTTTTAGACAAAGCCGCCAGAGAGATTTACCGAGTGCTAAAGCCAGGAGGAGTTTTTATCACATCTACTTCAAATCCTACGGCCCCGGAATTTGTGTTAGCCAGGTGGACGCCCCTATGGTTTCATAAAAAGATAAGGAGTGGTGAGAGTTGGGAAACACATTATGCATATAAAAATATAGAGGAATTGATAAATATTTTTGAAGATGCGGGTCTTCGCATGATTGAGATAAGACGCTATCCATTTGTTGAAGGGTATTTGGCGAGGTTTTTTCTTTTAAACATATTAGGAAAATTTTATGATAAGATTATTTCTATTTTGAAAGTAAAAAGATTTATGGGGAACGCGTGTATCGTGTTTGAGAAAAATAAATAAGATATTGAGGATGGGAATATAAAAAACTATGTCTTCTTCCAAAAAAATAAAAGTCATTCATCTTATAACGAGTCTTAATTTCGGCGGCGCAGAAATTATGCTTTTGGATTTGGCGCGCAGGCTTCCTTCAGAAATTTTTGATGTTAAAGTTGCTACCACGGTTCGGGGTGGAGCGTTAGTTGATGATTTTAGAAATGCAGAAATTCCGGCGCATGTTTTTGATAAAAAAAGCAAACTTGGTCTTGGAGTAATTTGGAAACTTTGGAGGTTTTTGCGCCATGAAAAACCAGATATTGTCCACACACATCTTTTTGGCGGAGATACTTGGGGAAGGATTGCCGCAATTTTGGCTAGAGTGCCGGTGATTGTTTCTACGGAACACAACATGAATTTTGACGAAGGATGGATAAAAAGAAAAGTAAAGAAATTTTTAAGTCATTTCACAAAAAAAATTGTCGCTGTTTCCGAAGCGGTAAAAAATTATTCTGTAAGCCGTGACAAAATCAAAGCAAGAAAAATAACCGTTATCGCGAACGGAATTGATTTAGATAAATTTGCGTCAATTCCAGAAAAAGAGTTTGGCGATCCGCCGGTTATTGGAATTATTGGCCGGCTTGAAGAGCAGAAGGGTCACAAATATCTTTTTGAAGCATTGAATCTGATTAAAACAGTTCCCTGGATTTTGTGGGTGGTGGGGGATGGTTCGAAAAAAAATGAGCTTGAGAGATTGGCTAAAGATTTAAATTTACGCGAGAGAATAATTTTTTTGGGGGCAAGAAAAAATGTCACTGAAATTTTGTCGGGAATAGATATTTTCGTTATGCCGTCGCTTTGGGAAGGTTTGGGTTTGGCAGTGCTCGAAGCCGCGGCGGCAGGGAAACCGATTGTAGCCTCGCGCGCGGGGGGAATTCAGGAAATAATTGAAGATGATAAAACAGGAATTTTAGTTGAATCAAAAAATGTGAAAAGTTTGGCCGATGGGTTGGAGCGAGTTCTTTTGGGAAAAATAGATGCGCGGGAAATGGGCGCGCGGGCGAGGGAAATGGTGAAAGAAAAATTCAGCGCAGAGAGAATGGTGGAGGAATATGAAAAATTATATAAAGAATTGATAAATAAAAAGTAATTAGTAAATAGTAATTGGTAATTATTGTTTTGTATGCGTATTTTGCAAATTAATAAATTTTTTTATCGGCGGGGCGGAAGTGAAACATATTTTTTTGGATTGATTGATTTGCTACAAAAAAACGGTCATGAGATTGTTCATTTTAGCACTAAATCTCCGGCAAATATACCTTCGCCATACGACGATTTTTTTGTTAATGAAATAAATTTTGGAAAAAGAGAGGGTTTAGTTCGTGATTTAAAAAAAGTCGGCCACTCACTTTATTCCTTTGAAGCAAAAAGAAAATTAGAAAAATTAATTTTAAAAACAAAACCGGATATTGCTCATCTGCATAATATTTCCCATCACCTTTCGCCGTCGATTTTAGGCGTGATTAAAAAATATAAAATTCCGGTGGTGCAAACTTTGCATGATTATCAATTAATTTGCCCGAATTTTAAATTATTTACCAAGGGGACGGTTTGTGAAAGATGTAAAAAATATAAATACTGGAATGCCGTTTTGCATAAATGCATTCATGATTCTCGGCTTCAAAGCTGCATTGAGGCCAAGGAGATGTTTTTTCATAAGGCTTGCCAATTTTATGAAAAGGGAGTAAATTGCTTTGTTACACCGTCAAAATTTTTAGCGGAGAAATTGGCGGCATGGCAAGTCAAGTCAAATGTGGAAAACATACCGCTTTTTCTTGACGCGAACCAGTTTGAGCCAAAATACGAACCGGGCGATTATATTATTTATTTTGGAAGATTGGCAAGGGAAAAGGGGATTGATGTTCTTATCGAGGCCCTAGTCGGCACGGAAATAAAATTAAAAATTGTCGGTGACGGACCGGAAAAAGAAAAATTAAAAGTTGAAAGTGAAAAATTAAAAGTTAACGCGGAATTCATTGAGCATAAAAGTGGAAAAGAGCTGCACGACTTGATTCGCGGCGCGAAATTTGTTGCTTTGCCCTCAGTTTGGTATGAAAATTATCCAATGTCTCTGCTTGAGGCGGGTGCTTTGGGCAAAGCCGTAGTAGGCGCGCGTCTTGGCGGAATTCCTGAAATTATTTTTGACGGAGAAAACGGATTTTTGGTCGAGCCGGGAAATGCGGACGATCTGCGGGAAAAAATTCAGCGACTTTTTGGAGATAACGATTTATGTGAAAGAATGGGCAGGCGGGCAAGAGAAATGATTTTAGAAAAAAATTCGCCGGAAGATCATTATAGAAAAATAATGGAAATTTATAAACGACCAACGACAAACAACTAACGACATGGTTGTGGGTTGTAAGTCGTGAGTTGCGAGTCGCGTATGCCAAAACAAAAAATTAAAATTGATCATGATGCGCCGGGGGTAAAAGTGGGATTTTTTTGGTTTAAAAATAAATACTTTAAATATTTAACGCTAAGTTTGATAGTCGGGACAATTGCTCTCTCGGCTGTTTTTTATAATCAAGAAAGTCCGGATTTTTCTATCCAGGCGGTTAAGATGGAAGAAAAATATCCCCGCCTGGCCAACCTTTTTTTCAAGTGGGATGTGACGGATGGCGAAGCCAGGGAATTATCCAAATGGGATGTTCTCGTGATTGATATGGAAGCGCAAATTAACACGCCGGACAATTTAAGGAAAATTAAAGAATATAATCCGCAAATAAAAATTTTAGCTTATATTACTTCGCAGGAATTTACTTCAAGTGTTTCCCGGTTGAAATCCAGTAGCTTGCGGAGAAAATTATACAGCGGAATGTCTGACAATTGGTGGTTGAATTCTTCCGGCGGAGGTCGTCTTGTTTGGTGGCCGGGTACGTGGCTTTTAAATGTTACTGATGATTCGCCGACTGATGGGGGAGGGAAAAAATGGAATGATTATCTGCCGGAATTTGTGGCGCGGGAAATTTTAAGCCAGCCGTATTGGGACGGAGTTTTTTATGATAACGCTTGGGATAGCGTTTCCTGGATGCCTTCGGGAAGTGAAATTGATTTAAATCGGGACGGCCAGGCAGAATCTTCTGCTACATCAGATCAAAAATGGCGCGAAGGAATGAACAAAATTTATCGACGGACCAGAGAGCTTGCGCCCGGGAAGATAGTTATGGGTAATCAAGCTGGTGGCGCGAGCGGCAAGATTTATTTTTCAAATCTGAATGGTATTTCTATAGAGCATTTTCATAAATATAATTGGACAGATGTTTTAAATAATTATTTTTTCATCTTAAACAATGGCCAGACGCCGAAGACGACTATTCTAAATTGCAACACGGAAAATACCGGCCGGCAAGATGATTACGCCAGAATGCGTTTTTGTCTCGCAAGTACTCTTTTGGGTGACGGATATTTTAGTTTTGATTATGGCGATCAGGCTCATAACCAAACTTGGTGGTATGACGAGTATGGCGTTTTTTTGGGCAAGCCAATAAATTCCGCCTACAATATTGCAGATGGCAGTACGAAAATTTCCTCTGGCGTATGGCGCCGAGATTTTCAAAATGGTATCGTGCTTGTTAATTCCGGAAGCACATCTAAAACAATAAATTTGGGTGAGGAATTTGAAAAAATTCATGGTAGCCAAGACAAGACAGTAAATAGCGGGGCAATTGTAAAGAGTATTTATCTTTCGCCTAAAGACGGGATTATTCTTTTACGTCGAGCGGAAGTTGAAACGGTCTCTAATTTTCAAAACGGTTCTTTTGCTCGTGTTTTCGACGGTAACGGAAAACTTAAACGGACTGGCTTTTTTACTTATGATGGAAAATATAAACCGGCAAGCCAGGTGATGATAGTTGATTTAAATCAGGATGGCCCGAAAGAAACCGTGGTGGCGGATTCGTCAAAAGTAGAAATTTTTGACAGCAGCGGAAAAAAACTTTATTCATTTTTTCCGTATGACCAAAATTACGATAAAGGAATTAATTTTGCGGTCGGTGATTTAACCCATGATGGTAAAATGGAAATTGTTACAGGAACTTTGCGCGGCGGCGGCCCGCATGTCAGGATTTTTAATTGGCAGGGGCGCCTGATTCATCCGGGATTTTTTGCTTACGGTAAAAATTTCCGCGGCGGAGTTTCTGTTGCCGTGGGAGATACCGATGGTAATGGCTGGCCGGAAATTATTACCGGCGCCGGTTTTGGCGGCGGACCGCATGTCAGGATTTTTTCCGGCGGGGGAAAATTAATGCATCCGGGATTTTTTGCCTATGACCCAGCTTTCCGCGGCGGAGTGAATGTGGCTATGGCTGATCTCAATGACGATGGACGAGCGGAAATAATCACGGGTCCGGGGATCGGCGGCAGTCCGGAAGTTAAAATTTTTGATGCCAAAGACCTTTCTCTTAAGGCTAAGTTTTTTGCCTTTAGCGCGACGAGCCGTGGCGGGGTTGCCGTTTTTGCGGGAGATTTGGATAATGATGGAAAAGAAGAAATAGTTGCCCAAACTACAGATATATTTTCTTTTTAATATATAATTTAAATAATTATGAAAAATATAAAAAATAAAAAAGAAAAAATAACAGCGTCTTCGCCAGAAGAAATGGTCTGTGTGGAATCGTCCGATAAAGAAGAAGTGGTTTGCGCAAAAGGCGGAGAAGTCGTTAGTGTTGAAGCGAAGGAATCGGAAAAACCGCAAACAAAAAATGGCGGAGTTTGGATTGGCACAATAAATTTTTTCGCGGCTCCATATCAGGAGTTAAAAGAAAATTATGAAAAAAAATATGGCCAAGCTAAAAAATTATTTGTCATAGATTTGATTTTGCTGGGTATCATCGGACTTCTTTTTGGCTTTAATATTTATTTATTTTTAACCAAAACAACTGGCGGCTTGTCTTGGTTTAATTTTCCAGAAATTACAGCTCCCGGTGATGTTGTTTCCGAGCCGGTTGCCGGCTCGCTGCTTAAAACAGAAATGAAAATAAATGGTGAGGCACAAATAGTTTTAAATCCGGGAGAGGACCTGGAATATGTTGTTTCTTATTATAATGGCGGGAGTAAAGAACTTTATGACGTCGCTGTAAAAGTAGATTTAGCGGGCGCAGCGGTTGACCTTAGCCAATTTTCTTTGAGCCAAGGAACTTTGCGCGGCGGGGCAGTTGTTTGGACAAAAGACCAAATACCGGATTTTGTTAAATTATTGCCGGGCAAAAGCGGCGAATTAAAATTTAAAGTCAGTACGAGCCAAATTGTGGAACCAGCCAGAGTTTTGAATTTTGGCAGTCTTCTTAAAAGTGAGTTAGAAATTTCTTATAAATTAGAAAGTAGTTTTGGGGAAGCGCATAATTTCAAAAGCGCCATCCGGGAAGATAAATTTAATTCGGATTTAGTTTTGGGAGATTACGCGAGGTATTACACGCCCGAGGGCGATCAACTGGGTTTGGGCCCCTTACCGCCGAAAGTCGGGGAGCGAACAACATATTGGGTTTTTTGGAATATAAATAATAATTTGAATGATTTAATCAATGTTTCTGTTTCCGCGCTTTTACCGCCAAACGTTTCTTGGACAGGGAGGATGAGTGTGACTTTAGGCCAGCTAAATTACAATTCCGCCCGTCGCCAGATTAATTGGAAAGTTGGTGAAGTCGGGTGCTACACGGGGGAGGAATGGCCAAAGCTTGGCGTTGCCTTTGAGCTAGCTTTAGTGCCTACTGCGGAACAGCTTGGAAGCGAGCCGGCCCTTCTTGGCCAAGTTAAAGTTTTTGGAGAAGATAAGTTTACTGGCCAATTTTTAGAAAGAGAGGGGACGGTTCTGACGACAAATTTAATTTATGATAGTTTGGCGGAAGGAAAGGGGAGGGTGGCGAAGTAACTGGTAATTAGTAAATAGTAATTGGTAATTAAAATTTAAAGCCGGCCGAGAGGCCGGTTTTTTGTGTTGTAATTGTCCCCTTGACAAAACGTTTAAATTTTGCTATGATTTAGGGTCATAAAAATGACAGAAATAGGCCTTTATTATAAGCCTTTTATTATGCGTATTGCCATGGTTGGACAAAAAGGAATACCAGCTGTCTACGGGGGCATTGAACGCCACGTAGAGGAATTAAGCGCTCGTTTAGCCGAGGGCGGTTTTGATGTTACGGTTTTTTGCCGGCCGTGGTATGGAAATAAATCAGAAGTAAAAAATGAAAAGTTAAAAGTTTATAAAGGTATTAATCTGGCTTATTTGCCATCTTTAAAAACCAAACATTTTGACGCGATTTCTCATACTTTTTTGGCGACGATTTACGCGATGATTGGTAAGTTTGATATTATTCATTATCACGGTGTTGGACCAGCTTTACTCTCTTTTCTGCCTAGAATTTTTTGTCGCAAAACAAAAGTTATCACCACTTTCCATTGTATTGATCGCAAGCATCAAAAGTGGGGATTGTTTGCCAAGATTATGCTTCGGGCGGGGGAGTGGGCGGCTTGTCGTTTTGCTCACGAAACAATCACGGTTTCAAAAACCTTACAGCAATATTGCTCCGAGGCTTATGATAAGGATACGGCTTATGTTCCGAATGGCGTAAACGTGGTGGAGAGTTCTCCAAATCCGTCTTCGGAAATTTTGAAAAAATTTAATTTGGAAAAGAATAAATATTTATTGATGGTTTCCCGTTTGGTTCGCCACAAAGGCGCGCATTATTTAGTGCAAGCATTTCGCGATCTTAAAGAAAAAGACGCAACTTTCCGAGATTTGAAGTTGGTTTTTGCCGGGGATTCCGCCTTTACCGATGATTATGTAAAAGAATTAAAAAATTCAGCCAAAGATGATTTAAATATTGTGTTTGTCGGGTTTCAGTCCGGTCGGCCGCTTGAAGATTTATTTTTGAATTCTTTGGCAGTAGTCCATCCTTCAGAATCAGAAGGATTGCCCATTGCCGTGCTTGAAGCCATGAGTTATGGAAAAGTTGTTTTGGCCTCGGATATTCCGGAAAATATGGAATTGATTAAAGATTATGGTTTCAGTTTTCAAAATAAAAATATCGGCGATTTAACACAACAGCTTAAGGAAGTTTTGCCGCGCCATGATCTTTGGGAAAAAGGAGAAGAAGCAAAAAAATTCGTTGCCAAAAATTACAGCTGGGATTTTGTTGTCTCGGAAGTGAGAAAAGTTTATCAAAGTTTATATTAAAATAGAAAGAATATAAAAAAGACTGGGGGTAATTCCTCAGTCTTTTTATCCCCGAAATTATTCCGTAGCCTTTGGGTTTGGAGAATAAAGAGTATTTTTTATCCGCCATTTTTCTACGTATTGCCCAAGTCCTTTTGTTTCAGTTTTATATTTTACAAGCGGTCGCTGTTGGGACCATTTCACAAGGCTCGCGAAGTCGATTTTATATCTTCCGCGGACGACGACATAACGCAGAGATTGATCTTTTAGTGCCCGGCGGATGGTGAGGGGGTTAACCCCAAAAAGGCGAGCGGCCTCCGACACGGAAACACGGATTGGATTTTGATTGGCCATAAGTTGATAATAATGTGTAAATTATTTATTAAGGAGTGACACGCTTTAGCGTGTTATCGGTGTAACAGCCTAAAGGCTGTCAGTCCAGCCCATTTGATAAATTAATTTTATTTAATTATTTTATTGATTTAAAAATTTAAAATTAATAGATTAAAACCTTGCCAAAAGTTTATATTATTGTTAAGGTAATGTATAAATTAATGTCTACATTTATATTATAAAACATTGATTTTATTTGTAAAGATTTGGGGTGTGGATAAATAAGATAATATTAATCTAAACATTTTGTATATAATATCTTTAACATCAAAATGGTAAAACACGGAAGTCGAGACAGTGAAATTATTTGTAATTTTAGCGGTTTTTCTCTATAATGAGGCTGTAACAAAATTCTAAAAAATCGTCTCAATGAGTAGAAGCTTGAAAGAACAATATCTTTTCCTTAAATTGCGCGCCACCCGTGACCCAGAGGTCTTCGGCAAACTTTACGATATTTATGTTGATCAGATTTATCGGTTTATCTATTTTAAAGTCGGCCGAAAGGAAGAAGCAGAAGATTTAACGGGTGATGTTTTCTTGAAAACCTGGCAATACATAAATGAAATGGGTTCGGAAGTGATTGATAATCTGCGCGCCTTTCTTTATCAAACCGCGAGAAATACTGTAATAGATTTTTACCGTTCGCGAGATCAAAAAGAATTTGTCGCCTTGCCGCAAGAAAGCGATGAAGAAAAATCGGCCGCTGTGGAAATAGTTGATGAGAAGCAGGATTTGGTGGAAAAAATTGAACTGGCCTCAGACCTTGAAGAAGTTAAAAAAGCTTTACAAAAAATAAGAGAAGAATATCGCGAAATAATAATTCTCAGATTTATTGAAGAAATGAGCGTGAAAGAAACAGCGGAAATTTTAGGAAAATCGGAAGGGGCGGTTAGAGTTCTGCTCCACCGCGCCGTCGCCGCCTTAAAAGAAGAAGCCACGCGAAAAGTTTTAGCGAAAAATCAAAATTATGTCCACTGATTTGATAAAAAAACTCAAAGGGCTAAAGAGAATTGAAGCAAGGACCGAATGGAAAAAATCCAATCGGGAATTTTTGATGTCGCAGATTGAGAATAATTTAAGTGAGAATTCTATAAATGAAGGTTGGGCGTTGGAGTTATCAAAAATCGTTTTTCCTTGGAAAGTAATGAAATTAGTAGCCCGTCCGGCCATGGCTCTTGTAACAGTTGCCGCACTTGTTTTGGGTAGCGGTCTGTCTGTTTCCGCTTCGCAATTGGCGTTGCCTGGCGACGCGCTTTATGGTTTGAAGATTGCTTCCGAAAAAGTGCAGGTGGCTCTGACTTTTGATAAAAAAGAATCGGCAAAAATGCACGTTGAGCTGGCTGGAAAAAGAATAAATGAAATAAAGAAAATAAAAGAAAATACTGATTCGGTTGAGAAAAAAACTAAGAAAATTAATGTTGCCATGGATAAATTTAAAGAAGAAATTTCTACAGTGCAAAATAAATTAGATAATCTAAACAAAGAATCGTCTCCTGAGGCTACGGTTGAGGTGGCTAAAATTATTGACAACAAAACAGCTGAGTATCAGAAAGATTTGGTTACGGCTACGAATGAATTACCCACGTTGAATGGAGCGGCGAAAAACATAAATCAGAGTTTGGACTTAGCGGATAAAACAAGCGATGCAGCCTTGGCTTTAGTTGTGGAAAAACATGTTCAAGGAGTTGTGATTTTGACAGGAGAATCCGAGGGAGATGTTTTAAAAAGAGTCGGTGAAAAAATTGAAATCATAGAAGAAAAAGTAGAGGCAGTTTCGGGACAAGCAAGCGGCTTGACCTTACCAGTTGATCCGGCCGCGACCCTTGTGGCTCAACAGACGGTCGGCCAGGCAAAAGTTGTTTTAGGGGAAGCTCGCGAAGCTTTAAATAAAAAAGATTTGAGCATTGCCTTAACTAAAGCTATTGAAAGTAAAGAGTTGGCCAGGCAAGCGGAGCAGATAGCCACCGAAGCAGTTGCCGCTGTTCCCGCCCTGACAGAAGTTGCGGATTGTGGCGAAGCTTGTGGCGAGAATGTCACAGAACAAAATCCTGATTTGACGGATACCGCAGAGAATGTTACAAACACTAAAACCGAAGTGAATACAAATACCAACACAGTAAAAACATACATCCCGGTCAAAGTTGTCACGCCGCCTCCGCCGGCCGAGCCAGTTATTGATGAAAGCACTTTAAAAGTAGGGATTGACATAGTGCAGGAGCCGACAGCCACAGAGTAATTTTAATTTTTAATTCTTAAATTTATAAATCGATAAAAGCATAAAGGTCGACCCAAATGGGGCTTTTGTCATTAATAAAAATAAACACGAATTGAAAACCAAGAAATAAACGCGAGTTTATTCTTAGTTTGGTTCGTGGCAAAACAAGAAATTTACTTTATGAACGATTTGATTAAAAGCGGGAAGAAAGTCTTCACGTTTGCCGTTGTTCTTACCACAATCGTTTGGTCAATCGGAGTTGGCGCTTTGGCACTGCCATTAGCTGCTAATGCCGTGACATCTGGCGATTTGATTAAGGGCTCTGGCACCGCCGTTTATTATTACGGCGCGGACGCGAAGAGATATGTATTCCCATATCAGGCTGCTTATGCGTCATGGTATGGCTCCACCTTTGGTGCTGTCACCACTATGACCGACGCAGATTTAATTGCCATTCCTTTTGGCGGTAACGTGACTGTTCGTCCGGGCAAATTAGCCCAGATTGTCAGCATGGATTCTCCTTGGATGGTAATGGATCCTAAAGTTTACGCCGTAGAAAAAGACAACGTTCTTCGCTGGGTTAAATCCGCGGACGTCGCTGTCGCCATCTTCGGCGCGACCTGGGAATCACAGATTGTCGCTATTCCAGAAGCTCTCCTCACCAATTACACAATTGGCGCGGAAATCAATGCTGCTGGTGACTACAGTTTAGCCACTCAGCAAGCTGTTGCCTCAATCAATGAGTGCAAAGGTTTGACCGGCGTTTCCGGTGGTGGAGCCTTAACAGTCTCCTTAGCCTCCGACACTCCGGCTGCCGCTTCAGTGCCAAAGAGCGCGGCTGACGTTAACTTCACAAAGGTTAACTTCACTGCTGGCGCCGCTGATGTTGTCATTACCGGCCTTAAGGTCACACGATCCGGTCTTGGTATTGACGCGAATTTAAGCGCCGTGAAACTTTTTGTTGATGGCGTGCAACGCGGCACTTCTCAGAGTTTAGGTTCGCTTCATCAAGCAACCTTCTCTTTGACCTCAAACCCGATTACGATTTCTGCCGGCACCACAAAAGCGGTTATGTTGGCTGCTGATATTGCTGCCGCGACCGCGTTTGATCAGCATATCTTGGGCATTGCCAATGTTGCTGATATTACCACAACTTCATCAGTTTCCGGCACGTTCCCAATCAATGGTAACGTGATGTCTTTGGTCAACACTTCAATCGGTTCCGCCACAATTTCAGGCGGTCCATTGAATCCGGGCTCTTCGTCAGGCGATGTCGGAATTGATCCGGCCGCGGTTGGTTTTAGATTTTCACAGATTAAAATTGCCGCTGGCTCAGTCGAGCCGATCGTTGTTGATCAGATCAGCGCCATCAAAAATGGCACTGCTGCCAACACTGATGTCAAAAATATTGAACTCTTCAACGATACAGCTGGCGTTTCTTTAGGAACTGTGACTGGTTTGGATTCAAACGGCAAAGCCGTATTTTCAAACCTGAATCTAACAGTTGCCAAGGGCGCTTATGTTGAATTGTCAATTAAGGCCGATATGGCTGGCGGTTCTGGCAGAACAATCGGTTTTGACGTCCATGATGGCACATCATTCTCCGGCATGATAAAGGGTGGAACCTTTAACTTTGGTATTACCCCGACCTTTACCAACACGGTTGCTTTCTGCGACACTGGTGTTACAGATTACACCTGTCAAAGACAAACAATTAATCAGGGCTATTTAACAGTTTCAAAGAGCGCTTTAGCTCCGGCCACTAGCAAAGTTGCCGTGGGCGGATCAAACGTTCCTTTGATGGCCTTTGATTTTGTCGTGGCTGGCGAGCCGATCAATGTCACTTCAACAGTGGTTCGTTACACCACTGCCGATGGCACTGGTACAGGTGGAACTGGTATTAGAACGTATGTTACTAATTTCACATTAGTAACAGCTGACGGCACCATTTTGGCTGGTCCAAAAGATGGCGCTACCACCAACAACAGCGTTGGTACGGAAACATTGACCATTACTGATGGTTACACTTTGCCGGTTGGCACAACTGTGGTTTATGCTAAAGCGAATTTGGACACAAGAATGACCGCTGGAAACACGATTGTTGTTGATATGCAGACCAGCGCGATTACTGGCAAAGGCGCGAATTCTGGCAAAACCACTTACACCACTTCAACCGGCGGAACCGTTCCTCCGGCATCTATAATCACTGGCAACACGATGACTTTGCAAGGTCCGGTATTAGCCGTCACCACAGCCGCGACTCCGGTTGTCGGCAATATGGTGGTTAACGCGCAGGATCAGGTTCTTGCCTATTTTGATTTGGATGCTTCAGGTGGTGGTGAAAACATCAGAATTTCAGCTATTACCGTAACGGCTACTGACGCAGTAGCTGCCTCACGCCCGGTCGCTGACTTCAACAATTTTGAACTTTGGGGCGATCCGGATAACACTGACGCCACAGCAGTGAATGAACGCTTGGTGACTTCAAATTCAACCGCCACAATGGTTGACGGAGGCGCTACGACAGCGACACTGGCGTTTACGTTCCAAACCCCAATCGTTGTTTCTAAAACAGCAACTTCTCGCCTAACTTTAAAAGCAGATGTTGTTGGTAATACTACTTCTGTGACTGCATGGAATGTTGCCGCAGGCGGAGATGTTACTGCGATTGGCGCGACTACTGGTAATACAGCCTCAAAGAGCGTTTCGGGGAATGGACAACAGCAGTCAACCCAGGCAAGCGGCACTTTGAAGGTTGAAAAAGCGGCTGATATGCCGTCTGCTGTTCAGCTCGTTTCGTCCTCAACCGGCAATGAAGTGATGAAATACAAATTCACCACTCAATATGAGCCAGTTGACATCACGACGATCGGTCTCTTCTGCGGTAACAACGCTCAAGGCGGCACAAGCTGCACTTTGGGCAACATCGCGAAACTTTATGTTTATGCTGATGGTGTCTTGGTCGGCAATACCGGAGGCTACTCTTTAGATGCCAATGGTCTCGCTACCGTTGTCTTGGATAGCGGAACTTTGGTTATTCCAAAGGACAGCTATAAGACAATCACCATCAAGGCTGATTTGCCTGACAAGACTCAGGTGACGACCTCTGCTGGTGCTTTGATCCAAATTGGTATTGAAGCCGCGAAGACAAATGGCACGGTCAGAGATGAGGATAATACTTGGGGCGATGGAGCTGGCGACCAGGACTACTGGATTATTGCGACTGGCCAATCTTCAGGCGCGATAATTGACAAAGATACCATTAACAGTGCGGCGCATGCCACAACTGGCCAAGTCTTTGCTTCAAATGGCTTCAGTGCTCACAAAGGTATCTTAACTGTCAGCTTGAACGCTTCTTCACCTTCCGGCACTCAAACCGCTGGCTTGAATAAGGAAGTCTTAAGACTCAACCTTACTGCCACTGGTGATGATATCACTATCAGAGAATTGGAAATGGTGAACAGCGGCACAGCGACTATCTCCGGTACTGGCGACTTAACCGTGAAGAGCGATGATCTTGGCACAACTTATGCCACGGTCGTGACTGCCAACGCCAACACTTATGGCGGCAGCACTGCTCCTCTCGCGGCTCAGTTGTCAATTGGTCCGAATGGCTGCACCGTTGGTGCTGCTGACGGCACTGGTGATAAATGCGCTGCTGGTTGGGCTGCGGCCGACAATCTCCAGATTGCGGCTGGTACCACGAAAGTCATCAGAATCTTTGGTGACACGACTGGCGCCCTTTCAACCAAAACCTACCAGATGTCAGTCAGCAACTCTGCCGCGAATAAGACCACCATGTTTGGTGTGACTTATCGCGACAGCTCTGGCACTGATGTCGGCGATAGGACTGGTTCAGCGGACAGCACACATCCAGCAACCAAGAATCTGCCTTTGACTGGCGGAAGCTTGAGCTACTAATCTCTGAATTCGTTGATATAGAAAAAGCAGGGCGCTTCGGCGCCCTGCTTTGATTTTGTGGTAAAATAAATACAACGGGTTGACAGCCTCCACAATAAACACGGACTGACAGCCTTTAGGCTGTTACGATAACACGCTAAAGCGTGTCACTCCACAATAAACACGGACTGACAGCCTCCACAATAAACACGGACCGACAGCCTTTAGGCTGTTACAATAACACGCTAAAGCGTGTCACTCCAATTACTTCTATGTTCCCTCAAGATCGTAATGCCCATCGTCCGCCACATTTAAGTGGTAACACCCTAAAGGGTGTCACTCCGGGTGTCACTCCGGACAATAATATTTATTTTATTACCGTGAGAACCGTGGATCAAAAACCATATTTTGACGCTGATTTTAAAAAGAAATTATTTTGTCTTTGCCTAAAGGCAGGACTCCAAAAATTTGAGATTCATTTATACGCCTGGGTGTTGTTGAATAACCATTATCATCTGTTATTTAAGATTCTGTCAGGGGAAAATTTATCTAAATTTATTAATTTTATTAACGGCAAAAGCTCTTTTGAACTAAATAAATTGGAGAACGAACAAGGCCGTAAAATTTGGTACCAATATTTTGACCATTGTATTCGCGACGAAGCTGATTTTTGGAAACATTTTAATTACATTCACCAAAATCCGGTAAAGCATGGTTTGCGCACCGACTTGGCGGGCATTTTTGCTTATCCCTTTTCAAGCGCGAAAAATTGGAGTAAAATAAAAGGGGAAGAGTGGGTTGATTCGTGTTTTGAACTTTATCCGATTGTTGATTTTATTGCGGGGGAATAACGCCGCGGTCGGAATGACAGCCTTCAGGCTGTTACGATAACACGCTAAAGCGTGTCATTCCACAAAAACATAGATTGACGGTCAGACTGACAGCGCCTGCAACTTTTCGGAATGACAGCCTTCAGGCTGTTAAAACTAGATAACACGCTAAAGCGTGTCATTCCACAAAAACATAGATTGACGGTCAGACTGACAGCGCCTGCAACTTTTCGGAATGACAGCCTTCAGGCTGTTAAAACTAGATAACACGCTAAAGCGTGTCATTCCACAAAAACATAGATTGACGGTCAGACTGACAGCGCCTGCAACTTTTCGGAATGACAGCCTTCAGGCTGTTATGGTAACACCCTAAAGGCTGTCACTCCGGGTATTACTCCAAAATTTAATTTAAAAAACATTTTAATAATTAATTTAAAAACCTATGACCAAAAAAACAAAAATCATTATCCTTGTCGTAGTCCTCGTTTTAATTCTTGGCGGACTTCTTGCCTGGAAAACATGGAGTTGGCAAGGAAAGATGGGGGATCTGAGAAACTATGTTTCTTCCTTATTTTCCAGTGAAGAAGAAAATTTGCCTGAAGATATTAAAGCAGCTTATGAAACTCTAAAAAATGATCCGTCGGACACAAGCTCTTACATAAAAATCGCACTCTGGAAAAGGGACAATGGCGATTTGGAAGAGGCGGTTAGATTGTATGAAAAAGCCTTGGAAATTAAACCGGACGACACGCTTCTTTTGATGAATATCGCTGATCTTTACATAAGAAATGAACAATACCCTGAGGCGGCCGGGGCTTATGTAAAAGTTATGGAAAGCAATCCAAAGTGGCTTGCCGCTTATCGCGGTTTGGCTGATCTCTACCGCTATCAAATGCCGGAGAGAAAAATTGAAATTCCAAGTATTTTGAAAAAAGGTCTGGAAGCCAATTCAGAAAATGAACTTTACTTTGTTGGGCCGCTTGCTATTTACTACAAAGATTTTGGTCCGGAAGACGAGGCCATTCGCTGGTACGAGCGCTTGATTGAACTTGATCCGGAAAATACTACGGCGAAGAATGAACTTGAAGAATTGAAGAAATAAATAATAAAATTTTAATTTTTAATGTACCAATCTTATTCCCTGAGCGAAGCGTAGCGGAGTCGAAGGGCGGCCTTCGACAAGCTCAGGCCGTAGCATATGCCAGGATGGAAGTGGTACATTTATATTATTCGGTGTAAAGATAAAAGTTATTACACTGGTTTGACATGGCAGCCAAGTGATCGCTGGGCACAGCACCTGTCCGGTTTTGGGGCGGAATACACCAAACTTCATAAGCCGGAAAAAGTTGTCTTTTTGGAAGAATATGAAGATTTGGAAGAGGCGAGGAGGAGAGAAAAACAAATAAAGGGTTGGACAAGAAAAAAGAAAGAAAAATTGATTAAGGGTGAGTGGAGCAAATGGGAATAGCCCTTCGATAAGCTCAGGGCATAATATTTTATGTTATTTAAAAATTAAAAATTATAAAATTTAAAAATTATGAAGAAGTTTTTTTCAGTTTTAATTTTCTTTTTAATTATAGCGGGTTTTTCTGCGCAGGCATCCGAAACCATCACCGTCACAAACACCTCCGCTCCGACCGCGATTTTTTACCCCTCGGAGTTTGACAAGTTAGTGATGGATTTTACAATCGCGCGGGCGGATGGAGCAGCTGATGTTTTAAACGCTTTAACTTTAAAAAATGAAGGAACAGCCTGGGGTTGGGATATTTCTAAAGTTGTGGTTTGGGCGGATATTGGACCAACGGGATTTCAGGGAATGGATATAGACAAAAAAATAGGCGAAGCAGTGCGTTATGAAACCGGCGGATATTGGTATTTGCAGGCGCTTCAGGAAACTGTACCCGCGACCGGGCTTCGAATTTTCGTAAGTATCGAAACGGCATCAAGGAGCGTGATTTCATCCAACAAAACAATGCAAATGAAAGTGCCGGCGCTTGAAGATAGCGGAACAATCGGCAGGTTTGATTTGGGAGACACGGGTTTGTTTTTGGCTGGAACGACGGGAGTTTCCGAAGGGATTTTGAATCCACACGTTCAAACTATTTGGCCTTCAAACTATGACGCAAGCGCGCCGAAAACCGTGATTACTTCGCCTTCCGGCGGAGCAACGCTCACTGGCTCAAGTTACAAAATCATGGGCACTTCGCGCGATCAGGGCGGTTCAACTCCGGCCTCGGTGCAGATTTTAATTTCATCAGGAAGTTCGGCCGGCTCTTGGGTTGATGTCACAAATACCGGAACAAATTATTCAACCTGGGAATACAATTGGACAAATATTTCCGACGGAACTTATACGATTAAAACTCAGGGGTCGGATTGGATTGGCAATGTGGAGACTCTCGGAGAGGGGATCACAGTGACGGTTGACCAGACCGCCGCGACCGCGGTTTCTGCCGCGCTTTCCACGGTTTCCGTTTCGCCGAATGTTTTGACTGCTGATGGCGTAGCAAGAGCTTTTGCCACAGTAACCGTTAAAAATTCCGCTGGCAGTACGCTTTCCGGGAAAACCGTTACTTTAACTTCAAACCGTTCAACCGATAGCATCACGGCAACAAAAGATTTAACCGGATCTGATGGCGTGGCTACCTTTGAAATAAAATCAACTTCGGCAGGCGATGCGACACTAAAGGCCATGGTCGGAACTGTAGAAATTTCAGAGCAGCCGGTTATAACTTTTACTGCGGTAACTTTTGCCGCGGGAGATTTGATCAAAGGGTCTGGCAGCACCGCTGTTTACTATTACGCGGAGAATGGCAGAAGATATATTTTCCCGACCGCTGCGACTTATTCTTCCTGGTTTTCTAATTTTTCTTCAATTAAAACAATTTCCGACGCAGAACTCGCTTCAGTGCCGACAACCGGAAACGTGACAGTTCGTCCTGGAAAATTAGTCCAAATCGTGAGCATGGATACGCCGTGGAAAGTAATGGATCCCAAAGTTTATGCCGTAAGCCGCGAGGGAGTTTTACACTGGATTAAAACCGCCGAGGTGGCCGTCGCGATTTTTGGAGCGAACTGGGAGAGCCAAATCATTGCCGTGCCAGAAGTTTTTTCTACAAATTATAATTACGGCGCGGATATTTCCGCTACCGCCGATTATAATCTTTCCGCCGAGCAGGCGATAGCGACGATTGACGAGGATAAAAGAGCATGGGTGACGGAGTAATTGGTAACTGGTAAATAGTAATGGGTAATCATGGATATCGGGTCAAAATTTTTCCCCTCTTAAGATAAGAGGGGATTAAGGGGAGTTATGAAAATGCCTCGTTTGTGTAATAATGTTGTCATTAAAATAAGGCGGCGTATTCTGCGTAAAAACCAAACTGATGCAGAAAGAAAATTGTGGAGTATATTGCGAAACAAGCAAACGGACAACTTAAAATTTTTTCGTCAGTATAGTGTCAGCCATTACATTCTTGATTTTTACTGCCCTAAACATAAGTTGGCCATTGAACTCGACGGCGGGCAGCATGGAGAGGAGAAACAAAAGGCACATGATGACTAGCGTACTGGATATCTTCAACAATATAAGATTTATGTCCTGAGATTTTGGGATGATGAGGTGTTAACTAATCTAGATGGAGTGGCGATGAGTATAAAAGAAAAAATTGATGGCCGTTCATAACCCCTCCCAACCTCCCCTTATCTTAAGGGGAGGGGAAAATCTCGTTACTTATTACCCGTTACCCATTACATTCAAATACTGTGGATAACTTTCCTCTTGACCAACTCGTTTTTTCGTGATAAAATAAAAGAAGATTAAATTCTTATGAATCGTACCGTGCTTGTCGTTTCGCAAACAGGCGAATTAGTTTTAAGTTTCTCTAGGGGGAGAGACTGGTTTAATGCTTAATTTTAGGCATTTTTTTGTTGTTTTTTGTCATTGCGAGGAGTCCCGCCAGAGTGGGACGACGCGGCAATCTCTTAAAAAGACGTCTACTTACTAATAAATTTAATTAAATATAAATCTTATCCCGCGAGAATTTACTTTCTGCGGGGAAAATAAAGACGAATTTCAGAATTAATCGCGAATAAATTTTTATTCGCGGTTCCCAATTCTTAATTCGTAATTTAGAAAAATATGGCAGAAAAAATCAAAAAAGGCTTTTTTAAAGTATTACCATTGTCGGTGGTAGTATTTTTAGTCATCGGCGTGTCCGTCGGTGTCTGGTATAGTTTACCAGTTAACCCGGCTAAGGCAGCTGCCTTAGCGCCTTTGACTACCACATACCTAGACGCGGATGCCGACGGAACAGTTGATAATATCAGACTTACTTTCACTAATGTTACTGCCTGCACTTATGAAGCGGGTGATTGGGCAGTGGGCGCGGCTGGGACAATAAATGTTACGGCTGTAAATGGTTTTACTAACGCTGCTTCTTGTACGACCGATGAATATATCGACGTAGCTGTTACAACTACTCCGGATATTACCGGCGGGGCAGTTGATCCGAGACTTGACTATACAGACGCGGGTGTGGCAGGAAGTGTAGTCGCCGATGGCAATCAGGATGCGGCTAATTTTACGGCGACTGACGCGGCTGCGCCATATCTTGTTTCCGCAACTTACGCAGATTCCGACGCGGGTGGTAATATCGATGAAGTTACTTTTGTATTTTCCGAGTCGACAACTTGGACCGCCATGACTGCTGCGGATTGGGCATTTTCAGCGGTCGGTGATGTTAATTTGGCGGGAGATTTTCTCATTGGCGATTGTACTGCCTCTCCGGCTGTAACCTATACCTGTACTGATGCGGCCAATGCGCACATTACTTCCGACGCCAATAAAACCGGTAAACAAACCACGGGAGGAAGTGAGCCAACCTTTACTTATACTAATGCCCACAACGATATCAACGACACAGTCAACAATACCGCCACTTTTGGGCCGAGATCTTTAGTTGATGGCGCCGCTCCGTTAATTTTGACGCGCGTCACTAAAGACACTAATTCAACTTCGGGCGCTGCGGGAACAGCTGATGGTGATTTGGATGGCGTTCTTGCTACCTTTACCGAGGTCATGGATGCTTCCTCTGTCGCCGTCACGGATTTCGTTATTACTCTAAATGATGGTACGGCTAAAACCGAAGCATATGCAGACACAACCGATGACACTACTTTATTTTTTGGCTTGAGCAACCCAACTGCCAATGATACTTATGATCTTTTAAAGTTGCAGATCACTGGTGGTGATGGCATTTTGGATTATGCCGGCGTTAGTTTTGTTGCTGAAGGAGCTTCCTCGGCCGCAACCGATGGCGCTGCTCCAGTCATTGTGACCACTTCTCCGGCCGACAACGCAACCGACGTGGCTTTAGACGCAAACCTTGTTATCACCTTCTCTGAACCAATGACTACAGCCTCTGTCACCGGCGCGATTGCCAGAGTTCCGTCCTTTACTCTTGGTGCGGCAGGTTGGACGGCTGGCAATACAGTCTTGACTTACGCGGCACATGATGCGTGGGCCGGCATGCAGAACTACATTATTACCTTAGCTGGAACTATCGCTTCGGCTGCCGTGGGTGATCCTGATCTTGGAACTGGTCCGGTCGCCAATCCCTTTGACTTTACAACAGTCGCGGCTTCAAGCGGCGGCAGCAGCGGCGGCAGCAGTTTACCTGCTTCTGTAACCGTCACTGCTCCGAATGGCGGGGAAACTTTGGTCGGCGGTTCAGCATATAGCATCACTTGGTCTGCGGCGGGTGTCACTGATACTGTGAGCATCTACTACTCCCTTGATTCCGGAATTAATTTCCCATACACCATTGCCACGGGCGAAACAAATGATGGATCTTACATATGGACAGTGCCGAACATTGGGACAAGTACTGCTAAAATAAAAGTAGCTGCCGGTTCTTTAAATGATATTTCCGACGCGAATTTTACAATCACTTATTCTACAACAGAGGTTTCTGCCTCAAACTCTACGATTGTTGCTTCTCCAACCTCAGTTGTTGCCAATGGGACTTCTAAATCAACCGTTACAGTCACTGTCAAAGACACAAGCAACAATTTGCTTTCCGGCAAGACTGTGACCTTAGCCTCAAGTCGAGGCACTTCTGATACGGTCACTACTGTGACGGGTACGACTGGCGCAAATGGCGTTGCCACTTTTGAAGTGAAGTCCGGTACTGCCGGCACTTCAACTTACACGGCGACTGCCGCGGGTGTAATTCTTAGCCAAACCGTTTCAGTTGTCTTTTCAGCTCCTGGCGAAACTCCTCCAGTTGGCGAAACCCCAGTTTCTTTGAGCGTTGGCGATTTGATTAAGAGTAGTTTGAGTTCTTCTGTTTACTATTATGGCTCTGATGGTAAACGCCACGTCTTCCCAAATGAAAAGACTTACAAGAGTTGGTATGTTGATTTTACTGGCATTAAGATTATTCCCGCTTCTCAACTTCAGGGATTGGCTCTTGGTAACAATGTCACTATCCGCCCCGGCACTGTGCTTGTGAAAATCCAAACAGATCCTAAAGTTTACGCCGTTGAACCAGGCGGTCTTCTCCGCTGGGTGCCGACCGAAGCCCGCGCCACCACCTTGTACGGTTCTGCCTGGGCGACAAAGATTGTTGATGTCCCGGTGGTTTTCTGGGGCGACTATACCTTTGGAAGCGACATAACAACTGATGCTCATCCAACAGGAGCAATAATCCAATATTCTGGCTCAACAGACAAGTACTACATCCAGGGATCGGCAAGGCGATTAATCTCCACAGCTGGCTTTACTGCCAATCACTTCCAGCTCGGATACGTCCTTTCTGTTCCAACCACATTGTCTTATTCTCTGGGTTCGCCCTTGACTGCTGAGGAGACTGCGCTTACGAGGATTTTTTAGCATAAGGTTAGATAGTTAAAAACCAGGCTGGGTTTATTCCGGCCTGGTTTTGTGGTATAATAAAAAAACCATTCATTAGGGCGTGTGGATAAATTTATTTTTAAAAATAATTAATTTTTCAGTTTGGCCATTTTTAATTTTTACATTTGGCTAAATTAACTAAAAAAATATGGCAGAAAAAATCAAAAAAGGCTTTTTTAAAGTATTACCATTGTCGGTGGTAGTATTTTTAGTCATCGGCTTGGCAGTAGCGTTTACCATGCCAACCCCTCAAAACCCAGGTGTTCGGCCCGCGCTTGCCGGTGTAATTACCATGTCTAGCGCAGTGACAGCCGATACGAACGGAGATGGCACAGTTGATCAGATTACAATCACTTTTAGTGAAAACGCGGATATTACCGATGCTGGCGCTGGCGCTGATGGTTTAGACGTTATTACCCTCACGGATGGCTGTACAATACCAAACGTAGATTATACGGCACTCGCTGCGCCAACATTAGTCTTGAGCAATCTTACGGGATGCACTGCTGGTGACACAAGTATAACTCCTACGGTAACGTACACCACAGCGGGGGCTTCCACAATTGTGGACAGCGCGGGTTCCGTAGAAATGGTTAATGGTGTAAATGTGGTAGCCACTGATGGTGCCGCGCCGGTTATCAAAACAATTACTTACAAAGACGCTGACGGTGATGGACAAATTGATCGCATAACTCTTGATTATACAGAAACAGTTGTCGCCACTTCAATTCTTGCGGCCAATGATTTAATTTTTGGTGATGTAGGTAGTTTCTTAGGCGCGGATTTTGGAACCGACGCTACGGATCTTATTGTTGGCGCTGTTGCGTCTACTGATGTAATCCTGGGGACAGAAGCAAGTATTGTTGCCACACATGATGATTCGGGCACATTGGCGGTTTCCACGCAGAATGCATTTTCTTTGGTTGATAGTATTCCAAATACCAATGCACTGCTTGGTAACCAAACCCAGGCCACTTATGCCGATGGCGCTGGTCCGGTTTTGATTGGTGGACAATATACTGATGATGATAATGATGGGATGATCAATTTTCTTAATGCTTCTTGGTCGGAGACGGTAGTAGTGACAGGCAGCACGGCAGTTGATTGGACAATTACGGTCGGTTCAATCGGCGCGGTTTATGCCACTTCCAGTGATAATCCCGGAACTATTACATACCCCATAGGAGTTACTGCTGACGCGAATGAAACCGGCGGCGCGGTTGCTCCAACGGTTACTTATGACAATGATGATGCAAATAATAGTGTGGTAGACCTTTATTCTAACCCCGCCGGCACAACAGGCCCGGTTGATATTGGTGACGCAGCTTCGCCAATTCCGGTTTCAGCTGCTTATAAAGATTCTGATGCCGATGGCACAGTTGATCGCATTGACGTTACGATGTCTGCGGATGTCGGCTTAGTTTGTACTTGGGACGCGGGAGATTGGTTAATCCCAACGCCAGGCAGTATTACAGCAGCCTCTCCTTCAGCTTGCAGTGTTTCCGGAAATGATGTTCAAATTACAATTTCAGCTGACGCAAATGAAACCAGTGGCGCAGTAAATCCAACAATTAATTATATTAACGCCGCTCCCAAAAATAGTGTAGGAGATAGCTCAATGAATTCAGTACAACCTTTTGTCGGCCCAATTACTGCGACTGACGGCGCCGCTCCAGTTGTCCTTAGTACCTCGCCGACCAACGGCGCTACGGGAGTAGCCTTAGACGCGACATTCTCAATTACCTTTTCAGAGCCAATGACTACAGCCTCAGTTACAACAGCCTCTCTTGGAAGATCCCCAACATTTACACTTGGTAGCGCTGCCTGGACGGTGGGTAACACAGTTGTTACTTACGCCGTTCACGAAGCTTGGGCTGGTATGCAGACTTACACTATCACTTTGGCTGGAACAATCGATTCGGCTGCGGCAGGCGATCCTAATGTCGGCGCCAGCTCCAAGAATCCTTTTGTCTTCACCACCGTCGCGGCTTCAAGCGGCACAACAGGCGGGATTTCCGAAATGACATCTATTGCATTGACTTCTCCAAATGGCGGCGAATCCTGGGCCGGCAATTCAAGCCACAATATCACATGGTCTTCTGCGGGAACAACAATTGATAAAGTAAAATTATTCTATTCCCTTGATTCGGGCATTAATTTTTCCCATACCATTGATCTTGATGAAGCGAATGACGGCTCTTATGCTTGGACTGTTCCTAATGTGACAAGTGCCACCGCAAAAATCAAAATTGAGGGATATGATGAAAGCGGCATTTTTGTGACTTCAGATATTTCCGACGCAAATTTTGCCATTACCTATGTCACTCCCACCCCCGGGACACCGGAAACCCCAAGCACGCCAGAAACTCCAAGCGTCCCAGAAACTCCTTTAGGCGAATTGCAAGCGGGCGATCTTTTTAAGAGTCCTTTGAGCACAACTGTCTATTACTACGGTTCTGACAACAAGCGCCACATTTTCCCAAATGTAAAGACCTACAACAGCTGGTATTCTGATTTTGCCAATATTAAGAGTGTTTCCGCGGCGACTCTTCAGGCGATTGATCTTGGAAAAAATGTCACAGTTCGCCCTGGTACTGTGCTTGTGAAGATTGATACGAATCCCAAGGTTTACGCGGTTGAGCCAGGCGGTCTTCTCCGCTGGGTGCCGACTGAAGCTCGCGCCATTACTCTTTATGGTTCTGATTGGGCCACAAAGGTCATTGACGTTCCGGTCGTCTTTTGGGTTGACTACACCTTTGGAACAGACATCACAACTGATTCTCATCCAACCGGCGCGCTCGTAAAATATTCCAGCGCAGCTGACGTCTACTATATCCAGAATGCCGAGAAGAGAAAAATAACCTCGGTCGGTTTTACCGCGAATAATTTTCAGAACATCCACGTTCTCACAATTCCGACGACCGTTACCTACGTTGCAGGCACTGACGTCACTGCCGCGGAGGCCGCGCTTTGGAGGATTTACTAAATCAAACAGGATAGAATTAAAAACCAGGCTGGGTTTATTCCGGCCTGGTTTTGTGTATTTTAAACCCGAATTTTGGTATAATGGTTTTGGGAGGGATGAAAGTTTTCGGCTTTTGGGGCGTTTATATTTAAAATAGGCCGCAAAATGTGGCTATAATAATTAATTTTTAAAGAAAATTTTTATGAAAACTCTTAGGATTTTCTTAATGGTCGCAGTAGTTTTAGGCGCAAGCGGAGTTAATTTTTTGCCCGAGGCGGCAAACGCCTGGACGCCGACATTAAACTCCGCCGCTTTTATTGACTCCGATCATAACGGCACAGTTGACCGCGTGAAAGTGACTTTTGATTTGAATGTTACAAGCTGCAAGTTTGAGGCGGGGGATTGGATAATTAATCCTGGAGAAATTGGATTAACCGGACCGACTGGAAGATTGAATGGTTTTGGGATTGATGAAAATTGTAATGGGACAACTAATTATTTTTATCTCCTTGTTTCCGGCGATGCGAATGAAACCGGTTATTCGGGCGGAGGCATGATTCTTCCGGCGGATATTCAATATAGAAATCAGGGGATTTTAGACGATGTGACAGTTTCCGGCGTGCCCGCGCCAAACCAGGCGATAGTCTATGTTGATGATAACGCTTCGCCAGTTATTGTTTCCACGGTTCCTGCTGCCGGAGCGACGGGCGTAGCTATCACAACTTCGTATATCAGAGTAACTTTTTCTGAACCAATGGAAACTAGCGCGACATCTCTTTCGATTAGCGCTGGGTCGTGGGGACCTCCTTCCTGGGGCAGCGACAATACAGTTATGACCCGTTCAAGATTATTGTCTCCTCCTTACGATACAAATATAACAGTTTCAGCAACCGGCGAAGATAGAAATGGATATTTGCTTGCTTCTGGCAGTTCCCCGGCCGTCGGAAATCCTTGGAGTTTCAGAACAGCCGCAGATCCGGCTCTCGCGGTTTCGGCGAGCCAATCAACACTTTCCTCTTCGCCAGGAACAGTAGCGGCTGACGGCTCTTCTGTCTCGGTAATTATTGCGACTGTAAAAAATTCTTCGGGCAGCGCGCTCTCCGGAAAAACCGTGACACTTTCCTCTAGCCGTGGAGCAACAGACATAATAGCGGTTGTTAATGGAATAACTGACGCATCTGGTAAAGCCTATTTTCAAGCTCGTTCCAACACGGCGGGAGGCGCAACCTTTACTGCGGTTGCCGATGGCGTGATAATAAGCCAGACGGCAGACGTGACTTTTACGAGTGTCGCCACAAGTTCTGTTTCCGCCTCAAGATCAAGTGTTTTGGCCACGCCCGCTTCGGTCGTGGCTGATGGGAGTGCTTATTCAGTAATTTATGTGACAGTCCGCGATTCATCAGATGGTTTGCTTGCCGGAAAAACTGTGGCTCTTTCGTCTAACCGCGGATCAGCTGACACAATTTCTATCGTGGACGGAACAACAAATTCTTCGGGTCAAGCGACTTTCCGGATTAGGTCAAGCACGACAGGAACAGCAACTCTTACCGCCGTGGCAGACGGAGTAACGATTTCCCAAACTACAACAGTATCCTTTACTGGCACCCCAGCTTTAAACTATGGAGATTTGTTTAAGGAAGCCGGGAGCACGGCAGTTTACTATTACGCGGACAACGGCAAAAGATATGTTTTTCCGACCCAGGCGATTTATTTTTCTTGGTACACTGATTTTTCTACTATTAAAACCGTAAGTCACACTATCGTGACGTCTGTTCCTCTCGGCGGCAATGTTCTCGCAAAACCTGGCACATATCTTGTCCAGTTTGTCAGCATGGATACGCCCTTCAGAGTTCTTGATCCCAAAGTTTATGTTTTGACTGCGACCGGTCAGTTGCGCTGGATTACTTCCGCCTCTGTTGCAACTTCACTTTACGGTGCTGACTGGGAAAAGAAAATTATCGCCGTGCCAGAAGTATACAAAACAAACTATGGCAATGCCATAGCCGGAGCTGACGTTAATTCAACTTCAGATTACAGCAAGACGTCAGTAGAGTTAGTCGCGAGAACGATTAGTGATCTCTATTAAATAAACAATAGCTTTAAACTTACCCGTTTTTTCTTTACGAATTAGGCGGGTTTGTTTTTTAGAGAAAAGGTGGTATAATTTTTAAATATGGCTAAAAAAATAAATTTAGTGGTAATTTTTAGTTTATTTGCTCTTATTTTCGGTCAATTTTCGGCCGTAAGGGCGGATTTTAATGTGGGGGAGAATAAAATCAGCGGAGTATATGCGCCAAACGAAATTTTAGTTAAACTTAAAGACAGTCCGCGAGCGGAAAAAATAATTTTGGAATCAAATGAGAGCGCGGCGGAAGCAATTTTTAAATATGAAAATTTGCCAGAAGTTGAATTTGCCGAGCCAAATTATAAAGTAGAAATAGAGGCAATCGCTTCAAACGACCCATATATTTCCAAGCAGTGGTATTTAGATAAAGTTAAAGTGTGGGCAGGATGGGAAAAAACTTCGGGAAATAAAGATACTGTGATTGCAATTTTGGATTCGGGAGTGGATATTGATCACCCTGATCTTGCTGACAATATTTGGGTAAATTCTGGTGAAGTGTCGAATGATGGGATGGATAACGATGGAAATATTTATGTTGATGATGTTAATGGTTGGGATTTTGTCGCGGGAGACAATAACCCCAGGCCGGATTTTAAAGAATGGTGGTTTACTAAAGAGGGAATTGACCACGGAACTATTGTTGCCGGCGTTGCGGCTTCCGTGGGAAATAATTCCCGAGGAACTGCTGGTATAGCGTGGGAGGCAAAAATTATGCCGATCCGCGTTTTGGATTCTTCTGGATCAGGCGATGTTTTGACTGTGATTGAAGGGATAGATTACGCCGTGGAAAAAGGCGCGGATGTTATTAATTTAAGTTTTATTGGTTCAGGATTTAGCAAGAGTTTATTTTTAGCGCTGGAGCGGGCTTACAAGGCTGGTGTAGTGGTGGTTGCCGCAGTGGGGAATAACGGCGTGTCGGGAAAAAATTTAGATGAAGAACCGCTTTATCCAGTTTGTTATTATGGCGGTGATGGAGAAAATGTTGTAATCGGTGTAGCGGCGACAGACAAGGATGACAAGAAAGCTCAGTTTTCGAATTATGGGACAAAGTGCGTTGATGTTTCTGCGCCGGGAGTTGATATTTGGGGCACAGTCGCCTATAATCCGGGTTTGCCACAATTTACCGAATATTATAGCGGTGGATGGTCGGGATCGTCTGTTGCCGCGCCGATTGTTGCCGGCACTGCGGCGCTCATAAAATCTTTAAATCCAAATCTTGGTGTGCCGGAAATTAGAAATCTTTTGACAGTTAATGCCGACAACATTGACGGTGTAAATCCAGATTATATTGGAAAATTGGGGAAAGGAAGATTGAATATTGGGAGAACAATTGAAGCGGCTTATTTAACAATGGAGAGCTCCCCGTTTTCTTTGCACAAGGGTGATATTTTAGTCGCGCCGGTTTCTACCCTGAAACCAGAAGTAAAAACATTTAGAGAAGACTCTTCTTTTCTAAGAAGTTTTTTGGCTTACACTGATAAATTTTTAGGCGGAGTAAGTCTTGCGTCCGGAGATGTAAATGGTGATGGAACTGGTGAAATTGTGACAGGCGCCGGGCCGGGCGGCGGGCCTCATGTTAGAATTTTCCGTCAGGACGGAACGCCAATTGGCGGATTTATGGCTTATGCAACAACTTTCCGCGGTGGAGTGAATGTTGCCACGGGAGATCTTGATAAGGATGGTAAAAATGAAATTGTGACAGGCGCCGGGCCGGGCGGCGGGCCTCATGTTAGAATTTTCCGTCAGGACGGAACGCCAATTGGCGGATTTATGGCTTATGCAACAACTTTCCGCGGTGGAGTGAATGTTGCGGTCGGAGATGTTGATGGTGATGGCCGAGCGGACATAATTACCGCGCCAGGCAATGGCCTGGAGTCAATGATTAAAGTTTTTGATTCTAAGGGAAATTTAAACACGCAATTTTTGGCCTTTGAAAAGGAATATAAAAGCGGCGTGAGGCTTTCTGTCGGCGATATTGATGGTGACAAAGTTGCCGAGATAGCCGTAAGTAAGATGAGTGGCAGCGGCGAGGTGATAATTTATGGCCAGTATATGACTTTGAAATTAAAATTTTTGCCTTTTTCCGGCTTGACGAACGGAGTAACTTTGTCTTTAGGAGATTTAGATGGCGATAAAGTTTCGGAAATTATTGTTGGCGCCGGGCCGGGCGGCGGGCCGCATATTAAAATTTACAATAATAAAGGATTTTTACGTAAAGAATTTTTCGCTTTTGGCCAGGATTTTAAGGGCGGAGTAAATGTTGGCGTAGTCAGATAATTTGTGGTAAAAATATTAATAAAAATATGGATATGCAATCTTTAGAGAAAAAAAATGTTTTAGTCACGGGCGGCGCCGGATTTATTGGTTCGCATCTTTGTGAAAAATTAATTAAAACTAGCCGGGTAATTTGTTTGGATAATTTTTCCACCAGCAATGTTTCAAACATTGATTTTTTGCTTCAACACCCGGATTTTGTTTTTATAAAACAGGATGTTTGTGACCCGATTGATTTTGAAACTCTTCCAGAGCTTGATCGCTTTAAAATAAAATTTCAGGGTATTCAGGAAATTTATCATTTAGCTTGCCCGACTTCGGCAAAGAATTTTGATCAACTTAAAGCCGCCACGCTCGCAGCTAATTCCGTGGGGATGAAAAACATGTTAGATCTGGCGGTTAAATATAAAGCAAAAGTGGTGCATGCTTCGTCGTCTGTGGTTTACGGTCCGCGGCAAGAGGACAAGGAATTTTTTAAAGAAGAAATTCTTGGCTGCGTTAATCATCTTACGCCGCGAGGTTCCTACGACGAAGGAAAAAGATTTGCCGAAACAATGGTTGAAACTTATCGCCAGATTAATGGTTTGGATGCTAAAATCGCGAGAATTTTTAGAACATATGGTCCTCGCGAAAGATTGTTTGACGGAGAAATGGTGCCAGATTTTATCATTGATGCCCTGGACAATAAAGATTTAATTATTTATGGTGATGAAAATTTTTCCACTTCGCTTTGTTATGTTGATGACGTCGTCTCTGGCCTCATAAAACTTATGGCCGCGCCATCTGATATTGGTCCAGTAAATATCGGAAGTAATGAAGATTTAAAACTTTTGGACGTAGCGAATAAAATTATTTCTATAACTGGTTCGGAATCAAAAATAATTTTTGAAAAACCATTGTTATTTATGACGCCGCTCGGCCTGCCCGATACCGGCCGAGCCAAAGAAATGCTCGGATGGGTGCCTCTTGTTCGGCTTGAAGATGGTTTACAAAAAACAATCGATTACACACAAGCGTATAAACCGCTTCTTCGGCAGCAAGGTGTAGTTGATGAAAGATAAATTGTAATCGAGTAAATGGTAAATAGTAATTGGTAATTGATATTTTTATGAAAACAATTGCGGTAATTCCCGCCTATAATGAAGAAAGAACGATTGCCGACGTCGTGATGGAAGTGCAGAAATATGTCACAGAGGTTGTAGTGGTTGATGACGGATCGGCCGATCATACCATAGAACACGCTAGAAGAGCGGGCGCGGTTGTTTATTCTCATTTTTTAAATCGCGGTCAGGGCGCGGCTCTTGAAACCGGAAAAAAAATCGCACTTTTACGCCAAGCCGATGTTATTGTGACTTATGACGCGGACGGTCAATTTGTCGCCGAAGAAATAATTAACGTCGTAAGGCCGGTCGCCGAGGGGCGGGCTGATGTTGTTTTGGGAGCTCGTTTTGGGAAATCGGAAATTCCATCGGTTAAGAAGTTTTTCTTAAGGGGTGCCACGGTTTTTACCAGATTAACTTCCGGATTGAAATTATCGGACACGCATAATGGGTTTAGGGCTTTTTCCCGCGAAGCGGCAGAAAAAATTACGATCGAACAAAATCGCATGGCTCATGCCTCGGAAATTTTAGAAAAAATCGGCCGGCACAGTTTGCGCTACGAAGAAGTCCCGGTAACGGTTAAATATTTTTCACCAGAGATTCGTCGCGGTCAGCACCTGCCAGATTATTTAAAAATTTTATTTGATTTATTTTTAGGAAAAAATATAAAGTAATTTTTGTATGCTTATTCAATATCTTTTGAGTTTTTTAATTTTGCTCATTATCTATCGAGTGGTGATAAAATGGAAGCAGGGAATTTTAACGTCTCGAGATTTGCTTTTTTGGACAGGATTTTGGTTTGTGGTGGGAATAATTATTTTATTGCCCGATACGACCAGTTTCCTGGCAGAGCTTGTTGGCGTGGGCCGCGGAGCTGATTTGGTTGTTTATCTTTCCATCGTTTTGATTTTCTACATTATTTTCCAGATGACGATTAAAATTGAAAAAATTGAAAGAAATATTACAAAGGTTGTGCGGACCGTGGCGATGAAAGAGGAAACGGAAAATAATGGACGGCAAACAACTAGCGAAAAAACATAGATTGTAAGTTTATGCCAAAGGTTGCCGTAATTCTCATAAATTATAAAGACTACGCAAAAAAATATTTGCCGGAATGCATCGCGAGTCTCCGAAATCAAAGCTATCCCAAGGATAGCTTTAAGGTTTTTATAGTTGATAACGCGACAACGGCTGAGACGGAAAAATATTTATGTGAAATCGCGCCGGAGGCGGAGATTATTTTGGAAGAAAAAAATACGGGTTTTGCCTTGGGAAATAATTTAGCGATGGAAAGGGCGCTCGCGGCGGACTATGATTACATAGTTCTTTTCAATATGGATACAGTGGCCGATCCCGAGTGGCTCCGAGAATTAGTGGCCGCGACCGAAGCCAATAAAAATGTTGGCGCGGCGCAGTCGTTAATTCGGCTTCATCCGGAAAAAGAAAAAATTAATTCGCTTGGCAACGAGATGCATTTTCTTTGTTTTGGTTTTTGTCGGGGTTATGGAGAACAAGTATCTAATATAAAATATCCCATATCTAATGATTTTTTTTACGCGTCGGGCGCGGCCGTTCTTTATCCCGTGAAAGTTTTGCGTGAAATAGGAATTTTTGATCCGGAATTTTTTATGTATCACGAGGATACAGATCTCTCTTGGCGCGTTAGACAAGCTGGTTATAAAATAATCCTCGCAGAAAAATCAATAATGTATCATAAATATCAGTTTTCCCGGAGTATTTTGCAATTTTATTATATGGAACGGAATCGGCTGATTATGATATTTGAAAATTATAGGCTTGGCACTTTAATTTTGATTTTTTTGCCGTTCTTTTTTATGGAACTCGGAATGCTCGCTTATGCGGCGCTCCGCGGATTGTTTACGACGAAATTAAAAGTTTACGGATATTTTTTCCACTTCAAAAATTGGCAGAGAATGATTAAAAATAAAAGGGCAAAAGCAAAATCAAGAAAAGTTAAAGATAGAGAATTAGCGCGTTTGATTGTCGGTAAGTTAGAATTTCAGGAGATTGCCAACCCGATTTTAAAATATATTGTTAATCCAGTTTTTAATATTTATTGGCGCGCCGTCCGAAATTTAATTTTTTGGTAAATTATGAAGATAGCAATTATTTCTCCGGTTTTTCCGCCGTATCGTGGCGGGATTGGAACGGCGGCGTACACCGAAGCGCGAGAATTGGCGCGCCGTGGCCATGACGTTTCGGTTTTTGTGCCGCGTCGACCGGGAGGCCAGGGCCATGAATTAAAAGAAAAATTTAAACTCTTTTGCCCCGGGCCGTTTTTAAGATATGGCAACGCCGCTTTTTTGCCGCAGCTTCGATGGAAATTAAAAAACTTTGATGTGATTCATCTGCATTACCCATTTTTCGGCGGAGCAGAAGTGGTTTATAAGTTAAAAGTTAAAAGTGAAAAGTTAAAAGTTGGGACAAAATTAGTTATTACTTATCATCATGACGTCGTGGGTAGTGGCTGGCTCGGGAAAATATTTCGTTGGCATACAAAAAATTTAATGCCGAAAATTTTGGGGCGAGCGGATAAAATTATTGTTTCATCGCTTGATTACGCAAAAAATTCAAATGTCAAAGAAATTTTAGAAAAAAATCCGGAGAAATTTGTTGAAGTTCCTTTCGGTGTGGACACAGAAAAATTTGCGCCAGCTGAGGCAAAGCAAGATCTTTTTAAAAAATTTAATCTGTTTGCCACTCGGACGATTTTATTTGTCGGCGGGCTGGACCGAGCGCATTATTTTAAGGGATTAGAAGTTTTGATTAAGGCAAGGGCAGAAGTGGCGAACGCTAAAATTTTGGTAGTGGGCGACGGTGATCTTCGGCCGCATTATGAAAAAATGGTGGAAGAATTAAATTTGAAAGACCAAGTAATTTTTGCCGGTTCGGTCACGGCAAAAGATTTACCGGATTATTATAATCTGGCCGATGTTGTGGTTTTGCCCTCACTTGACCAGTCCGAAGCGTTTGGCATAGTTTTAATTGAAGCGGCGGCTTGCGGCAAGTCAATAATCGCTTCAAATCTTCCCGGCGTTCGGAGTGTAGTTCAATACGGCGTGAACGGGTTTACTTTCCCGCCGGGCAATGCCAAAGAGCTCGCGGAAAAAATAAATTATTTTTTAGATAATCCCGCCGCGGCCAAAGATTTTGGCAAACACGGCCGGGAAATAGTTTTGGAAAAATATGATTTAAAAAAAGTGGGGGAGAGGTTAGAATCTGTCATTGCGAGCGCCGTAGGCGCGTGGCAATCTTATTCCAATGATAACGACGGGATTGCTTCGTCGCTACGCTCCTCGCAATGACCAAAAGAATGAAAATTTGTCTTATTTCCAATTTGTATCCGCCAATTTCCCGCGGGGGAGCGGAAAAAGTGGCCGAACGCGTAGCGAAAGGTTTGCGCGGCGAGGGCCACGAAGTTTTTGTTATTTCCACAAAACCGTGGGGCGGATGGAAAAGTTTAAAACCGGTTGCGGCAGAAGAGAACGGAATAAAAGTTTATCGTTTTTATCCCGCGAATATTTTTTATTATCTTAATGATTTTAAGCACAACGCCTTGTGGCGCGCGAAATGGCATTTTTTGGACATGTTTAATTTTCAGAGCGCAAGAGCAGTAAAAAAGATTTTGCGCGCCGAAAAGCCTGATCTGGTTCTGACGCACAATTTGATGGGCATTGGCTTTTTAATTCCCCGCGCGATTCGTGGGCTCGGCATAAAACACATTCATACGCTTCATGATGTACAGCTGGCTGTGCCGAGCGGTTTGATAATTTTCGGTCAGGAAAAAAACTGGGAGCAGAGAACTTGGCTTAGAAAAATTTATGAATCCGTTTGCCGGCGGCTATTTAATTCGCCGGACGTTGTAGTCTCACCATCAAAATGGCTTCTGGATTTTTATTTAGAAAAAGGATTTTTTAGAAAATCAAAAAAAGTCGTGCTGCCAAATCCCGTGGAGCGAATTTATCCGGCTGGGATTCCCATGGACAATAGTATTTTAAAACTTCTTTATCTCGGGCAGATCGAAGAGCATAAAGGAATTTTATTTTTAGTAGAAATTTTAAAAAAGTTAGATATTGGGTTTAAACTCCATATTGCCGGCGACGGGTCAAAATTGGAAGAGCTGAAAAAAATGGTTGGCGACGATTTACGATTTGTCGTTCACGGAAAATTGGTTGGAGAAGAAGTGATTAAAATTTTTGATTTGGTTGATTTGACTGTTGTTCCCTCGCTTTGCTACGAAAATTCGCCGAGCGTGATTTACGAAAGTTTAGCTGCCGGCGTGCCGGTCATTGCCGCAAAAATTGGGGGAGTAGCGGAATTAGTGCATGACAAAGAAAATGGTTTTGCTTTTGAAGCGGGCAATGCTGAGGATTTAGAGCGCGTTCTAAAACACGCCGCCACCAGCCGTGAAAATTTACAAAAGATGCGTCCCGCTGCCGCAAAGTCGGTGGAGAATTTTGGGATTGAAAATTATATTGGGGGACTGTTAATGAAAATTTAAATGACCAGCGTGTGGGCGTTAGACATAAACAAATCGACATCTCATTAAGATGTCGATTTTGGAAAATAAGTTATGCTATTTTAAAATTTATTTTTTGATTTTAATATTTTAATAATTTTGGCAGTTTCGTAATAAGCCGTAGTCATAACGCGGGTCATAAATTTTACGGCGGGAATAAAATCGTTCGAATCGGACGCGTTTAGACAATCCAGATATTGACATCGATTATCTTTAATGATGAAATTTATTAAAATAGGAAATGACTTCTCAGATAAATCCTCGGATCTTAAAATTAGGCACATTAATAAACGAGCAGTTCGTCCATTGCCGTCAGTGAATGGATGTATGGCGACAAACTGATGGTGGATATACCACGCCATAAACACCTTACGAAGAATTTCATACTGTTTGTCCGTGAATGTATTTTTTTCTATTTTGTTTAAGAAAAGTAGCTTAAACTTATTTTTCCATAGGCGTTTGTTGTTAATAAAATCAATTAGATCTAGAATTTTGTATTCTATTTGCCATGCCTCACAGGGCGAGAAAGTTTTTTTATGAATTTCTATTTTATCCGTGGCTGTTCTGTATCTTCCTGCTTCTTTTGGCTTGTCGGCTAATACTTCTTTATGCAGCATAAGAAAAAAGCTCTTTGGTATAAAGAGTTTTTTTCTTTTTGCTTGTTTAAAGTAAGAAAGAGCCACGGCCGTCGCCTCGGTTAGATTTTCTGTTTCTATTTTTAGGTTGGCATTCTTTCTCATACCCGTTTTAACATTGCTGGTGTTCTATTTCCACAGAGCTGCGATTTTCCAATTCTAAAAGATGGTCTGAAATTTTTTCGCGGATTGATTTTTCTAAAATTTCAAGTTGCTTAAAGGATTTTTGATATTCCCTGTGGGCTTTTTGAAATTTGTTGAGATTTTCTTTATTTATTTTTGATGCCATAATTATATTGTATAGCGTAAACAATGTATTCGTATTTAAATATATTATACCATAAGTTTTAAATATTTACAATTAATATTAAAATTTAAATTTTTTTACAAAAAAGCCACCGGTTGAAAGGTGGTGGGTAGCCGTCGGGATTCCCGGCGGTTTTTTTGTTTTAATTTTATTTAAAACTGATATTTGAACATCCAAATTTTTCCGTTGCCGATTTCCAGAGTTTCGTCGGCAGTGGGGCGGGCGGCCTCCATGATTTTGTCCGAATCGGTCCAATATTTGTTTAAGACAAAATAAACAAGTTTTACGCCGGTTAAGTTTGCCGCTTCTTTCGCCGTGGCGCGTGTCGGCGCTTCGTAGACCATTTTTAAATAATATTGGTAAAGCGGATCGCCGGTTGGGATCGGATAATAAAAATACGGTCCGTAGTATTTGTCAAATCCAAATTCTTTGACGGCCGCGGCGGAAACGCTTTGATTGGCAAGAACTACATAATCTTCCGCGCCGGCATCGTCGGCAATTGCGCGAACAGCATTTAAATCAAAAAGTGAAACAGAATATCCGCGGTCAATTGGATAGTCTTCGCCGTCGTCCTTGGGGTAAGAATAATAAAGAGAAAAGGTTAAAAACGCGGCAAAAATTAAAATGAAAAATAATTTTAATCCTTTACTCTTGCCCCCCATTAATTTTTCAAAAAATTTAAAAAGGGCGAAAAGGAAGAGGGGAATCAGAAAATAAAAACTGATTTCTAAAATACGGCTAGGAAAAATTCCTTGCTCATATTTTATAAGAGAAGGAAAGTCGGCAAAAAGTTTTATTAAAATGTAGTTTACAATTAAACAAAAAAAAGCAGTGATATAAACTAAAACAGCAGGCAAGTGTTTTCGGAGGATAAAATATCCGGCAAAACCGACGAGTAGAAGAATAAAAGGGATATTTTGTCCATAAGTATAAGCTAGGTCGTAGAGCGGCCGGAAGTGATCAACTAAAAGCGGCGCGGACCAGCCGAGAGCAGAGAGAAAATTATTTGCCCCTTCAATGGTTTTTAAGGAAATTATTGCCGCTGGGCCTTTAAAAAATAGAATTGCCGCAAGAAAAACCAGTGGGATAGCTATGGCTCCGAGAAGCGTGCTCATAATAAAAACAACGTGGCGGATAAATTCAAAAATGCCTTGTTGTTTTTTGAAAAAAGTAAAAATGGTAAGAAGAAACAAAAATATGAGAGCGGGGAGGCCAGCGAGAGGATGGATTAGAAGTGTGGTAAAACCCAAAAACCAAAGGGCGGAAATCGGGAATTCGCGGCGCAAGGCAAGAATACCGAAGAAAACTATAACGAGAAGAAAAAAGTTGGCGAGGCCTTGCGGGGTTGTGGCGATAAAAGCCGTGAAGGGTAAAAGAAAAATAAGGAGCGCGGCCAAACTCGCGCCAGGAGTTTTATTTCGGTCGGTGTAAGAGCGGAGAGAAAAATAAATTGTGGCGGGGAGAAAAATAGAAATTAAAGTTGGGAGAAGAAGGCGGTCTACCCAAATAACCGATGTATGAAAAATTTTCGCCAAAAAAACGACAAGCGAGTATTGGCCAAGATAATAAAGAGGTTTTGGTAAAATAAAACCTTGCGCCAAGATAATTTTTTCCGTAGTTTGATGAATGAAAGGATCAAAACCATAACCGATGCGATAGACAAAAAGGGCGAGCGCCACGGTCAAAAAGGTATGAACGGAAATTAAAATTAAATTTAAACCTTCTTTTTGACTTTTTAAAACAAAATAAAGAAGAACGGCTGTGGCGAAAAAATAATTTATAAAAAATTCAAATGGCAGAATTTTCCAGGGAGTGCGGATTGCTTCAACTGTCCCGGCAGTCAAGAGATGGCGGACATTTAAAATTGTTAAAAAAATAAACGCCGCCAAAAGGAGCGTCGTGCGCAAAATGTGGGGATTAATCTGAACGGGATTAAAATGTTTTTCCGATTCAGGATGATTGCCGAAACGTAAGAATGGGAGAATTACGAATGGCGGAAAAAGCACAAGTCCGGCGAGGGCCAAAGTATTTAGTTTATAAAAAAAGTAAATTATAGCGCCGAAAAGGGAAAGGCCGGCGAGAAAAAATAAAAGTCCGTAGAGAAATTTAAAAAGATCGGGTCGTCCGCGGAAAAGGACAAAACCCAGTAAAAATCCGTAAAAAATGAGGTAGGCCGGGCCGAAAGTCAGGCCTAAAATAGCATTTTCCCAAAGGAAAAAATTGCCGAGCAGGCCGACTATTAAAATCAAAGAAATGATGATACAATAAGGTAATCTGAGGGTCATATTTATTTATGTATTCTATCATAAAATGGATAAAGGGAAATAGGGCGGAAACGGCGTTGATTTTTTTTGCCGTTATTTTTTTCTTTATTTATTCATGGTTTTATTTGGGAACAGCGGTCGAAACGGCAAAATTTAATTCGCCGGACGAGGCGGCTAATTATTTTTTTATAAAAAATTACGTTTCAGAGGGGTCGCTTAAAATTTTTGAGCCGTTGAACCTTACAACTGGAGGAATTATCCATCCGCGGAGCATTACGACAGTAGGCGGATATCTTGTGCCAGGGAGTTTTTTGGGGTTAATTTTGATTTATGGATGGCTGGCGAAGATTTTTACGCTGGGCGTAATTTGGTGGCTTACGCCGTTTTTTGCCCTTGCGGCAGTTTTGTTTTTTTATGGAATTATAAAAAATATTTTTGATCGGCGGATTGCTCTTTGGTCATCCTTTTTGCTTTTGGTCCATCCGGCTTTTTGGTATTATGCGAGCCGAGGTCTTTTTCCAAATATTTTATTTATTTCGCTTTTGCTTGCGGGATTTTATTTTTTAGTGGGACATAAGAAATCAAAAGCGTGGGTATTAAATTATCTAGATTATATTTTGGCTGGTTTATTTTTTGGGTTAGCGCTGACCGTGCGGTTGTCGGAAATAATTTGGGTTGGCGCCGCGCTTCTTTTACTATTTTTAATTTATAGAAAAAATGTAAAATGGTTCGAATTGATTATTTTTATTTTCTCCGCTGGCGTAGCTTTTGTTCCAGTATTTCTTTATAACAGGACGATTTACGGCGACCCGCTTACCACCGCCTATAATTTGGGTGGGGAGAGCGCCGCAGCGGGCGAGGTGGCGTGGCATGTTTCAGCAGGAAAATTTATTTTTCCCTTTGGCCTTGAAATAAAAAATGTTTTGAATAATTTTTCCACATATTTTGTTGGGATGTTTTGGTGGTTTGTAGTTCCTGCGACTTTTGGCACCGTAGTTTTTATAAAAAAATTGATTGCTGGTAAATTAGATAAGAAAATTATAACTTATTTATCCATCGGCGGATTTATTTCTTTGTTTTTATTTTTGTATTATGGCAGTTGGGTTTTTTATGACAATCCGGCCAAAGAAGCGTCAATCGGAACTTCTTACGTGCGTTATTGGCTGCCGATTTATATTTTGTCATTGCCGCTCGTCGCGTTTACTCTCATAAAATTAGTTGATTTTATTCGTCCCCTAAAAGAAAAGATTTTCGCCGGCGTTCTTTGTTTAATTTTTATTCTCTTCGGGATGAAACTTACTTTTTTTGATAAAAATGACGGTTTGGCTTATGTTTATAAAAACGTGCATGATTACGCCATGATTGCCAAAGAAGTTAATTTACTCGTTCCATCCGAGGCAGTGATTATTGTTGACCGCGGTGATAAAATATTTTTTCCCGAGCACAGGGTTGTCTCGCCGTTTCGTGAAGAAAGTACTTATGCGGCAATCCCAAAACTTGCGAAAACTTTACCGCTTTATTATTACGGCCTGCCGCTCACCGAAAAAGAAATGGATTATCTTTATGATGACGGGAGGATTAATGGGGAAGAGATAAAAATAATTGAAATAAAAAATTTTGGAGCGGAGACGCTTTATCAATTGGAATATTTAAAATAGAATATGCTTTCTTTTTGGCATAAATTTATCCGTACAATTTTAATTTTTATTCCCATGATCGCTTTGGGCTGGCTTTCCGTAAAAGCAATCGCGCCTAGCGGTAGGATGGAAGCAGTTTATGATATGCGGAGCGAAACGCCCTTTATTTCCAAACTTTATCCAAAAGATAGAGTTTCCGAAATAGAAGAAGATATTGACGGTGAAACTTATCGGACAATGCTTTCCGAGCCGGTTTATTTTGATTTGAGTCCGAATAGCAATTTTTCCGAGGTGGCCGTGACTATAAAATATAAAAATTCAGCCGATGTGCCAATAAAATTTGGTGGTCTCGCGAATAAAGATGCCTGGACATTTGATTTTCGCGAATTACCGCCGACCGAGGGAGCTTTGCAAACAAAAACAGAAATTTTTGAGTTGGGAAAACTTTCCCCGGAAGGAAAAAAGTTTAGATTTGGTTTTTCCGCGCCGGAACTTCAAGCGGGCGATATTATGATTTATAAAATTAGGGCACTTTTTATCCGCAAACCGATGACCGAAAAAGAAATAGCCAATAAAGTTCTGGAAGAAATAATCGAGCGGTTAAACAAAATTTTATGACAATAAAAGAATTTTTTTACAAAATTTTTAGAGATGCGTTTGTGGTTTCCTTTATTGCCCTTATTGTTTTTTGTATTTTGGATTGGATTGAACCTGGGTTTGTGAGTTTTTATATTAGTTTTAATTTACTCTTGATAATCCCGCTAGTTTCTGGTATTCTGACGGTAATATTGGATAAAAAAATCAAGACATAAAATTATGGACTGCATTTTTTGTAAAATCATCAGAGGAGAATTGCCCTCGGTAAAAGTTTATGAAAATCACAAAGTGGTGGCCTTTTTGGACATTAATCCGGTGAATCCCGGACATACACTTGTCGTACCCAAAGAGCATTTTGAAAATTTGCTTGACGGAGGAGAGGAAATTTTAAAAGAAATAATGATTACAATAAAAAAAGTGGCGTGGGGAATTACCAGGGCGTTTGATTTGAAGGGTTTTAATGTCGGACAAAACAACGGCGCGATCGCCGGTCAAGTCGTTCCGCATTTACATTGGCACATTATTCCACGCTTTGAAAACGACGGTTTGCATCCGTGGTCAAGGACAAAACAATATCAGGAAGGGGAGATGGCAGAAATCGGGGAAAAGATTAAAAAATTTATAGAATAAATAAAAATAAAATTATGAATTTATTAGTTTGTGGAGGCGCCGGATTTATTGGTTCAAATTTTGTCCGGCAAATGTTAAAAAAATATCCGGATTATAAAATCGTAAATTACGACAAGCTAACTTACGCGGGAAATCTGGATAATTTGCGCGACGTAGAAAATAATCCCAACTACACTTTTGTCCAAGGTGATATTTGCGATTTGGAAAAATTAAACCAAGTTATTGCCGAGCACAAAATTAGCCATGTGATTAATTTTGCCGCGGAAACTCACGTTGACCGTTCAATCCATGGTGGCTGCAAAGATTTTGTTATGACAAATACGCTCGGTGTGCAGATGATTTTAGACGCCGTGCGAGCCAATAATATAGAAAAATTTGTAAATGTTTCAACCGATGAAGTTTACGGCGCGTTGAGACTTGATGAAGATAGAAAATTTATTGAGTCCACTCCGATCTGGCCCAATATGCCTTATGCCGCGGCCAAGGCCGGCGGAGATTTAATGTGTAACGCATATTTTGTCACCCACAAAGTTCCGGTCGTGGTGACTCATTGTTCAAATAACTACGGACCATATCAATTTCCCGAAAAATTAATTCCATTCTTTATTTTCCGCTTGATTAATAATCAAAAAGTTCCGGTTTACGGCGATGGACTTTATGTCCGCGACTGGATTCATGTTACAGACCATGCTGCCTCTCTGGATTTGCTGCTTCACAAGGGCGTGCCAGGAGAAGTTTATAATATCGGTGTTGATAATGAACGCAGCAACATGGAGATTACAAAGATGATGTTAGAAATTATGGGCAAGGGAGAAGAGATGATTGAGTACGTTACTGATCGTCCGGGACACGATCGCCGCTATGCGATTGATGCTTCAAAAATTTTGACTTTGGGATGGCAGCCAAATTATACGCGTGATAAATTTGAGCAAGGCTTGAAAGAAACTGTGGAATGGTACTTGGCGAATAAAGAATGGGTAGAAAAATTGCAAAAGCGAAAAGAAGAGTTAAATCCGCATATTAAATAATTTATGGCAAAAGAATTTAAAATTTTTGAATTAAAGAAAGTTGACACGCCGAAATTTGTGATGAGTCCGATGGAGTTGAAAGATTATATTGATTTTGAAGTGAAGAGAGTTTATTTTATTACAAAGCCCCAATCTCCGACCGGGGCGCACTGCCATAAAGTTGAAGAAGAATTTTTTGTTTTGGTTCAGGGAACATGCACAGCAGTTATCGATCGCGGACAGGGTCTTGAGGAAATCCCGCTTACCGGACCGACCGGAGCGCTTTATGTTCCAAATTTTGTCTGGCATCATTTTAAAGATTTTTCCCCGGACGCGGTACTTTTGGCCTTGTCATCTACAAATTATAGTCCCGACCGGAGTGATTATGTTGAAGACTACGAAGAATTTAAAATAGTGAATCCTCATTATCAAAAATAAATTATAAATATATGCGAGAAGGAATAAATCCGGAAAGAGAAAAAGAGAGAATAAGAGAACGTTTTCGAAGTTTAGAGGGCATGATTTTAAGAGGAGGAAAACAGGGTGAAGACGCAAAAAAGGCGTTATTTAGAGAATTTGGTTCCCAGGTTTTGGGGATTATTGTAGAATTGGAGAGGGAAGCAAAGAAAAAGAAAAGATAATTAGTTTGGATTAAACAAAAACGGCCGGGTGGCCGTTTTTTAGTATTGACATTTTTCAGTTTTTGTTTTAATTTATTTGTATCAGCAAGAAGCCAAAAGGTGGCTTCAGGGAAGGAGAAGAAGGAATGAAAGAGACCATCACCTTGGCGGAGGCGCGCAAGCGCTTGGGCGAGAATGTCGTCGTCTGTCTCGAGCCCGATGCGGTCCGCGAGAAGAAGGTCACGGAGAACAAGGCGGCCGAGCTCTGGATTTTCGATCCGGCTACCGGATGGAGCTGCCGGGGCGACGGCAAATTCCACGACGCCCGCTACGTGGATCGCGGCGGCTGGGGACAGATCGCGCTCTACGAGGAGCCGAACGTGCCGCAGCCGGAGGACGGTAGTCCGCGCGTTGTGGGCCATGTCGTGATCGAGATGAACAGGTACGGCGCGCCGCGGGTGCGGGTGCGGAGGACCAAGGGTCTGAATGGCGAGGTCTTGGAACTGAAGCCGTCCAGTATCTCCAAGGGAGAATTGGCCGACAAGGGCAAGCTCGTCGGTACGTTCTACGATTCGAACTTCGTCGAGTCGAACCCCCAGCGCATCATGGGGATGATAGCCATCTATCTCGTGAATGCTGACTTCCCGGACGAAGAGGGCATGACTCCGGACGAGTTCCGGAGGCAGTCCACCGACGGTCGCTCGCTTTCGGCCTTGGCCAAGGCCGGGCTGTAGTCGTCCGTGGCCTGATCCGGGCAAGAACAAGGAGGAAGAACACTACACCGTTTTGGCAACTAGCAGTTGCCGAGGCGGTGTCTTTTTTATTGTTAAGGATTGACGAAAAGCAGCGATTTTAGTAAAGTAGAAAGAGTAGTAAAATGTTAAAATTTAGCTTAAATATGAAGGTTTTAATCATTGGGGCAAAGGGGATGTTGGGGCAAGAGTTAGCGCGGGAATTTAGCGGAAACGGCTATGAGGTTTTGACGTGGGATAAAGAGGAAATTGATATTACAAAAAAAGATTTAGTTTTGGAAAAAATAAAATCTGCGAGGCCAGAAATTATTATTAACGCCGCGGCTTATAATGCGGTGGATAAAATTGAAGAGGGAGAGAAAGATTTGGCTGAAGCGGTTAATGGTTATGCTGTTGGGAATTTATCTTTAACAGCCGAGGTGGTTGGCGCGATTTTGGTTCATTATAGCACCGACTATGTTTTTGACGGAAAAGAGATTGATGGTTATAAAGAAGATGACGAGCCAAGACCGCAAAGCGTGTACGCCGCGTCAAAACTTTTGGGAGAAGGGCAATTGAAAAATGAAAAATATTATTTGATAAGAACCTCGCGGTTGTTTGGCAAACCGGCAACAAGCGAAGGAGCAAAGAAAAGTTTTGTTGATGTAATGTTAAAATGCGCCGAGGAAAAAGATTGTCTGGAATTGGTTGATGAAGAAGTGAGTTCGCCGACTTATGTTTTGGATCTCGCGAAACGAACGAGAGAAATTATTGAATGGGAAAAACCGTTTGGCATTTATCACGTAACGAACTCCGGCTGCTGCACCTGGTACGGTTGGGCCAAGAAGACATTTGAATTATCCGGAAAAAGTATTAAATTGGCGCCGGTTGGCGCCGAGAGATTTCCTCGTCCCGCCAAGAGGCCAAAATATTCGGTTTTGTTAAATACCAAACTTCCGCCAATGCGAAAATGGGAAGAAGCGTTGTTGGATTATCTAAAAACGAAATAAATTTATGAAAGCCCTGATTACGGCCGGAGGAAGAGCAACAAGGCTCAGACCAATTACTTATACAACCAATAAACATTTGATTCCCATCGCTAACAAACCGATGTTGTTTTACGCGTTGGAAAAAATAGCAGAAACCGGTGTGAAAGAAGTCGGGATAAATATTAATCCTGGAGAAAAAGAAATTCAGCCGGTAGTTGGCGACGGCAGTCGCTGGGGTTTAAAAATTTCCTATATTGAGCAATCCGGCGGGCCGAAAGGATTGGCGCATATTGTCCGGAACGCCAAGGATTTTTTGGGCGATGAACCTTTTATTTTTTATCTCGGCGATAATATTATTTTGGGAAGCATCAAAAGATTTGTTGATAAATTTGTCAACGAAAAACTTAACGTTCTTTTGGCTTTCGCCCGCGTATCTGATCCGGAAAGATTCGGTGTGCCAGTTATTTCTAACGGAAAAGTTCTCCGCGTTGAAGAAAAACCAAGTCAGCCCAAAAGCAATTTTGCCCAGACGGGAATTTATATTTATGACCACCGTATTTTTGACGCCGTAGAAAATATTCCACCCTCACCGCGCGGTGAGTATGAAATTTCCGATGCCAACACTTATTTGATTGAAAAAGGTTTTAATGTTGGTTATGAGGAAATTACCGGTTGGTGGAAAGACACGGGAAAGCCGGAAGATTTGCTTGAAGGAAATCAATTAATTTTGCATGATTTGTCAGATATAAAAAATGAGGCCGATGTGGCCCCAGGAGTAATTATTCAGGGAAAAGTAAAAATTGAAAAAGGAACTTACATTGGCGGGAAATCTCTGATCCGCGGACCGGTTGTAATCGGAGCGAATTGTGTAATTAATGACAGCTACATCGGACCCTATACTTCAGTAGGCAATAACACAAAAATCACCAATACGGAAATTGAGCACTCAATTATTTTTGATAATGCGGAAATAAAATGCGGCAAGAGAATTGTTGATAGCTTGGTTGGCCATAACACAGTCGTTGCTTCGTCCTGTGATAGTTTACCGCTCGGCCATAAAATGATTATCGGCGATAATTCAATAGTGGAGTTATAGCAGATTAATTAGTGATTGCTAATAAGTGATTTTTTAATAATCAGTTTACTCGTTACCTGTTACGCGTTACTTCAATACGGGAGTTCAAAAACTCCCTTTTTGTTTCCGATAATACCGGAAAAATAAATGCTTTGCTTGGCTCCATCTACAAAAAAATTATTGAGCTCTTCTGGAGTTATAAGATCCAATACGTTCCTCTGATCGCGTTCATCAAGTTCAATAATTTTGATGGTTCCGCCAAGAAGGACAGCAATATAATTTTCATTAATCCACCCTATTTTTTTTATTTCCTGCCCATAACGACTGACAAATATTTTTTTATCAGCGGAAAAGTCGTAAACCCAGATTTCAAAATCAATAGTATAGAGAAGTTTTTTTCCATCTGCTGACCAGGCAAATTGGTCAGCCTTTGTTTCAAAGAGAGCTTCCAACGAAGTAGGGCGAACCACAGAAAGATTTTTTGTTTTTTGATCAAGGACGGCGACTACGCCGGAATATCCCGCCGAGACATCTAAATCCGGAAGAAGATGAGCGTCGGCGATATTTATAGGAACGCCCTTGAAAGTAAAATAAAAATCAGACAGTTTTTGATAGACTGAAATTTCATTATTTCCCGGATTTATCATAATATATTTATGAGTTTGAGGTGCCTCGGAGAAGTCAATAGTAATCAGAATTTTTTGGTTATCATTGCTCCATTCCAAATTAACAATATTACTTTTTTCTTCAGAAATTCTGTAAATTAAACTGCTTTTATTATTTTTAAAATTTAAAAGCCAGATTTCATCTCCAGTTTCTTTTTTATTTAGGTAAATAATTTTTTCCTTGTTAGGCGCGAGACTGAATAATTCCGAATTGGTCTCTACAACTTCGGCGGGTAATGTTTTTTCAAAGAGAGTAATATTTTCCGCGAAAGTAGTCAGGCTGCTTTCTACGGGAAGAATTTTTTGCCAAGGATAAAAATTTTTCTTTTCAATTTTGATGGTATAATCATCGGGAAGGAGATTCGCGATTCTGGCTGGAGTTTTTTCTGTTCGTAATTTTCCGTTTAAGTAAATTTCTGCTCCTGCCGGATTTGATTTTAAAATTAAAATTCCGGTTTTTTGGATTCTGTTGGTTTGGAAATTATAACGATATCCAGCCGTATAGAGAATAACGACAGGAGTAATTAATAAAAATATTATGATGAATGCCAGGTAAACTATTCGACGGAAAGGAAGGGTCATTTTATGGATTGGGTTATGAGTTAAATTTACGAAGTTTTATCTTGATATTTTGAAGCAATAACGCTATACTAAAATAATTATATGTCCAAATTTATCATTGAGGGCGGTAAACCAATAAACGGAAAAATTAGAGCTTCTGGCATGAAAAACGCGGCGACTCCGATTATCGCGGCGGCTCTTTTGACTTCTGAAGAATGTGTAATTTCAAATGTCCCGAAAATTTCCGATGTACTGCGAATGCTTGAGATTTTGAAAAGTTTGGGAGCGAGCGTGGAATGGACAGGGGATCATGAAGTAACGATTTGCGCAAAAAATGTTGATATAAAATTACTTGATGAAAAATTGGTTAAAAGTATGCGTTCGTCAATTCTTTTTTTGGGGCCGCTTTTAGCCAGATTTAGAAGAGTAACGATTCCCGAACCAGGAGGTTGTATTATTGGCAACCGTCCGCCAGACACGCATTTTTACGCCCTGGAAAAAATAGGCGCAAAAGTTACAAGAGAAAATGGACATTTTTGCCTGGAGACAGACGGTCTTATTGGTTCCCTTATCATTTTACCAGAATTTTCTGTTACAGCAACAGAGAATCTTTTGATGGCCGCTTCTTTGGCCAAGGGTGAAACAGAGGTGCACCTGGCCGCTGCTGAGCCGCATGTTCAGGATTTGATAAAATTTTTAACGAACATGGGAGCAAAAATTTCCGGCGCGGGCACTCACACTCTTAAAATTTCAGGTGTGGAAAAATTGCACGGTGCGTGTCACACTTTGATTCCCGATCAGATTGAAATTGGGACTTTGGCCGTGGCTGCGGCCGTGTCTGGCGGTGAGGTCACAATCGAAAATATTATCCCGGAACATCTTGAAATAATTTTACTTAAATTAGAAGAGGCAAGCGTGAATTTGGAAGTCGGCAAGGATTATTTAAAAATTAAACCGTCAAAACGTTTGCGAGCTTTCCGTTTACAAACTTTGCCATACCCGGGTTTTCCAACCGACCTACAGGCGCCATTTGGAGTTTTAGCGACGCAATGTCAAGGAACGACTTTAATTGCCGATCCGCTTTTTGAAGGAAGAATGGGTTATGTCAGTGAACTTATAAAAATGGGGGCAAATGCCATCGTTGCCGATCCCCACCGCGTAATTATCACCGGTCCGACTCCGCTTGTCGGCCAAGAAATAAAAAGTTTTGATTTGCGCGCCGGCGCGACATTGATTATTGCCGGGCTCATAGCTTCTGGACAAACGATTATTAACGAGGCGGAAATTGTTGACCGAGGGTATGAGAGAATTGACGAAAGGCTCCGGGAGCTCGGTGCGGATATTAAAAGAGTTTAAAAATTTAAAATATTTATGATATATAAATTTCCCGAAAGATATAAATTTATTTTTAGGTACACCGCGATCTACGTCGTGGTAACTTTGGTTTTGGGAGGATTTTTGGGCGGCATGGCCTTGGGAGCGCGGCAGGGACGCGTCGGGGCGGAAAAAGAATTTTACGGCGGGGAAATTAAAAATGAAAAAAAAGTTTCGGAATATTTATCTAAAGATATTGATTTTAATCTTTTTTGGGAAGTCTGGAATTTAGCAAAAACCAATTACGTTCATCAGCCGGTCCGAGACACGGAACTTTTTTACGGAGCTCTTTCGGGAATTATTTCTTCCCTTGGTGACCCATATTCTGTTTTTTTTGATCCAGAAACAGCGGCGGATTTTAAACAAGAGTTGGAGGGAACTTTTTCCGGAATTGGCGCCGAACTTGGCATAAAAAAGAATCAGCTTACCATTATTGCGCCGTTGCCCGATACACCGGCCGAAAGAGTTGGTCTTAAGGCGGGCGACCAGATTTTATCTATTGACGGCCGCGATACGACTGACATGGCATTAGATTATGCTGTGAGTATTATTCGCGGAGAAAAAGGCACGGATGTTACTTTAACAATTTGGCGTGAAGGCTGGGATAAAATAAGAGATTTTAAGATTACGCGTGATAAAATTGAAGTTGCGAGTGTCAAATGGGAAATGAAGGATGGCATCGCTTATATTGAAATTAATCATTTTAACGAAGACACTTCAAGAAGATTTAATCAGGCCGTGATAGAACTTCTCGCAAAAAATCCCAAAGGTTTAATTTTAGATTTAAGAAATAATCCCGGCGGATTTTTAAACACAGCCGTCGAGATTGCCGGCGAGTGGATTCCAAATGACATTGTAGTAATAGAACAGATGGACGACGGCAAAAAAAATGAGGAGCGTTCCGAGGGTTTGGCCCGGTTTCAAAATTTAAAGACCGTAGTTTTAGTTAATCAAGGTTCAGCTTCAGCTTCAGAGATCGTTGCCGGCGCTCTTCAGGATTACGAAAAGGCAACGCTTATCGGTGAAAAAACTTTTGGGAAGGGTTCAGTGCAAAATTTAGAACCGTTGCCCGATGGTTCGGCCGTGAAAATTACCGTGGCTGAATGGCTGACACCAAAAGGGAGATTAATCGACAAAGAGGGGATAGTTCCGGACGTGGAAATTTTTCTGACAGAAGATGATTACAACGCCAATCGCGATCCACAAATGGACAAAGCAACCGAAATTATCAACAGCCCAACGGAGTAAAAACCAAAAAAGAGGCTTATCACCTCTTTTTTGGTTTCAAGGTTTAATTAAGCGAAGGTGTTTTGATAGTGGGCGTCGACTTTTGCCTTTGCTTGTATTGTGCGAGTGCAGTCCGGTTCATGAGCTCCACATTTTGCGCAAAGATACCAATCACAAGAACGGCAGGTAGAAGAAAATCTTCCGTCAATCGGTTCGCCGCAATTCCAGCAATGGGTTATTTCCCATTCGCTGCCGCAAGCGGGGCAGGACATTGTGTTCCGAAGCAGTCCCTCGCCGCGGACGGCTCGTTCGCCGCAATAGCACAGATCTTGATTCATATGTTTAATCTTTAATTTTTTCCACCTTTTATTATATGTTTTTTTTATGACGAAAAGATGAAAAGAGATGTTTTTGCTTTTTAAATTTTTTGCTATAATGAAGTGATATATGAAAGTTATTCTTCTTAAAAATGTGGATAAAGTCGGAAAAGTGGGGGAAACGAAAGAAGTGGCCGAAGGATACGGTCGCAATTTTTTGATACCTCGGGGTTTGGCGCGGTTGGCTACGGTTGGCTTTGTGGCAAAAGTGGAAGCTCAAAAAAAAGCGGCGGCGGAAAAAGCAGTAAATGAAGAGAAAAAAATAAAAAAAATAGCTAAAGAGCTTTTGGGCGCGGAAATTAAAATCGCGGCCAAGGTTGGGGAGGGCGGAAAGCTTTACGGTTCGGTCGGGATAGAGGAAGTGGCGGTTGAATTAAAAAAGAAGGGGTTTGAAATAGAAAAAAATCAGATAAAAATGGAAAAACCAATCAAAGATGTCGGCGGCCACGAAATTATGATAAAATTACGGGAAGGACTGGAAACAAAAATTTTAGTAAGGGTTATCGGAGAAAATTAATCTTTGCAACCTGAAAGGTGTAACTCATCAAAACCATGAGTTATAAGTTTTAAGTTGTAAGTTTCAAGATATTATGACCAAGTTTATTTTTGTCGTGGGCGGAGTGATGTCCGGGGTAGGAAAGGGCACGGCCGCTGCTTCTATCGGAAAAATTTTGCAGGGTAAAGGTTTTAGGGTGACGGCGGTGAAAATTGATCCTTACATTAATGTTGATGCCGGCACCATGAATCCAGTTGAGCATGGAGAGGTTTTTGTAACTGAGGACGGCGATGAAACGGATCAGGACATAGGAAATTACGAAAGATTTTTAGACACGAACATTTATTCGGACAACTACATGACCACTGGCCGGGTTTATCAGACGGTTATCCAAAAAGAAAGAAATTTGGAATATGGCGGACGGTGCGTGGAAGTCGTTCCCCACGTTCCGGAAGAAGTAATTAGAAGAATTCGCCGAGCGGCAAAAATTGCTAAAGCAGATTTTGTAATTGTGGAAGTTGGCGGGACAGTCGGTGAATATCAAAATGTTTTATTCTTGGAAGCAGCAAGAATGCTTCATCAGCGGCGTCCGGACGACGTCCTTTTTGTTTTAGTGAGCTATTTACCGATTCCGTCAAAAATTGGTGAGATGAAAACCAAGCCTACTCAGCAGGCGGCTCAACTTCTAAACGCCGCCGGGATCCAACCGGATTTTATTTTGTGCCGCGCCGAGCAGCAGATTGACGAGCCGAGAAAAAGAAAAATTTCAATTTTTTGCAACGTGGATAAGCGCGATATTATTTCCGCGCCGGATATAGATTCAATTTACGAAGTGCCACTTAATTTTGAAAAAGAACAGTTGGGGCAGAGAATTCTTTCAAAATTTTATATGCGCGCGCGGCAAAAGGATTTAGTAGAATGGAAAAAGCTTGTCAAAACCATAAAAACAGCTAAGGGCGAGGTGCGAGTTGGCGTTGTGGGAAAATATTTTACCACAGGAAATTTTGTTTTGTCTGACGCCTACATCTCCGTGATTGAGGCAATAAAGCACGCGGCTTGGGCGCATAACCGTAAGCCGGTTTTGACCTGGTTAAATTCTGAAGAGTATGAAAAAGATCCGTCAAAACTTAAAGAATTAAAAAGTCTTGACGGAATAATCGTGCCGGGCGGTTTTGGTTCGCGCGGCGTGGAAGGAAAGATAAAAGCGATTCAATATTGTCGAGAAAATAAAATTCCTTATTTTGGATTATGTTACGGTATGCAAATGGCAGTGGTAGAATTTGCGAGAAATATTTGTGGTCTTGCAGACGCTAACACGGCGGAAATTAATCCAAAAACGACGAATCCGATTATTCATATTATGGAAAATCAAAGTGATTTGGTGAAAAATAAAAAATACGGCGGGACGATGCGACTTGGCGCGTACCCTTGCATTTTAAATAAAAAATCTTTGAGTTATAAAGCTTACGGCCAAAAAAATATTTCTGAACGCCATCGCCACCGCTACGAATTTAATAATACTTATCGTGAACAATTTGAAAAAGCAGGGCTTGTGATTGCCGGTGCGTCGCCAGACAATAGTTTGGTAGAGATAATTGAAGTGAAGGATCATCCATTCTTCGTTGGAGTGCAATTTCATCCCGAGTTTAAATCTCGCCCGCTAAATCCACATCCGCTTTTTAAAGAATTTATTTCTGCCTGTTTAAAGTCTCGCGGATAAAATATTACCCCATATTATAATTTTATTTTAGATCCATGAAGCGTATTATTTTTCCAATATTAGCAATTTTATTTCTTTCCGGCTGTTTAATACAACAGCCGACTGTTGTTAATAAAAATATTTCTGGTAATCAAAATAGTGTTAGTCCGCCCGCGGTTAACTTAGCCTCAAATGTAAATCAAGAAAATAATGAGCTGGCCAACGCGAATACTAACACTAATACTAATATTAATAATGAAACGCCGGCAGTCGTTTTGCCTGTTAAATTTGATCTCAAAGTTCCTTTCGCCTCTCAAGCTCCTCAGGGTGATTGGAGTATGCCATACCAGGAAGCCTGTGAAGAAGCTTCAATGATTATGGTGGCGCGGTATTTCAAAAATGAAAAATTGGACAATAATATAATGGCAGAGGAAATTTTGAAGTTAGCGCAATGGGAAGAGGATAATGGCTATCCGATAGATTTAACTGCCGAGCAGACAGCCGAGGTTCTCCAGAAATATTTTGGACTTAAGGCGACCCTCAACAAAATGGTTTCGGAAGCGGAGATAAAGAAACAATTGATCGCGGGAAATTTGATTATTGTTCCTTTGGCCGGACGAGACATTGGCAATCCTTATTACACTCAACCCGGGCCGCTTTATCACATGCTTTTGATTCGCGGCTTTGACGAAGATGAATTTATTACAAACGACCCTGGAACAAAACGCGGTGAGGCATATCGTTATAAATATGGTGATCTGCTTTGGGCAGTACACGATTGGGTAGGCGGTGATCGAGAGTTTCATGATCCCAGGCCAGAGCCGGATATGCGGACTGGGGAGCGAATAATGATAGTTGTAGAAAAATAAAGGGTATTCGACCTTTGTTGATTGTGCTCACCGTCCCGCAGTACTGCGGGATCTCACTCGCTTATCAATAAAAAAAAACAAAAGAAGGCTACTCCAGCCTTCTTTTAATGTTAATGGAATCTTTTCTATTTTTTACGCTTTCTTGGGGAGGACATTCACGATTTTGGTCAGACGTAAATGTCCATCAAATTTTGTTTTCTTCTTCGTAGCGAATTTGACCATACCGTCAGCAACTGAATACAAAGTATCATCACTGCCGCGCCGGACATTTTGTCCGGGATGAATTTTTGTGCCGCGTTGGCGGACTAAAATACAGCCGGGATGGGCCATCTGGCCTTCGGTCATTTTTACGCCTAATCTTTGAGCTTGTGAATCGCGGCCTAAACTAGTAGAACCGCCTGCTTTTTTATGAGCCATATTTTTTAGCCGATAAGCTAATAAGCTGGTAAGCCGATAAGCTAATAAGCTGGTAAATTGATAAGTTTCAGATGTTTTATATGTTATCAAAGAGTTTTTAGGCTGTCAACCTTATTTTAGGTCTACCCTTGAATTTAAAAGATAAATGAGATATAATTGAAAAATAGATTAAAGATTTTTGGTTAAAAAATAAACAAAATAAATATATGAAAACAGAATCTTTCAGAATGGCTTTTGAGACAGAGAAGGACATTACATGGATGGTAGTTATTGAAGAATTGTTTAAACATCTAAAGGGTGAATCAGACGTTGAAAAAAGGAAAAATATTGAGGATGAAATCAGAGAGCAGTTAAAGAGATATCGAAGAGAGTTTGGCAAAACAGCGGTCGAGCCTTATTATGAAGAATTAAAAAAATTTAAAAAGTAGCAGTTTTATGTCTCAAATTATGTATTCAAAGGAAGTTATAAAACATTTTAAAACTCCGCATAATCAAGGGGTGATTAAAAATCCGACGGTTGTCGGAGAGTCGGGAAACCCTCTCTGCGGTGATATGATGAAATTATATTTAAAAATTGATAAGAAAAAAGTCGGCGGGAAAATAGTTGATTATATTAAAGACATTAAATTTGAAACTCTGGGTTGCGCCGCGGCCATTGCCACGTCGTCCATGATTACTGATTTAGTAAAGGGAAAGGAAGTAGAAGAAGCAGCCAAGGTGACGAAAGCCAATATAGCCGATTCATTGGGCGGTCTGCCGCCAATAAAGTTACACTGCTCGGTTTTGGCGGTTGAGGCCCTGCATGACGCGATTAAAAAATTAAATAAATAAATTTATGAAAAATAAAGTTAAAAAAATTTTAGACGAAATACGGCCGGCTCTTCAAGCTGATGGAGGAGATGTGGAATTAGTTGATGTCGATGAAAAAACCGGCGTGGTGAAAGTTAAACTTGTTGGTGCTTGTCATCATTGCCCAATGGCGGCGATGACCCTTGAGCAGGGAATCGCGAGAGTCTTGAAAGCAAAAATTAAAGAAGTGAAAGAAGTGCAAGCGGTGTAAATTTATGAAGCGAATATATTTTGATCATTCGGCTACGACGTCAGTTGACCCGCAAGTTTTGCGGGCGATGTTGCCGTATCTAAAAAATAATTTTGGCAACGCGTCGTCGCTTCATTTTTTTGGTCAAAAAGCGCGAATCGGGGTCGAAAAAGCGCGGGAGCAAGTGGCAAAATTTTTGTCTTGCAAATCTAAGGAAATTATTTTTACTTCTGGAGGGACAGAAAGTAATAATCTGGCGATAGTTGGTTTTGTCCGTCGGGCGCGCGCGCTTGATCCGAAAAGAAAAATTCACGTAATCACTTCGGCGATTGAACATCCGGCGGTTTTTGAGGTTTGTCGCGAATTAAAAAAAGAAGAAGTTGAAGTTACATATTTGCCTGTCAGTCGCAAGGGAATAGTAAAATTGGAAGATTTCAAAAAGGCAATTCAGCCAGAAACGATTTTAGTTTCCATAATGTATGTTAATAATGAAGTCGGCACAATCCAGCCGATACAAGAAATTAGCCGGATTGTCAAAGAGGTAAACGCCGGTCGCGGTAATGAAGACAAAATTTATTTTCATACCGACGCGGTTCAGGCGGTAAATTTTTGTAATTGCCGAGTTGATTTTTTGGGAGTTGATATGTTATCTTTTTCGGCACACAAAATTTACGGACCAAAGGGAACGGGTATTCTTTTTGTGCGAGAAGGCACGCCACTTTTCCCAATTATTTTTGGTGGCCATCAGGAACGGGGGATCCGCTCCGGGACGGAAAATGTCGCGGGGATAGTTGGGCTTGGCAAGGCAGTGGAACGATTGAGTGAAAAGTTAAAAGTTAAAAGTGAAAATTTAAGGATAAAAAAATTGCGTGATAAATTGGTAAAGGGAGTTTTACAAAAGATTCCCGGCGTAATTTTTAACGGTGATTTAAAACAGCGTGTACCGGGAAATATTAATTTCTGTTTCAAAAATGTAGAGGGTGAGAGTATTTTATTGATGCTTGACATGGAAGGCATCGCCATCTCTACTGGTTCAGCTTGCTCTTCCGGATCGCTTGAGCCGTCGCACGTCCTTTCCGCCATGGGAATTTCTCCAGAGATTTCTCACGGAAGCGTGCGCATCACTTTAGGAAAAAACAATACCGAAGAAGAAGTGCGCCGCTTAATTAAAGTATTGCCTGGCATTGTGGCGAAATTACGCGAGATGTCGCCCATCAAAAACTAGATTGCCTTTCAAATGATTTTTTTCATCGCCATTAAAAATTTTTTCAGACTTTTCACCGTCCTTATTTTTAAAGACGGATTTTTTAGATTACTATTTTTTTTCTCGCTGGCGGTGAATTTATTTATTTGGGGTTTTCTTTATTTAAAATTTTCTCCACTTCGGGCGCTGGGAGAAAATTTTCCCCTGCATTATAATATTTATTTTGGAGTTGATTTTATTGGCAGGTGGTACGAAATATTTATTATGCCGCTTATCGGTACTTTTTTTATCGCCATCAATTTTATTTTGGCGGATATAATTTATTTAAGAGATAAAATCACAAGTTATTTCTTGACGGGAGCCGGCGCTTTTATTCAAATTTTACTTCTTTTAGCCGCTTATTCGGTCGTTATGATTAATCAATGAAATATGGACAATTTTTCAATCATTAAAATTTTTATTCTCACGACTTTTTCGTTTATCATGGCTATGTCCTGGACACCGGCTCTGACTTATTTTTTGTTTAAATATAAATTGGGCAAGCAAATCAGGGATGAAAAATCGGCGCCGATAATGTCGGCGCTCCATAAAGCGAAATCCGGCACGCCGACCATGGGCGGAGTTTTAATTTGGGTTACAGTTTTAGTTTTAGCTTTGTTGGTTTTTTATCTTGGGGAGTGGACGGGCTCGGAGTTGCTAAAAAAATTTAATTTTTTAACGCGTTCTCAAACGCTTTTACCTTTGGGGGCGCTCGTCGCTTCGGCAATAGTTGGTTTAGTTGATGACTATTTAAACGCGCGGAGAATTGGACCGAACGGCGGGGGTTTTAGAATGCGCCACAGGCTTTTGATGTATACCTTGATCGCAGCGGTTGGCGCGTGGTGGTTTTATTTTAAACTTGATTGGGATTTTATCCACGTTCCTTTTTTAGGAAGTTTTTCTATCGGATGGTGGTATATTCCTATTTTTATTTTTATAATTGTCGCGACATCTTTTTCAGTAAACGAAAGCGACGGTCTGGATGGTCTGGCCGGGGGACTGCTTTTAGCCGCTTTTGCCGCATATGGCGCGATTGCTTTTTCTCAGGGGAAAATGGATTTAGCTGCTTTTTGCGGCGTGATTGCCGGGTCTCTCCTGGCTTTTCTTTGGTTTAACATCAACCCCGCTAGATTTTTTATGGGTGATACAGGGGCGATGTCGCTCGGCGTGACGCTTGGCATCGTGGCTATGCTTACGAATTCAGTTTTACTTTTACCAATCATCGGATTTTTGTTCGCAGTAGAATCAATTTCCGTGATTATTCAAATTATTTCCAAAAAAATTAGAAGAAAAAAGGTTTTTCTTTCAACCCCCCTCCATCATCACCTCGAGGCTATTGGTTGGCCCGAGCCCAAAATTGTTATGCGCTTCTGGGTCATTGCCGGAGTGATGGCAGTCGTGGGTTTTATTATTTCGCTCATGGATGTTGGCTTGGGATAAAAAGTGATTTATGTTTTTTAAAGTATGAAAAAACCGGATTACGTTTTTATTGGGATTATTGGTGCGCTTTTAGTTTTCGGTTTGATGATGCTTTCGTCGGCGAGTTCGCCGGCAGCTTATGAAAAGTTCGATGATAATTATTGGTATTTGAAACACCAAGTTTTTTTTGGTTTGTTGCCTGGCCTTGGCGCATTTTTTTTAATGTCGCGTTTGGATTACAGAAAATGGAAAAAGTACGCATTGCCCTTTTTGGTTATTTCTGTCGTGCTCCTGCTTTTAGTTTTTATTCCAGGCCTCGGCGCCGGCTATGGAAAAGCTAAAAGTTGGATAAATATTTTGGGCATGTCGCTCCAGCCGTCGGAAATAGTTAAATTAACTTTTTTAATTTATCTCGCGGCTTGGCTTGGTCCAAAACGCGGCGGGCGGGATATGCAAGAAGCGGGCGCGAGTTTTATTCCTTTTATAGTGGTTTTTGGCATCATAGCTATTTTAATGATTTTACAGCCGGACATCGGCACTCTTTCCGTTATCGCGATAATTTCGGTAATTGTTTATTTTTCCGCCGGAGCGCCTCTTTTACACCTTGCCTGGATTTCCGGAGCGGGGGCGTTTTTATTTTTTCTTTTGGTAAAACTTGCTCCATATCGAACTGCGCGTTTAACGACTTTTTTACATCCAGAACTTGATCCGCAGGGAGTCGGTTATCATATCAATCAGGCATTGCTCGCGATTGGCTCGGGCGGGTTTTTCGGATTGGGTTTGGGTCTTTCGCGACAAAAATTTCAATATCTTCCCGAAGTGGCCGGTGATTCCATTTTTGCCGTCATGGCCGAAGAGTTGGGTTTTATTTTTATGATTTTATTTGTCGCGGCGTTGGTGGGTTTGGCGATTCGCGGATTTAAAATTGCCAAAAACGCTCCGGATGGTTTTGGCCGGTTGCTCGCGATTGGTATTACGAGTTGGTTTGTTTTACAATCATTTATAAATATTGGGGCAATGCTTGGAATTTTGCCCTTGACCGGAATTCCTTTGCCTTTTGTAAGTTATGGCGGCACGGCGCTTACGGTTTGTCTTGCCGCAGCGGGAATTATGGCAAATATTTCAAAATATTCTAGGGAATAATTTTATGAAAATAATTTTGGCTGGTGGAGGGACAATGGGGTCGGTAACGCCGCTACTGGCTGTGGCCGAAGAATTGCAAAAACGCACACCCGACGCGGAATTTTTGTGGATTGGAACAAAGAATGGTCCGGAGAAAAAAGTTGTTGAGGTTTATAACATTAAATTCATAAGTGTGCCGGCGGGAAAATTACGCCGATATTTTTCCGGTTGGAATTTTTTAATGCCATTTTTGATTGCGGCGGGATTTTTCAAATCTCTTCGGTTGATTTTAAAATTCAAGCCGCAGATGATTTTGTCGGCCGGCGGGTTTGTTGCCGTACCTGTTATTTGGGCCGGCTGGGTTTTGCGCGTGCCGAGTTTAGTTCATCAGCAAGATGTTCGGCCAGGTTTGGCAAATAAACTGACGGCGCGATTTGCAAAAATTATTACTGTAACATTTTCGGAATCTTTAAAATATTTTCCCCGCGCCATTGTGACGGGAAACCCGGTGCGTCCGGAAATTTTTTCCGGAAATAAAGATCGCGCCGCAGAAATTTTTAATTTAGAGAAAAATATTCCGGTAATTTTAATCTTAGGAGGTGGGACAGGTGCGTTTAGTTTGAATAAAATCGTCGTGGCTGCCGCGCTTCGTCTTGCCGAATTTTGTCAGGTTGTTCACATGACCGGAGGAAGAGTTGATGTGCCGCTGCAATCGAAAATAGAAACAATAAAAAGAGAAACTGCTCGCTATCATTCAGTGGAGTTTTTGATGAAAGATTATTCTGACACCCTTGCCGTAGCGGATCTCGTGATTTCCCGCGCAGGATTAGGAACATTATCTGAGCTTGCTATGCTCGGTAAACCAACAGTGCTTATCCCAATCCCTGGCAGTCACCAAGAAGATAACGCCTATTATTTTAAAAAACAAAATGCTGTTGTTATTTGGAACGAACGGAATATTACGCCGGAAAATTTTTCTGAAGCAATCCGCGAACTGTTAAACAATAAAGTAGAATTAGAAAGCTTGGGCAGAAATATTAAAAAGATAATGCCAATTGATGCGGCAAAGAAGATGGCTGACGAAATTTTAAGATAAAAAGTATTACTTTTTGTTATCCACGCTCGTTCGGAAATGAAATTAAAATTTCATTTCTCTCACTCGCTTGATAATAAAAAAACAAGGACAGAATTTTGTGAAACCTTTCCTCCCGGAGGGTTTTTCTGTCCTTGAGGTTCTTCTAGCGCTTGACGGCGACCACGCGGTTGCGGCCCCCACGCTTCGCGCGGTACATCATCATGTCGGCTGCGTGGATCAGGGGAGCCGAGAGTTCGGGGCGATACCATTCAGCCACGCCGATGCTGATTGTGACAGGGATCTCGTGTTCAGCGCAGTCGAAGGGTTTGTCGGCTACCGCCTTGCGTAGCCGTTCTGCCGCGATCGCGGCTTGTTCCAGAGTGTTGTTGCGGAGAACTCCGAGAAATTCTTCGCCGCCGTGCCTGCCGATGACATCGTAGTCTCGCAGGGTTTCGCGGAAACGTTTCGCCAGTTCGACGAGGACGGCGTCCCCGACTTCGTGGCCGAGTTCGTCGTTGACGGCCTTGAAGTGGTCAACGTCGACAAAGAGAACCGAGAGAGGCGTGCCGTAGCGCCGGGCGTAAGCTACTTCTGCTTCGACGGTTTCGTCGATGCGGTAGCGGTTGGGCAGGCCGGTCAGAGGGTCGGTCCCGACCATCTCTTGAAGGTCGGTATTTTTGGACCGAAGTGTTTCGTTCTCATCAAAGAGTCTTCCGTTTTCTGCCCGAAGACTCCGGATCAACGCCTCGTCCTCCGCGAGTGCTTCGTATGCCGCTGCAAGAGCGATCCACAGCTGCCGCGGCTTGAGTTTCCCGAATTGGTCAAAAACCCACTCAAGATTCATGATTACCTCCCTCTGCTGTTATCTATCGCAACTTTTTATTTTAGGATAAAGTATTGGTTTTGTCAAGATAAAATAAAACCTCTCAATCTAAGGTTTTATTGAATTTAAGGAAATAAAAAATGACCCGGCTGGGGCTCGAACCCAGGACCCTCTGCTTAAAAGGCAGATGCTCTACCAGCTGAGCTACCGGGTCATAATAAAATTTTAAAAAAAGAACGAGAAAGTCGTTAATAGCCGTTTTAGTCTTAATTTGATATAATAATACCAAGACATTTTATTTTTGGCAATAGTTTTATGAAAATTGCCATGATTGGCCAAAAAGGCATCCCTTTTATCAGGGATGGGGGAATAGAGCGCCATGTGGAAGAATTGTCAGTTCGGCTTGTCGCGAACGGCCACGAAGTTTACGCTTATGTCAGGCCTCGTTTTATTATAAATGGCCAAAAAAAATATAAAGGAGTTCAACTGATCTCTCTGCCGTCAATTGCTACAAAAAATCTGGACACAATCACCCATACTTTTTTAGCAACGATTCATGTTCTTTTTAAAAAAGTTGACATTATCCACTATCACGGAGTTGGCCCGTCAACTTTGGCTTGGATTCCTAGAATTTTTAAACCACACGCAAAAATTGTTGTTACTTTTCATAGTATTGATCGCTTCCATAAAAAATGGGGACGGTTCGCCAGAACCTATCTCGGGTGGGGAGAATGGACGGCTTGTCGTTTTGCGCACATAACCATCGCCGTTTCCCAGTCAATCCAAAAATATTGCAAGGAAAAATTTAAAAAAAATTTAGTTTATATACCAAACGGGGTTAGCGTAGAAAAAGTCAGCGGGACCGAAGAAATAAAAAAATTCGGGTTTAAAAAGGGGTCATACATTTTAACGGTAGCGCGGCTCATCAAACATAAGGGGATTCATTATTTGATTCAGGCCTATCGCAAAATGGAAAAAATTTTTGGTGATGATCCAAAAAATTGGCCTGGCGGAAAAATAAAAAAATTAGTAATTGTCGGCGCGCCGAGTTTTACCGATGATTACTACGCTTATTTGAATAAACTCGCCGAGCAGAGTCCCAATATTATTTTTACCGGATTTAAAACGGGCGAACCCTTGAAACAACTTTTTGCGAACGCCTATCTCTATGTCCATCCGTCCGAAGCCGAGGGGCTTTCCATCACGATCTTGGAAGCAATGTCTTATGGAACTTGCGTCTTAATCAGCAATATTCCGGAAAACATGGAAACAATTGATCATTCAGGATTTTCTTTTGAAACGAAAAATATTGACGATCTTTACGAAAAATTAATTTATCTTTTTAATGTCCCCGAAATCGTAGTGGGGAGGGGCGAACGGGGGAGGGAATTTATTAAGAAAAATTTTAATTGGGATAAAATTGTTGAAGAAACAGAAAAAGTTTACAAAACTAAATAAAGATTTTTAAATTAAAAATATTTATGCATAATTCTTTTTCATTGGGGAGAATTAAAAATATAGAAATAAAAATTCATTTTTCTTGGTTTTTAATTTTATTTCTTATTGTCTGGTCGCTGGCGGAATTTTATTTTCCCGCAAATTATCCCGGCTGGACGCAAACAGCTTATTGGCTTTCCGGCAGCATCGCCGCGTTTTTGCTTTTTGTGTCCGTTTTGCTTCATGAGCTTTCTCATTCATTCGTGGGTAAGAGAAAAAATATTATTGTAAAAAGCATAACTCTGTTTGTTTTTGGGGGCGTGGCGGAAATGGTGAGCGAGCCGAAGAAGCCGGCTGATGAATTTGATATGGCAATCGCTGGTCCGATTGCGAGCATTGTTTTGGCCGGATTTTTTTGGGGAATTACCGGTTTTGAAATCGGCGTTGCTGGCGTGGCTATTGCTCATTATCTTTTTTTGATAAATGGTATTTTGGCGGTATTCAATTTAATTCCCGCTTTTCCTCTGGATGGCGGCAGAATTTTTCGTTCGGCGCTTTGGGCAAAATATAAAGATATTGAAAGAGCAACTCGTCGGGCGGTCGGCGCAAGCCGTTTTATCGCGTTTCTTTTTACTCTTTGGGGAATTAAATTACTGCTTGAAAATAATTTTTTGAGCGGGGTATGGATAATTTTAATCAGTTGGTTTCTTCTCCAAGCCGCTGGATCAAGTTTAAAACAGCAAAGAATGGAAGAAGTGCTTTCGCGGTTTAATATTGGACGAATTATGGAAAAGGATTTTAAAAGTGTTCCGCCCGAGATGTTGCTTAAAGATTTGGCAAAGGCTTTTTTGGATTATAAACAAGGCGGATTCCCCGTTGAAGAAAATGATCAACTTATTGGTATTGTTACAATTGAAGATTTAAGGAGAACGCCGCGGACAAAATGGTCAAAAATTAAAGTGGGAGAAATAATGACCGGAGCGGAAAAGCTTTTAACGCTTCGAACGAACGATACGGCTTACGATGCTTTCTTGAAAATGGCCAATAATGAGTTTGGTCGTTTACCGGTTGTGGAGAATAATAAGGTTGTTGGCCTTGTGACCAGAAATTCCATCATTTTGCTTTTAGCCGTGAAGTGCGACAAGTGTGTTTAGATTTAATTTATAAATAAAAATTGACAACTGACAACTTACAACTTGAAGTTTTTAAATTCAACGCCAGTTGTTTGTCGTCAGTCGTCTGTCGTTAGTCAAAAACATGATTAATCAAAAATTATTTCAGAGTTTAAAAAAAGAGTTTGAATTTTACGGAGAAGAAAGAAGAAAATTGATTGGGGTTTCCAATGAAGCGTTGATGAGGGCAAAGCAGGCGATTTTTGCTTTTCACCGGAATGATTTAAAAGGTGGCAATGCATTGCTCGCCGAGGTGGAGAAGATTTTTTTAGATTTGGAAAAAAAGTTTAAACAAGAGCCGGAGTTGCGTTACGAGGGGGCGTATAGGGCGGCGCTTGAAGAATATGTGGAAGCGAAATTTTTTGGGAGATTTTTGGAAGATGGAAAAATAGATTTTATAAAAGGGACGGAAATTGATGCCGATACTTACTTGGGTGGGATTTGTGATTTTACCGGTGAACTTGTTCGGAAAGCGGTTCTCGCGGCCACGGAGAAAAAATTTAAAAAGGTTGAAGAATTTGTGGCGGGAGTCCGCGATGTGATCGGCGAGTTGATCAAAATTAATTTGACTGGATATTTGCGGACAAAATACGATCAGGCTAAACAAAATTTGCGGCGAGCGGAAGAAGTTTTGTATGATGTGAAGATGAGGGAGTAGGGGTTCATGATATAAAATTTAATTACTTAATTACTAGTTACCAATTACTCTATGGTTAGTATAATTTGGTAATTAGTAAATAGTAACTGGTAATTAATGTTTTTGTTTTTAGTAATTTATGCCAAAAGAAATTTCCGCCGGAGCAGTAATCTTTAAACGCAACGGCGAAATAAAATATTTGCTTTTGCGCTACGAATCCGGACATTGGGATTTTCCGCGGGGAGCGATTGAGATTGGGGAAAAAGAAGAAGACACGGTCGTGCGGGAAGCAAAAGAAGAAACGGGAATTTCCGATTTGGTTTTTTTTCCTTTATTCCGGGAGAAAATTTTTTGGTTTTATAAAAAGGAAGGAAGAACAATTTACAAAGAAGCGATTTTTTATTTAGCCGAAACAAAAATGGAAGAGGTGAAGCTTTCCGATGAGCACGTTGATTTTAAATGGCTGCCTTACGCGGAGGCGATGGAACAGATTACTTTTCCAAATGGGAAAAAGGTTTTAGAGAAGGCAAATGAATTTTTAAATAAATAAAATATTTTTTTTATGAAAATTGAGAAAATATACACGGGTAGTTGGTTCCCAAGAACAAAGTTGCACCTTCAAGAGTTTTTTAATTTTTTGAAGTATCAACGATCAGAACTCGATTTGGATAAAAAAAAGATTACTACCCTGCATGATTCATTAAAAATAAAAAAGGCCAACTACGCCGGAGGTACCTTTGATCAAATTTCGGTAAATTGCGAAGGCTGTGATTTTGAATATTTTGAGGATGGTCTTTTGGTTTTAGAAAAAAAATTTAAAAAAATTGAGGAAGATTTATCCTTTTTAGAAAATTTTTATCAGAAAAAATTAGCCGAAATTCTCACTTTTATTTATAGTAAAGGCGCCCCGCTTCCGCTTTTGACAATGCTTGCCCCGGTGCATCGAGTGAGGACAACTGTGATAGTAATGAGCCAGGCAAAGGAGTCTGAGATAAATAATTTATTGGAAGGCTTGGGAAGTAGCTTGCCGCACGCGAAAGTTATTGATAAAAATTATCAAATTTATTTTTCCTCTCAATATATTTGTATTGTTTCAAAGAAAATCAAAACTAAAGAATGTCTTAATCTCATCCGTCATTATATTTTTTTCAGAGAATACGAAGCGCAAATGCATAAATTTTTGAATATTAATCGTTATCTTTGGGATAATGTGGCTGACATTTTAAAAAAGGAAGTTATTAAATACAAAGAACTGCCAAACCTGAGAGAAAGATTATTGGATTATAAGGAAAAAAATACGTTAATTAAAAATAGGATAAAGCAAATGGATAATTATATATCTGCCAGACAGATTGAGGCAAAAGATTCTGGTTATCTTGAATTTTTAAATAGGTATAGAGCGGACAGGTTTGTAAAAACCATGAGCATACATAATTACATTATAAAGCTTTGGGAAATGACTGATGAATCCCTTAGTTCCGCGGCCGATTTGATAAATTCTCTTTATCAGGAAAATACACAAAAAGAATTGACTACGCTGCAAGCAATTTTTCTAATTGGCACAACCGCGAGTTTTTTGACTTTAGGAGCTATGCCGGGCGCTATGCTTAAATTTTTCAATCCTGATGGTAATTTAATCGCCGGCGGAGAATTTATCTCTTTTGATTTTATAACCATGATTAAGTTTGGCTTCACGGCGTTGGTGGTAAGTTTTGGTATTTATCTTTTGTGGGATGTATTTTTTAAAAATGTCAGAAAATTTAAAGTTATCAGCATTATAAAGGGTTTAAAAAAATAGAAAATGATTTTAATTCAGTAATTAATATTAATCAATGATTGATTACGTCGGCTGGTTTCAAAATTTTCCTCCTGAGGCAGCAGTAATGTTTATTGCCGCAATTCCGATTGCCGAACTGCGTGCGGCCTTGCCGGTCGCGCTTTTAGTTTACAAAATGCCTTTTTGGTCAGCTTTTTTTTGGTCGGTTTTGGGGAATATGCTTCCCATTTTTTTTATTGTTTATTTTATCAAACCGGCAGCGAATTTTTTGAAGAAACACTGGCGGGTGGCAGAGAGATTTTTCGATTGGTGGTTCGCTCGCGTGCGCCGTAAATTTGAAAAGGGTATTTTAAAATATGGAATTAACTTAGCGCTCATTATTTTTGTAGCGATTCCATTGCCCATCACCGGCGCTTGGTCCGGAGCCGTTGCTTCATTTCTTTTCGGAATTCCGCCGCGGCGCGCCTTGATTTTAATCGCGTTTGGCGTTATAATAGCGGGAATTATTGTTGGACTTTTAACCGGCGGAGGAGTGTATATTTTTAGATAAAATATGGAATTTAAAGATAAAAAAATAACTGTAATGGGGCTCGGCCTTTTGGGGCGGGGAGTTGGTGTTGTAAAATATTTAGCGGGAAAGGGTGCGAGAGTGACTGTAACTGATTTAAAGAGTGCGAAAGATTTGGCGTTGTCAGTTCGGGAAATTAAAAAATTTTTGAAAAATAAAAAGGGAGCGTATCCGGTTAAATTTATCTTAGGAAAACATCGACTGCAAGATTTTAAAAATGTTGATATGGTTTTTAAGGCCGCAGGCGCGCCGCTTAATTCGCCTTTTATTGCCGAAGCCAAGAAAAATGGAGTGCCAATTTTTATGGATGATGCATTATTTGCCCGCGAGACAGAAGGTAAAATTATTGGCATTACGGGAACGCGCGGAAAAACAACGACCTCAAATTTAATTTATGAAATTGCCAAAGCAACCGGTAAAAAAACGTATTTCGGCGGCAATGTCCGTGGCATGGCCACGCTTCCGCTTTTAGAGAAAGTTAAAAAAAATGATCTCGCGGTTTTGGAACTTTCAAGCTGGCAACTGCAGGGTTGGCGGGATTTAAAAATTAGTCCGGAAATTTCAGTCGTAACAAATATTTATCCCGACCACCAGAACTATTATAAAAATAGTATGGCAAAATATGTTTATGATAAAGAAGCAATTTTTGCCAATCAGAAAAAAAATGATTTTTTGGTGTTGAATAAAAATTGCGCATGGTGCAAGAAAATGGCGAAACGGGCGCCAAGCAAAGTGGTTTGGTTTTCCTTAAACGACGTTTCACGCAAATGGAAAATAAAAATTTTAGGAGAACATAATTTAGAAAATGTTGCCGCAGCCGTGGCAGTGGGAAAAATTTTAGATTTGCCCACAGTGAAAATAAAAAAGGCCGTGGAAAACTTTCGTGGAGTTCCTGGTCGGCTAGAATTTGTGCGTGAGATTCACGGCGTGAAATATTATAATGATACGACAGCTACGATGCCCGAGGCGACGATCGCGGCGTTGCGAGCGATTGGTGGAATAAATATTGTTTTGATCGCCGGCGGAGCGGACAAGAATTTGAATTTTAAAAATCTGGCGCCGGAAATTAAAAAATATACCAAGGCAGTCGTGCTTTTATCTGGCACCGCGACCCCCAAACTCCAAAAGCAATTACTAATTACCAATTACCGATTACCAATTATTGTCGTCCGCAGTATGTCTGACGCCGTCGAAACCGCGCAAAAATTTGCCACACGCGGCGACGTGGTCTTATTGTCTCTCGCCGCCGCCAGTTTTGGAATGTTTAAAAATGAGTTTGATAGAGGAGATCAATTTTTGAGAGAAGTTAAAAAAATAAAATGAATATAAAAGAATTAATAAAAAAAATTATTCCGGGATTTTTGCTCCGGTGGTATCATAAGACGCTCGCTCTCGCGGCGAATATTTTTTATGGTTTTCCATCAAATAAACTCGTAGTGATTGGTGTGACCGGCACGAACGGAAAATCCACGACCGTGCACTTAATCGCAAAAATGTTTGAGGGTGCCGGTTTTAAAGTCGGGTCAACTTCTACGGTTGGTTTTAAAGTGGCGGACAAAGAATGTTTGAATAAAAAAAAGATGACCATGCTCGGCCGATTTGCTTTGCAAAAATTATTGCGGCGAATGGTCGCGGCCGGATGTCGGTACGCGGTTATTGAGACGTCTTCGCAAGGCGTAGAGCAATTCAGGCATCTCGGCGTAAATTATGATGTCGCGGTTTTTACTAATTTAACACCAGAACATATTGAAGCACACGGGGGCTTTCTTAATTATAAAAAAGCCAAAGGGAAATTTTTCGCGCATCTGACGGCGAAGCCAAAAAAAATGATTGACGAGAAAACGGTGTCCAAAGTTAGTGTGGTAAATCTTGATGACGAGCATGCGGAATATTTTGCGGAATTTCCGGCGGATGAAAAATATGGTTATAAAATCCAAAATCCAAAATTACAAATTCCAAATAAATTTCAAAATCCAAATTTCAAAATTGTTGAAGCCGAAAATGTGGAAATGGGGCCAGGCGGTTCCATCTTTAAGCTTCAAACTTCCAACTTCATAATTCATTTGTTGGGCGAATTTAATGTTTATAATTCTTTGGCTGCGGCGGCAGTCGGTTTGTCGCAAGGATTAAGTCTGGAAATTATTTCAAAATCACTGGCAGAAGTTCGCGGTGTGCCAGGTCGGATGGAGTTTATTGATGGAGGACAGAATTTTAAAATTTTAGTTGATTACGCGCCAGAGCCGGCTTCAATGGAAAAACTTTATGAAACCGCGTGTGGTCCGCAATTTATGGTTTCTAGAGGAAAAATTATTCATGTCCTCGGTTCGGCTGGCGGCGGGAGAGATAAATCTCGTCGGCCGATTTTGGGACGAATCGCCGGAGAGAACGCCGACTATGTTATAATTACGAACGAAGATCCCTACGATGAAAATCCAATGGAAATTATAAATCAAGTGGCGGCCGGAGCGACGAGCAAAGAAGATGGTGTGAATTTATTTAAAATTTTGGACCGCGGCGAAGCTATTACTAAGGCATTAAGTCTTGCCCGTGAAAACGATTTGGTGATTATTACCGGCAAGGGATCGGAGCAGGCGATTTGCGTAGCCAATAATAAAAAAATTCCATGGGATGACCGGGGAAAAGTCAGGGAAATTTTAAGAAAAAAATAATGAAAGATTTAATCATCAAAAAAATAAGCCTCAAAGCTGGTGAGGAAATTATTGCCGTTGTTCGGCATTACGGTCTGACACTTTGGCCAAAAATTTTGGCCGTGATTTTACTTTTAGTTTTGCCATTCTTTTTTATTTTTCCACTTTTCAAATGGGGCTATTGGGGCGTGGCACTTTTTCTTTTTCCGATTTTACTTGGCGTAATTTTTGCCCTAAAAATTTTTATCGTTTGGTATTACAACGCTTTCATTATTACAAACCGGCGAGTTATCGATCTTGACCAGAGAGGATTTTTCGAACGGATTGTTTCCGAAGCGGCGCTAGAAACAATCCAAGATGTTTCCCACCGCCGCAAAGGAATTTGGCAGACGATTTTTCGCTATGGCGATGTTAGAATCCAAATTGCTGATACGGACACGGGTCTTGAAATAAAAAATGTCCGCGCCCCAGAAGTTACCCAGCAACTTATTTCCGACCTGCTCCATCCCACGCGGCGCAAGCCGGACGGAACTCCGGATTTGTCCATTGCTCCGCCGAATGATGAGGAATTTAAAATTATTAAAGAAAATATTGCTGACCTCGACGAAAGGCAACTTGAGGAAATTGATAATTTAATTAGAGATAAAATCCGTCAGGCAAAATTAAAAAGACTTGAAGAAATAAAAAATATTGGCCAGAAAGAAGAGAGCTCGACCCGCATTCCTAAAAATGATATACTTAGAGAGTAAATCCTTTTGAATTATGAAGAAAGAATTGAATGCCAAGCGAGTTATTTCCTCAAAACTCTTTTTATTTTTAGGTGTTATTGTTTTGGGATTTTTAATTTTTTCTTTTGGAAAGAAATTTTTAGAAAGCCGGGAAATTGACAGGGAAATAAAAGAGACAGGGGATGAAATAGCGCGGCTTGAGGCGAAAGATAACGAACTTGAAAGTTTTTTAAATTTCTTGAGTACAGACGATTTTTTGGAACAGGAAGCTCGGTTGAAATTTAATTTACAAAAACCAGGGGAATCGGTCGTGATTGTTCCCGGAACAGGTGTAGAAAGCGCAAATAGCGGGGATCAAAAAGAGTCAGCGGTCGGCAACCAGACATTTAGTAATCCCCAAAAGTGGTGGAATTATTTTTTTAAAAGTTAAATATTAAAGATTAAAAACATTTATGGATTTATCTTCAAACGAAAATCAGGAAAAGGAAGTGGGAATTTTGGAAAATAATCCCGAAACTGCTAAAACGGCGGAACTTCCACAAAATTTAAAAAAGGACGGATTGAAAAAGTTTTTTTTGGGCCTCGGACTTGGCGTGTTGAGCGTTGTAATTTTAGCTGCGGTTATTTTTGGCGTTGGAATCTATCGTTTCGGCTGGAGCGGCGAGATTGTCGCAAAAATTACCAAAGTGGCGCCGTACCCGGCGGTGTTTGTTAATTGGCGGATGATCGGGTATTACGATTATGCTGATGACGTGGAAACCTTGAAGACTTTTTTTGCTAGCCAGGGAGAAGATCTTGGCGCGGCCATTCCGGATGATAAGGAAATAAAAAAGCAGGTTTTGGACAGGCTTGTTAAAAATGAACTTTCATATCAGTTGGCAAAAAAATACGGCATAAAAATTTATGATGAAGATTTAGAGAAGGAAATTCAAAACATTGTTGATCAGAGCGAATCAAGGGAAAGTGTTGAGCAAACCTTGGAGGAGCAATACGGCTGGGGAATTGAAGAATTTAAAGAAAAAGTTTTGAAGCCATTTCTTGTGCAGCAAAAATTACAGGAGGCAATCTCAAAAGATGAAACTTTAAATCAGGAAGCGAAGAAAAAAGCAGAAGATGTTTTAGCTGAAATTAAAAAAGGAGAAAAAAGTTTTGAAGATTTAGCTAAAGAATACGGTGAAGACGCGACCGCGGAAGACGGAGGTGATTTGGGCTATTTTGGCAAAGGAACAATGGTTAAGGAATTTGAAACAGCGGCGTTTTCTTTAGGAGTCGGCGAGACAAGCAGTTTAGTTTTAACAGAATATGGTTATCATGTTATTAAAGTTACGGAGCAGATAAAAGATGAAGCAGGTGAAGTGAGCGAGGTGCGGGCCAGCCATATCTTGATTAGGACAAAAAGTTTAGATGATTTCTTGACTGAAGAACTAGAAAAGGCAAGGGTTTGGCAGTGCGTTAAATTATAGAAAAAGAAAAATTGATAATCAAAAAACAGCCTTCAAAAAATGAATTGCTGTTTTCTGGAGCCGACGGTGGGATTTGCACCCACGACCTCTGCTTTACGAAAGCATTGCTCTGCTGGCTGAGCTACGTCGGCAAAGCGGGATACCGGAATCGAACCGGCGCCTCAACCTTGGGAAGGTCGCATACTGCCACTATACTAATCCCGCGCTTTTTTGTAAATATTAATCTAATTCTAGGATATTTTAGAAGAAAAATCAAGTCCGAAGTTTTAAGGTTGGCATTTTAAAAAGAATCACGTATAATGATTTAATATGATTGAGTTTCGAGGCATAGAAAAAATTTATCCTCCAAATATAACCGCTCTGGATGGTGTTAATTTGAAAATTAACGCCGGAGAGTTTGTTTCTATTGTGGGTCAGTCAGGAACAGGCAAGACAACTCTTATAAAACTTTTGACTGCGGAGGAGCGTCCAACGCGAGGAAAAATAACTATTTCCGACTGGGATATCACAAAAATCAGGCGTTCTGAAATTCCGACGCTTCGCCGGCAGATCGGAGTTATTTTTCAGGATTTTAAATTATTGCCTAAAAAAACTATTTTTGAAAATGTTGCTTTTGCCCTGGAAGTTTGCGGCGCGTCATCCCACAGAATAAAAACGATTGTTCCGCAGGTTTTGCGCATTGTGGGTTTGGAAGAAAAATCTGGCCGCTATCCAAAACAGGTTTCTGGCGGTGAACAGCAGAGAGTAGCCATTGCCCGCGCTCTTATCCACCGGCCGAAAATTTTGGTTGCCGATGAGCCGACAGGAAATTTAGATTCCATTAACACAAGAGAGATTGCCGATTTACTTTTGAAAATAAATGAGTTTGGCACGACAGTTATTTTAGTTTCTCACAATCGGGAGCTGGTGAATTCCTTGCGGCGAAGAGTTGTGACACTCGAGCAGGGGACGGTTATCAGTGATCAGGAAGTTGGGAAATACGTTCTATAATTTTTCAATGTAATTACTCAATTACTAATTACCCAATTACTTCACTACAATCTGTAATTAGGTAATTAATGGTAATTAGGTAATTTTCTAATAATGTTCTCGGCGTTATTACGTATTCTAAAATTTTCTTCTCAGGATTTCTGGAGAAATTTTTGGCTTTCCACGGCCACGATAGTAGTTTTGGTTTTGACATTGGTTTCCATAAATTTTTTAATAACTTTGAATTTTTTGACGAAAACTGCGGTAGCCGAAGTGGAAAATAAAATTGATGTCAGTATTTATTTTAAGCAGGGAGTGGCGGAAAGCGAAATCGGAAATATAAAATCATATCTTCTAAGTTTATCTACAGTGAAGGGCGTGAAATATGTTTCGCCCGAAGAAGCACTCCGAGAATTTGAAAAAAAACATAAAAACGACGCGATAATTAAAGAATCGCTTGAAGAAGTCGGAGAAAATCCCCTGGGAGCGACGCTTGTAATCCGGGCGCATAACACGGCGGATTATCCGGAGATTTTGAAAGTTTTTGACGCCGCGCAATACGTCAATATTATTCAAGAGAAAAATTTTGAAGATCACGAAGTCGTAATTAAAAAAATTGATTCCATTTCGGAAAAAGCAAAGACAACAGGTGCGGGTCTCGCCGGACTTTTCGCCGTGATCGCGGTTTTGATCGGGTTTAACACGGTCCGTATGACGATCTACACGCATCGCGAAGAAATTGGGGTGATGAAATTAGTCGGCGCGGCCAACTGGTTTGTCCGGGCGCCTTATGTCGCGAGCGGAATTTTTTACGGAATTTTTGCCGTGCTTTTCACGGTTTTAATTACCTTTCCGGCAATCGGTTTTGCCGAGCCGTATTTGGCAGGATTTTTCGGCGGTTCAGAATTCAATTTACTCGGATATTTTTCAAATAATTTTCTGCAGATTTTTGGCTGGCAGTTTGTGGGCGTAGTTCTTCTGAATATGGTGACAAGCAGTCTGGCGGTCGGCCGGTACTTGAAAGTTTAAAAGAAAAAAGATAAAATACAGACAAGCTGAAATGTCTGTTTTTTTATTTCATTCCGGGATCGTCTAATGGCAGGACAGCAGCCTTTGAAGCTGTTTATCTTGGTTCGAATCCAAGTCCCGGAGCCAAGGGAAAGTTTGGGTATCGACCCAGACTTTCCCTTGATCTCGCGGACGGGCGATTCAACCGAGCCCCCGAACCGGCCGCTTTGTCCTTCCGGCACCGAGGAGCCTTCGAATCCAAGTCCCGGAGCCATTAAATATGAATAAAAACATAATTAGAATACTGTGTTTTGTTTTTGCTATACTGCTTGGTGTTTTTATGTTTGTATATGGGGAATTTGATGATAGCCCAGGAGGACAATTGCTCGGACTTATAGTAGTTGTCATTGGCATTGTGGGTATTATAAGAAGTAAGAAAAAAATTTCAAACTAACGAGGAGCCTTCGAATCCAAGTCCCGGAGCCAAAGAAAAGTACAGATTCTTGTTCTACACTTTTCCTTGGCTCGTGGTAGTTGTTTTTTAATATGGGTAATACTTTATTTGATAATTTTAATAGAACTTACGATGGCCCAGCTAACTATACGGAATCCGAGTTTGATTACTTAAATAAATCAGCACGTGAAGGTTGTGAAAATGCACGAAAATGTCTAGATTTGTGGTTTAGAGAATATTGCATTAGATACCCGTCTGCCATAAAAGATTTTAAAGGGCGATTCTGTTCTCAGAGTGATGAGCAGCATCTTGGAGCTATTACTGAACTTTATTTGCACAATTTTTTATTAAAAAGTGGTTATAATAAAATTGAGAATCATCCAGAGACAGAATCCGCCAAGCATCCAGAATTTTTAGTATTGGACGATGGTAAGCCCTTATTTTTTGCAGAAGCCGCTATGGTTTATGGTCGTAGAGATAGGGGTCGTGTAAAAAAATTCGAAGCAACCATACTTGATTCCATAAATACTATTGAATCACAAAATTTTTTAATCTTAGTTGAAATAGAATCAGTTGATTCTAATCGGCCGCCCTCCACGAAAAAAATAAAAGAGTGTATCGAGAAACAATTAAATTGCCTGGATTACTGCGAAGTTCTAGAAAAAGATGAAGAGCAATATCCAAAATGGGAGTATAGAGAAAATAATTGGAAATTAAACTTTATTGCTTCTCCCATTGAGGCGGAGGCTCGTCATTATCAAGATAGATTTCCTTCTAGGAATATTGGGAGCATTAATTACCCTATTAAACAAATTGAATTAGACGAAGAGATTAAGGAAACCGTTTCGAAAAAAAGCAAAAAGTATGGCAATTTAAGATTACCTTTTATTATTGTGTTAAATGTAATTAGCGACAGTATATTCTATAGCGATGAAGTGGCTATAAGCGCATTATTTGGTAAGCGGACGGTTCAATCTGTCACTGATGCTAATGGCACAAGGACAATTAAGCAGGGACGTACATTTGATGGAATTATTGTACATCCAGGAACAGGCATTCAAAACACCAAGATGTCGGGCTTGTTAATAATGAAAAATCTTACTAGTTTTACATTAGAAAACGTCAAACCAGTTTTGTGGCATCATCCAAAAGCTAAATATCCATTTGATGTCAATTTTTTAAAAGATATTGATCATAAAATTTATAATCCTAGCAGCGGCAAAATGGAAGATAAAATGTCATAATCAAATATGTCCGACTATATAATCCTAAAAACTAAACCCTCGGCTGATTACGAGCTAATTGATTCCGGAGAGGGAAAAAAATTGGAACGCTATGGGCGGTTTGTTTTTTCGCGCCCGGATCCGCAGGCCCTTTGGCCAAAATTAAATTTGGCCGCGTGGAAAAAAGTGGACGGCGAATTTAAGCGCAGCGCGGAATCGGCAGAATGGAAAATAAAGCGTGAAGTTCCCGGTCGTTGGCAGATAAATTTGGCGGGTTTGGATTTTTGGATAAAACCCACGACTTTTAAACATTTGGGAATTTTTCCGGAACAAGTCGGAAATTGGGAATGGATTAAAAATTTGGTCGGTAAGGCGAAAAGAAAAGTTTCAGTCTTAAATCTTTTTGGCTATACGGGCGGCGCGACGCTTGCCGCGGCCGCGGCTGGCGCGGAAGTATGCCACTTGGATGGATCAAAAGTTGCGATTACCTGGGCGCGAGATAACGCGGCTTTGTCAAAATTAGATAAAAAACCGATTCGCTGGATTTTGGAAGACGCGGTGAAATTCGTAAAACGGGAAATTAAACGCGGCCATCGCTATGAGGGAATTATTTTGGATCCGCCGGCGTTTGGTCACGGTCCAGGCGGTGAACTTTGGAAAATTGAAGATAATTTTTTAGAATTAATGGATTTGTGTTTTAAATTACTTTCCGAAAAGCCTCTATTTTTTCTGATAAATGGTTATGCTTCAGGATATTCGGCGACTGCTTATAAAAATAATTTGTTGCCGCTCGTTAAAAAATATGGCGGAACACTCGAGGCGGGAGAATTGACAATTGAAGAAAAAAGCGGCCGGCTCTTGCCTTGCGGAATTTTTGCGAGGTGGAATTCTTAAATATGAAGTTGAATGTTTTATATGAAGATAATCATTTGATCGTGGTGGAAAAACCAGCTGGGATGCTTGTGCAAGGAGATAAAACTGGTGATCCCTGTTTAATGGATGAAGTAAAAAAATATTTGAAAGAAAAATATAAAAAATCGGGCAATGTTTTTTTGGGACTTGTGCATCGGCTGGATCGTCCGGTCGGCGGTGTCGTGCTTTTTGCGAAGACGGGCAAAGGTGCCTCAAGGCTCTCTGCGCAGTTTCGCGAGCGAAGTGTGGAAAAATATTATTTTGCGGTTGTCGTCGGAAAAATGAAAGAGAAAAGCGGCAAGATTGTAAGTTTTTTGAAAAAAGATGAAAAGAAAAACGTTGCAGAAGTTTTTACGTGCGAAGTGCCCGGAACAAAACGCGCTGAGCTTTTTTGGGAACAAGTTTCTTCCGGCAAAGAAAATTCACTTTTAAAAATAAAATTGGGAACAGGCCGGACGCACCAGATTCGCGCTCAGCTTGCTTCGATTAATCATCCGATTTTGGGCGATGTAAAATATGGCGCGCCAAAACCTCTGCCCGATAAATTTATTGCTCTTTTTGCCGCTTCACTTTCTTTTAAATTGGCCACGCAAGATGAGGCCAAAACGATTGAACTTCCTTGGCCAAAAGTTTGGGAAAAATATTTAAATTAATCCGGCTTCGCGAAAAAAGATTTTTCCGACCGGTTTTTTGATTAAATTTTTAACATTACAAAGTATGGCAAATCTTCAAGAAGTTTGGCTCCGCATGCAAAAAACAAAAAAGAAACAAAAAGAAATAAGATCCGCGTATAAAGACGCGTTGGCCAATAGCGCTGATTATGGAAAAATCGTGGAAGATTTAAAAACCCTTCGCGAAAAAAAGAAAAAAATTGAAATGGATGTGCGAGGAGATTTTTCTTCCGAGTTTAATGAACTTGAAACTTTGAAAGCGGACACGGAAACCGACGCGGAAATGCTTTCGGATTTAGCTTTAAATACCTTCGTGAAAGGGGAGACGGTCCAAGTGACTGATGAATACGAAAATAAATACGAGCCGGTTTTTGTCGTGAAATTTAAACGGGTATATTAACGTTATAATGGAAATGGACGTTGATTTTTAAAAATGGTAAAATTTAATCAGCGTCCGGCTAAGTCATAATCTTAAAATTATGAAAAAACAAGTATTTTCCATTGTAGTTTTGGCCGCCTTAGTCGTTGGTTTTTGGCCAGCGGCGGAAGTTAGGGCCGGGGAATGTTGCGGCTGTGATCCGATTTACGACCGCGATTTGCGCGGCGAAGTTATTATTAGTGCTTATGTTAGAAATGAGCCATGCACGGTGAATTCCACGATTTTGAAAACCGTGGTCAAGGGGTCAGTCATTAAAGTTATCGGTGAAACCGACGGTTGGTATAAAGTGGAATTGGCTGACGGAACAGTTGGTTGGGTTGGGCAAGTTTTGATGCAAATTACAAGCAAGGCTCTGACAAACACCTCGGGAACAACAAGCGGAACTTCTGGCAGCTCGGCCTCTACGGCAAGTTTGGCGAAATATTTGGGATATATTTTCTTGGCCGTGGAAAAACATGGCGAGGCATACTACTATTATCCGGTAAATCAAAAAGGATATTACCTGGGGAGGCCGGCCGATGCGTTTAATGTGATGCGGACGTTGGGACTCGGCGCCACACACGAATTTATCCAGAACACAACTTATTTCCCATCGCACGTTGTCGGAAGAATTTTACTTGACGTCCAATCGCACGGCGAAGCTTACTACATTTATCCAAAAGACAGAAAAAAATATTATCTTGGCCGGCCGGATGACGCGTTTAGAATTATGAGAGAGTTAGGTTTAGGGATTAGCAATACGAACTTGACGGCGCTGCCGCTCGCGCAATAAAATTATACCCCGGATTAATTTCCGGGGTTTTGGTATAAATTTATCAAGAAGGGGGTGAATTTATGAATTGGAAAAAAGCCATTGGTTTTGGCGCTCTTCTTTGGGTGCTAATGTTTGTCATAGTTTGTATTTTTATTGGTTTTAAAGTTCCTGAATCAACTTGGCTAAACATTGGATACGCTATTATTGCCGGCATTATCTCTTTCATTTTGGCTGGTTACGTTAAGCCAAAAAGTTATGGTTTAGCTTTGGGTTACGGCATTTCATGGCTCGTGGTTGGCGTGATTTTGGATGCCATTGTCACGATGCGATTTAACCCGGCGATTTTTTCTTCCTGGACGCTTTGGCTCGGCTATGGTCTTGCTATCGTAGCGATTCTTTTGCGGGTTAAAAAAGTTCCGACAATGATCGCACCGCCTCCACCACCGCAAGTGTAAAATATATTTAGTCGCGACTAAATACTCGCCCAAAGGCGGGTATTTTGTTTGCGGAAATTTTTTATTTATGATAGGACAGATTAAAGCCCTGGGCGAATAGGCGCCTAGCGGTTACAAGAGGGAGGGCGTGATGGAGGAGAGGAAAGTCGGCTGGGGAGACCGGGTATTAAAACCGATCGTCAAGCGAATCCCATCCTGGATCAAGCCCAATCACTTGACCTACGTTCGCGCTGCGATGGTTGCGCCCGTGGTCGCCTGCCTTTGGTATGGCTTGAACATTCTAGCGGTGGTTTTTCTTTCTGTAGCCGTGTTGCTGGACGCGTTGGACGGCGCCATGGCACGAATCCGAAATCACCAGACTTCAAATGGCGAGTGGCTCGACGCTTACGCTGACAAGCTGCTTATCGTTGGATTGCTTCTGAGCTATGGCTGGGATCACTTCCCGCCAGTGCTCATCTGGCTCGTCTTCACGGTTGAAATTGTCCTTTGCCTTGGCCGGCCAATTAAAATCCAGCTCGGCAAATCGGGCAAGGCCAACGTTTTCGGCAAGATCAAGATGTGGCTACAGAGCGCGGCTGTCATTGGACTTGCGGCGCATGCCGACTGGACGCTTGTCGTTGCCAACGTCGCTCTTTGGGCGGCGCTTGGTTTCGCCGCGTTGAGTCTCGCTGGCCACATTTGGGACATTGCCGCATGAAGTCAGTTAGCCGCTGGGCAAGGAGAACCTGGGCGGTTCATCCCGTATTTTGTCCTCGGACAGGGTACGGGATTTTTTTATTTATTAATCTGTGGTAAAATAACAATAAGAGAATTTAGCTAAATTCTATAATATTTAATTGAGAATTTTATGGGCAAAAACACATTCATGAAGGGTGCGCTCCTCGGGGCCCTTATTGGCACGGCTGTCGCACTTTTCACAACTAAAAAAACCGGTAAACAAAGGCAGGAAGAATTTAAAAAAGCGCACCCGGAACTTTCCGCTAAAATTTTAGAAGCGGTTGGAAAAATGAAAGTGATGAGTAAAGAAAAGTATGATGAAATTGTGGAAAAGGCGGTTATGGAATATGGCAAAAGAAAGAATTTGGCAAAGACCCAAGTTGCGGCAGTTATAAAAGATCTGAAGGCAAAGTGGAGCGACGTCAAAAAACAGTTGAAGTAATTTTAAAAAGTAAGTCTGGGATTTAACCGGGCTTATTTTTTTATTTTTTTAATATTTTTAGCGGAAACAAACTTCCCCCTTGACTTCAGCGGGGATTGACAAAAATGGTAAAAAGATATAAGCTTTAAACATAAATTAGGCTAAAACAAAGCTTCATTTTGAATTTTCGGGAAATTTATTTTATGAAGATAAAAGATAAGACAAAGTATAGAATATTGGAAATTATTCCAGGCGCACTCGTCTGGGTTACTTTTATTTTGGCAATTTTACTTTCTTTCTGGAAGCCGCTTTGGGTAATTTATTTTGTCATAGTTTTTTGTATTTATTGGCTTTTTCGCGTGCTTTATTTTGTTTTCTACATGGCGATTTCTTGGCGGCGTTTTAAAAAAGACGTGGGAACAAACTGGCGGGAAAAAGTTCAAAAATTGCCAGACTGGCAGAATTATTATCATCTAATAGTTTTACCGACGTCCAAAGAACCGATTGAGGTTTTGCGTTCCACTTTTGAAAATTTGGAAAACTCACATTATGCTTTGGATAAAATGATTGTGGTTTTTTCCGGAGAAGAAAGAAATAAAGAAATTTTTTCGCAGAATGCTGAAATAATTAAAAAAGAATTCGGCGATAAATTTTATCAGTTGCTTATTACCATGCACCCGGATAATTTGGTTGGAGAAATCAAGGGTAAGGGGGCAAACGCGCACTGGGCTGGATTTAAAGCCAAGGAATTGATTGATGAACTTAAAATTCCTTACGAAAAAATTGTTGTCTCTTATTTTGACAGCGATACCTGCGTACATCCAGAATACTTTGCTTGCTTGGCGTATAAATATATTACTCATCCTAAACGTGAGCACGCGGCTTTTCAGCCGGTGGCGCTTTATAATAACAATATTTGGGACTCAATGTCTCTGATGCGCGTCGCGGCCTTTGGTACAACCTTTTGGCTTTTAACTGAACTCGCGAAACCCGATAGACTTTTTACTTTTTCTTCGCACAGCATTGCCTTCAAGGCGCTTGTTGATGTTGATTTTTGGCAGAAAGATGTTGTGACCGACGACTCAAGAATTTTTTTGCAATGTTTCATCCGTTATGGCGGAGATTTTGAAGTGGTGCCGATGTATGTCCCTGTTTCCATGGATACGGTTATGGCAGAAACGCCTTGGCGGAGCTTAGTTAATCTTTATAAACAGCAGCGGCGTTGGGCTTGGGGAGTGGAGCATTTTCCTTACATGGTTTGGCATTTTTCCCGCGGAACTTTAAAAACCGACAAGGGAGAAATTTCGGTTCCTAGAATTCCTTTTTGGAAAAGAGTTAAATATCTCTGGAATTTAGGAGAGGGAATGTATTCCTGGGCAACCGCGCCGATCTTGATGTTTGTTTTAAGTAAATTACCGCTTTGGGTCGGAAAAGATGAAATTGGAACGACGGCATTTTTTCAAACCGCACCTCTTGTTTTAAAGTGGCTTTTGACCGCGGCAATGCTGGGCATGGTTGTTTCGGCAATTTTATTTTTATTTTTATTGCCGCCTCGACCAAAAAACCAAAGCCCGTTTAAATTTGTCATTATGCTTGTGCAGTGGGCATTGCTTCCGGTGTCTTTAATTTTGTTTGGCGCAATTCCGGCTGTTGAAGCGCAGACAAGATTGATGCTCGGAAAGTATTTGGGTTTTTGGGTAACGGAAAAAGCGAGAAAGTAATTATGAAAGTTTCTATAAATTTAGTAACCTGGAACGGGAAAAAGTATTTACCACATTGCCTGGATTCGATTGCTAAACAAACTTTCCGCGATTTTTCATTATTTATTTTGGACAATGGTTCAACTGACGGCACAGTAGAATATTTGAAAAATTCCTTATTGCCCGTTACCAACTGTCGACTGGAGTTTAATGAAGAAAATATCGGGTTTGCCGCCGGCCACAACCAGGCGATCCGCACGACAGAGGGTGATTATGTTTTAATGTTGAATCAGGATATAATTTTGGAGCCAAATTTTTTGGAAGAAATAATTAAATTTTTAGATAATAATAAAGAGGTGGCGGCTGTAACAGGAAAACTTTTGTATTGGGATTTTGCCAATAACCAAAAAACAGATTTGATTGATTCTGTCGGCATAAAAATTTTTAAAAATCATCGGGCGATTGAACTTGGGGCAGGGGAAATGGATTTGGAAGAATGGAGCGCGCCGCGGGAAGTGTTTGGTATATCTGGGGCAGCACCAGTTTATCGGAGGTCGGCTCTGAGCGAAGTGGCAATTAACGGTGAAATTTTTGATGAAGATTTTTTTAGTTATAAAGAAGATCTGGATCTTGCATATCGATTGCGGCTTGCCGGTTTTAAAGCGTGGTTAATACCCACGGCCAGAGGCTACCATGACAGATCCGCGAGGAGCATAGCTAAAACAGATTTTGCAGTAGTAAAAGCGCGAAAAAGTAAATCGTCTTTTGTTAATTATCACTCCTATAAAAATCATTTGTTTTTTCTTCTGAAAGATGTCCCGGTGGGAGTGTGGTGGCGCTACGGTTATCTAATAAAATGGTATGAATTTAAAAAATTTATTTATCTTTTAATTTTTGAAACGAGAACACTTGGGAGTTTGGGGGAGTTTTTCAAGAAATTTTCCAGGATGTGGAAAAAAAGAAAATGGATTATGAAAAATAAAAAGGCGGATATGGCGGAAATAAAAAAATGGTTTTCTTAAAATATGGACTTATCAATCATCATTTTAAATTACAAAGCGCGAGGACTCCTAAAGGAATGTCTAAAGGGCATTGAAATGGTTCAGCCGAAATTGGATTATGAAATTATTGTGGTTGATAATGCCTCGGGCGATGGAACAGCCGCGATGATGCGCGAAAATTTTCCGGATATTAATTTTATCTCTTCGGAAGAAAATTTGGGGTATGCCAAGGGAAATAATTTGGGAATACAAAAGGCAAGCGGTCGTTATGTGATGATTATGAATCCGGATATTATTGTTTTTTCCGGTGTTCTTGAAAAATTAATCCAGTTTTTAGACGAGAGGCAGGACGTGGGAATTGTCGGACCGAAACTCTTAAATCCAGACAAATCATTGCAATATTCTTGTTATCGTTTTCCAGATTTTTGGGAACCGGTTTACCGCCGAACGCCGCTCGGCCGGTTTAATTTTGCTAAAAAGAAACTGGATCAATATTTTATGAAAGATTTTGATCATAATTCCGCGAAAGAAGTTGATTGGCTTTTAGGCGGTTGTCTTTTAATCCGGCGCAAGGCTCTGGAAGATGTTGGTTTTTTGGATGAAAGATATTTTGCTTATTTTGATGATGTTGATTTATGCAGAAGTATGTGGGAGAAAAAATGGAAGGTGGTTTATGATCCAGAAATTTCCGTGATTCATTTCCATCGTCGCGAATCAGCCGAAGGAAATTGGTGGAGCGCAATTTTTAAAAAAGTTACAAGAATCCATTTGGCAAGCTGGCTGAAATATTTTAAAAAATGGGGGAGAAAAACAACAGCAACGGAAAGATAAAAAATAATTGTAAAATTTATGAATTTTAGGGGGACCAATTTTTTGGATATTGTTCGTCCGGCCAGGGCGGAGCGGCGGCGGGCAATTTTGTTTATTAAAATTTTACTTTACTCTTTTGTTGCGGTAGTGGCCGTGAGTTTAATTTTAGTTGGTATTTATTTTGGAACCGCTCGCAAAGTTTACAGCTTGTCGGATCAAGGAAAACAAAATTTAGAATTGGCTTCAAATGAAATTTCTGCGTTGAATTTAGCAAAAGCTGGGATGTATTTAGCGGAGGCGGAAAGTAATTTTAGCGAAGCCGCGGGAAGCTTTAATAAATTAAAATTTTTGAGTAAAATTCCTTGGGTTGGAAATCAGTATGATGCCGCTTCGGGTTTGCTTCAGTCGGGAATCCAGACCTCGTCAGCTCTTCGCGATCTTGTAGGTGTGGCAGAAGAAATTATAAGTGTCATGGGAGACGCGGAAGCGTTGGTGCAGGGAATTCCATCAATTTCCAGCGAAACAAGTTTCGCGGAAATTAGCCCGGAAAAAAAGCGCGAGCTTTTACAAAAACTCTTTGAGTCGCCGCCACGCCTTCAGGGAGCAAAAGCAAAAATAGATTTGGCGTTGCTCGCGCTCGACCAAATTAACGAAGATGATGTTGCGGGTCAGATTTTAAAAATTTTAGCGCCGGTGAGAGAAGCTTTGTTAAAAGTTCAAGGAATACTTGTTAAAGCAATTCCCGCGGCGGAAATTTTGCCAAAAATTGCCGGTTATCCGGAAGGTAAAACTTATCTTTTTCTTTTGCAAAATAGTGACGAACTCCGGCCGACAGGCGGATTTATTGGGACTTACGGAATTGTAAAGGTAAAAGACGGCAATGTGGAAATATTTGATACGGACAATGTTTATGCTCTAGACGGGGCAGCGGCAAGCTATTTGCGAATTACGCCTCCCGCTCCAATTATAAAATATTTAAGAGTTAATGCATGGTTTTTGCGCGACTCAAATTGGTCGCCGGATTTTCCGACCGCGGCGGCGCAAGCTGAATGGTTTTATAAGGCCGAAGGCGGCAGGGAGAAAAAAATTGATGCCGTGATTGCTGTTACGCCGACTTTTATTGAAAATATTTTGCGCCAGATCGGCAATATTGAAATGGACGGAGAAACTTTCACCCCGGAAAATTTGATGGATGTTCTTCAATATAAAGTGGAAAAAGAATATTATGAAAAAGGAATTCCGGAAATTCAAAGGAAAGACATCGTTGGTGATTTAGGAGAAAAGATTTTTGATCGTCTAACAAGTCTTCCGTCATCGCGTTGGTCAAGTCTTTTTAAAGTTGCCGACCAAGCCTTAATCGAAAAACATCTTCTTATTTGGAGTGAGGATCAAGAATTACAATCAATCATTGTCCGCGAAGGTTGGAGCGGAAAAATTTTGGAAACAAGCGGAGACTATCTCTCGGTTATTGATGCAAATTTAGCTGCCTACAAAACCGATGGTGTAATGGATAAAAAAATAAATTATTCTTTGTCAAATGATTCGTCGGGAAATCTTCGCGCTAAAGTAGAAATTAATTACAGAAACAACGGCTCATTCACTTGGAAAACTACGCGCTATAGAACTTACACTAGAATTTATGTTCCGGAAGGGAGTGTTTTAATTGGTGGCAGCGGCATGCTGGAGAATGATAAAATTTTTAATCCGTCTGGACGACCGGGAAAAATTGATGTTGGAGAGGAGGCGGGAAAAACTTATTTTGGCGCTTTCATTTCTATTGAACCGGGAAAAGAGGGAACACTAAGTTTTGAATACGCTTTGCCGGAAAAAATTAATGATCAAGTTAATCAGGGGCTGTATAAATTATTAGTTCAAAAACAATCCGGCACTATCGCTCATCCCTTGACTTTAAACCTTAATTTTGGTAAAAATATTAAACAAGCCAGTCCGGCGGAAGAGCAGAAAAATTGGGGAGATGCGGTATACAAATTACAGACTAATTTAAGAGAAGATAAAACAATTGAAGTCGGATTTTAAATAAGAGATTTATGCTTCGTAAGAAAATCGGCATTGACCTTGGAACAACAAACGTCCTGGTTCATGTTCCAAGAAGGGGAATTATTATTAACGAGCCGTCGGTTGTCGCGCTTTCTGTTTCTGATAGAAAAATTTTGGCTGTTGGCCATGAAGCAAAAGAAATGCTCGGTCGCACCCCAGAGACGATTGTCGCGCGCCGTCCGCTGAAAGACGGCGTGATTGCCGATTACAAAACAACGGAGACCATGCTTAGATATTTTATTAATAAAGCTTTGGGTGGCATGCGACTTTTCCGCCCGGAAGTAATGGTGGCTGTACCAGCGGGAATTACCTCCACGGAAAAAAGAGCGGTAATTGACGCGACGATTACGGCCGGAGCCAAGGCGGCATATGTTATTAAAGAGCCGGTGGTAGCCGCGATCGGCGCTAATATTCCAATCGGCAGCGCCTCGGGCCACATGATTATTGATATCGGCGGCGGCACGTCGGAAATGGCCGTGATTTCTCTCGGCGGGATTGTTTCTTCCGCGTCAGTTCGAATTGGCGGAAATAAATTGGATATGGCTCTAGCTGAGTTTGTCCGCCGAAAATACGGTTTGGCCATTGGCGAGAGAACGGCCGAGCAAATTAAAATAGAAATTGGTTCAGCTCTGTATCTTGAAGATAAATTAAGAATGGAAGTGCGCGGCAGAGATATGATTACGGGTTTGCCGCGAACGATTATTGTTACTTCCGATGACGTGACTGATGCTTTGGGAAACGAGCTAGAAGGCATTATTGCCGCGGTTAAAGAAGTTTTATATAACACTCCGCCAGAACTTTCTGCCGACGTGATTGACAAGGGGATTGTTCTTTCCGGCGGGACAGCGCTTCTTAGAAATCTTGATCAATTAATTTCCCAGGCGACTGGAATTCCTACTTACGTGGCAAATGATCCTTTGCTTTGCGTGGCAAAAGGAACAGGTATTGCCTTGGAAAATTTGGAATCTTACAAGAAGAGTATTTTGGCGACGAAGTAAAAATAATATTTACACATGACGATTGGTATCGACGCCTCGCGCGCCAATAAAATCGAAAAAACCGGTACTGAGTGGTATTCTTATCATTTAATCCAGGAATTAAAAAAAATTACTGATCAAAAAGATCAGTTTATTTTGTATTCGCGGGAAAAATTGAGAAGTGAGTTGGGAGAATTGCCATCAAACTGGCAGAACCGTGTTTTAAATTGGTCGCCCCAAAAATTATGGACGCAGGTGCGATTTTCCGCTGAAATGTGGCAGAGGCCGCCGGAGCTGCTTTTTGTTCCCGCCCACATTCTTCCAACGATTCGTCCGGAAAAAGTTGTGACAACTTGCCATGATGTCGCATTTCTCCGGTTGCCGCAAGTTTACGATTGGGCGGCTTTAAAATATCAGAAGTTAGCCGTGAAGTTTGCTATTCGCCACGCGACAAAAATTATTGCCGTTTCGGAATTTACAAAAAGTGAACTTGTAGAATTTTTTAAAATTTCTCCGGAGCGGATCGTAGTCGTGTCGAACGGTTACGACAGCGAACGGTATAAAATAATTGAGGATAGGGGAGAAGTGGAAAAAGTTTTAATAAAATATAATATTCGTGGCTCATACGTTTTATATACTGGCCGTTTGGAATTGAAAAAAAATATTCCAGGATTGATTGAGGCATTTAAAATTTTGAAAAAAAATTACAAACAGCCATTGAAATTAGTTTTGGTCGGCCAGCCGGGTTTTGGTTTTGAAAAAGTTACAAAAGCGATAATAGAAAATAATTTGTCCGATGAAATAATTATACCCGGCTGGGTGGGAAAAGACGATTTGCCATACTTAATGAACGGCGCGACAGCTTTTGTTTTTCCATCTCTTTACGAGGGTTTTGGCATTCCGGTTTTGGAAGCTATGGCTTGTGGTACGCCGGTTGTTGCTTCTGGAATTCCCGCGCTTCGCGAGGTAGCGGGCGAGGCGGCGTATTTGGTTGACCCGTATTCCGTAGAAAATATTGCCGAGGGGATGAATCGCGTTTTAACTGATGAACATTTACGAGAAGGTTTAAAAATCCGCGGGCTTCGGCGGGTAAAAGATTTTAGTTGGGAAAGGTGTGCGCGGGAAACGTGGAAAGTTTTAGAAAGTATAAAATAAAAAAAGAGAGGCCCGTCCGCAATTAGGATTTAGAGTCCTATTCGCAGGCAGACCTCAATGGGTGGGATAGAAGAGTCCCGAGAATCGAGACTCAGGCGGGAACGAACTAGTAGAGATCGTCGGCGGGATCCTCGAGCTGCCCGCCGGTGGCGAGCAGTCGGATGTGGTCATCATCGCTGGCCCAGGCGATCGCGCGGTCGCGGTCGCGGGTCTGGCGCCAGACACCGTCGGGGTCCCTCTCCAGGTCGGCGGGGTCGTCCTCGCCGTCCTCACCACGCAGATCGGGCGGAAGCAGTTCGCGCAGTTCCTCGGACAGTTCGCCGCGGTTCAAGTCGCACTCCGCGAAACGTCGGCAAGCCATTCTTCCCACTCCTCCTTCCCAACTCCGCTCGGATGAGCGAAGTGATGACCTCCTCCTGATAGCCATCCAGTTGCGTAGAAATTTTTTTCTAACCAACTGGATAATTATCAGGTTTATCCGCCGAAAAGGCGGGATTTTTAAAAAAAGTAGGGGCTTCAAGACTCGCGTCCATCCACCCCCTTGTCATCGCATTGCGCGATATCTTCCCGTTACGGGAAGGGCATTCGGCTTTCCTCCCTCTGCTTGATGCGGGTGTCTGCCGCTGAATGTGGTCCAGAACACCCTGGTAGTGGCCTTGGCGGCTGCCAGCAGCGATAGCGTAATTTCGCCATCACCGTGGTCAGCGCCTTGGCCGTTTGCAATGCCTCATCGCCGTGACAGAGCTTCCCCACGTTCGGTGCCTTTACTTTAACATATTTTAATAATTTTGTCAAGAGTTGTTGACAAAATATACAAAAAGCCCTAAGTTTATAGGGCTTTTCTTTATTCTTTATTTATGTTATGATAGGTGAATAATTAAATAAAAATTGTTAATATTTATGTTGGAAAAAGAATTACAAAAATTAGGCTTATCAGATAAAGAAGCCAAGGTTTATTTATCTTCAATGGAACTTGGCCCATCGCCGGTGCAAAGCATCTCGAGTAAAGCTGGCGTAAATCGTGCTACAACTTATGTGATGATTGAATCGCTAATCGGTCGCGGTTTGATGAGCTCTTTTGAAAAAGGAAAAAAGAGATTTTTTACGGCCGAGTCTCCAGATCAACTCCTCGCTATTCTTCACAAAGAGGAATTGGAGGCAAAAGAAAAAACGCGGCAATTTGAAGGAATTTTGCCGGAGTTAAAAATTCTTTTTTCTGCCGCAGAAGAAAAACCCCGTTTGAGATTTTTTGAGGGCATTGAAGGTCTTAAGGCTATTCAGGAGGATATATTGAAATCAAAATTTGAAAGTTTTGAAGAGGTCGTTGCTCTAGATGAATTTTATAAAATTTTTCCTCCTGATGATAAGGATCATAGAAAAAAGTTAGCCGTTAAGACAGAAAAGATGTTAGTGAGGATTATTTATACTGGAGCTAAAGGAAAAGTTTTAGCAGCAAAAGAAGGGTTGAAAGAAAGAAGATATATTCCACCGGAAAAATTTCCGTTTTCTACAGATATTGTGATTTATGGGACTAAAGTTGCAATCGGAGTTTGTAGAGGTAAAATTATAGGAGTAATTATTGAAAGTAAAGAGGTCAGTGAGGCTTTGCGCGCGATTTTTAATTTGGCCTGGGAGGGTGCAGAAAAATATCAAAAGTAAAATTAAATAAAAAAAGCCCGAGATTGGTGCGCTCTTTCGCTTTGTCGCGATGGCGTTGCCACCAAATTCCCGGGCTGTGCGCCGTGGGAAAATCAGCAGTTTGCATGGTCTCCCAAGCGCGAAGATCGTCAGGATCACGTTGTTGAGTTTGTTGAGCCGTTGCCGTTGAGCGTCGTCACCCACCTTCTCCGCAGTTCGCGGTTCGTCGCTTCTGCAACCACTTCTTGCCTGTGGATTTGCCACCCCAAAACATGATCGAACCTCCTTTCGGAGGACAATATCTGAAGCAGCAAGCCAAGACCCGAAGGCCTCAAAGCTAAGCCGCGCATTTCGGCAATTGTTGTTTGCCTCGCGGCAGTCGCTCGCTGACCTAGAAGAGTCAAGTACCCACTACAACAGAAAAGCCTCCAGTTCGCGGACGGGGAAGCCCCGTCACTTCTGCTTTTAATTTAACATAATCGCAGGGATTTGTCAAGTCAAATTGACAAATTATAAATAAGAGACAATGTTTTCTAATATTATCGGCCATAGAAATATCACAAGTTTTCTGGAAAAAAGCTTGAAAAATTGGGAAATTTCCCATGCGTATTTGTTTTATGGTCCGGCGCATTTAGGCAAAAAAACTGTGACTAGTTGTTTTGCTGAAAGCCTGCTCGGCCAGCCGATTTTAAATCATCCTGATGTTTATGAAGTTCGCCGCGAGCGCAAGGAAAAAGAAGAAAAATTAGCTAAAAATATTAGTATTGAGCAGGTTAGAGAATTTCAACAAAAATTATCTTTAACCTCCTTTTTAAATTCATATAAAATTGGTATTATAGAAGAGGCGGAAACCCTGAGCACTGAGGCGGCCAACAGTTTATTGAAGACCCTGGAAGAGCCGACGCCGAAAACCGTGATTATTCTTCTTTCCGCGACTATTTCTGCCTTGCCGGCGACGATTGTTTCCCGTTGCCAGACTTTGAAATTTTTGCCGGTCGCGAAAGAAAAAATTTATGATCAGCTTTTGAATCTTGGGGCAAGTCGTGATGAGGCAAGAGATTTGGCGGGAATTTCTTGGGGAAAACCAGGGCTTGCGTTTGATTTTTGGAAAGCTAAAAAAGAAGAGGGTAAGGATTCGGCCATGGCAGATTATGAAGAACAGGTGCAAAACATTTTGGATTTAATGAAGGCAGAAACAATGCGCGATAAAATGAAGATTTTTGACGAGGTTTTGGGAAAAGATTCGGGCACGGAAGATTTGTTTGGTTCGTTAAATCAGATTTTAGCTCTCTGGACTTCAGTTTTACGCGACGCGGTAATGCTTCGCCACGGATGTCCGGAACTCGTGGCTAACGCCAAATTTTCTGAAGAGATAAAAAAAGTTTCCAGCCGTTTTAGCGTAGATTTTTTTCCGCGGCTTTGTCGGGAAATCCGGCGCACGGGAAAATATTTTGGAGAAAATTTAAATCCGCGTTTGGTTTTAGAAAATTTATTATTATCATTTTAAAAATGTCATTGCGGGGAGTCCCGACTTTGCTCGGGCAACGCGGCAATCCCATTGCTTGAGATTGCTTCACTTCGTTCGCAATGACAATGTGATTATGAAAAAAATCTATTTTGTTTTTTTTCTTTTGGCTGGTTTGGTTTTGACAGGCGCGGGTTGCATAAGTTTTACCGGCGGTGACCAAAGCGGGACGGACGGCGGGATTTTTAAATCAGTTGATAAGGCGGAAAATTGGTTACAAAAAACGGCGGTGGCGGCAGTGAAGCCGGGAAGTTTGGCAAACGTGAATGTTGTGTCTTTGGTTTTTGATCCGCAAGATTCAAAAACAATGTATTTGGCCACAGCCGAGAATGGCCTTTTTTATACGATTGATGGCGCGGAATCATGGTTTATTGCCGGCTCGCTTTCCGGCGGTAGAATTAATGCCGTGGCGCCGGACGCGAAAGACAAATGCAACCTTTACGCCGCCGCGGGAAATAAAATTTTTAAAACAACAGATTGTACAAGAAGCTGGCAAAATATTTATGTTGATACCAGAGCAGACCAGGTTGTAACCGCGCTCGCGACAGATTCTTACACCCCGAACATAATTTATGCCGGGCTTTCAGGCGGCGATCTTTTGAAATCCACAGATTCCGGAGCGAGTTGGACTGTAATTAAACGTTTTGAAAATGAGGTCAAGAAAATTTTGGTGAATTTTTATGACACAAGAATAATTTATGTGGGCACCCAGGGGCGGGGAGTTTGGAAAACAACCGATGGCGGGGCAAACTGGACGGACTTGAGTGAAAAATTAAATGAGTTTGATGGAGCGCGGGATTTCAAGAACTTGATTTTGGATTTTTCCAAACATGATTCTTTGATTTTGGCGTCTCGCTACGGTTTGCTCCGGACGGCAGACGGCGGAGCGAACTGGCAGGCAATTCAGCTTTTGACGCCGCCGGGCAGCGTGGATATTTTTTCCTTGGCTGTGAATCCGCAAAATGGAAATGAAATTTATTATGGAACAAGTTCCACACTTTACAAAACAGTGGACGGCGGAGCAAGATGGGTAACAAAAAAATTGCCAACCACTCGCGCCGCGACATATCTCCTGGTTGATCCGGGAAATGGCAACATAGTATACCTCGGCACAACAAGATTTCAAAAGTAATTTATAAACAAATAATTTTATGACAGAAAAATTTCGAGGTGAGGGGGAGTCAACGTCAGAAAGTTTGCGCGCGGCGTATCGTGAGGCGAGGAAAGAGGGAGGTGCAATAGTGGCAGAACTACTTCAAGCGGTTAGAGAGATCGCGGCGAGCATGCCAGGCAAGGAAGAGTCAGTAATACAAGGCGAGTTACGCAAAAATATCCGGGTAAGGGAGATCTATACCCGATGGGACAAGGCAATAGCGAGAAGACAGAAAGCTTACGGAGAGTGGAGAAGATTTAGAGATACTGAGGGGGACCAGGCGGTGTACGAAGAAGATGAAGAAGAAGATTGGGAAAACTGGTGAAGATTTTTGATAAGTAATATTTTATAAGTTCAAAAATATGAATAATTTTTTAGAAACACACAAAGAAGATTTTACAAAAGTCGTGGAGCATTTGAAGGGCGAGCTTTCATCGCTCCGAACCGGACGGGCGAACGCCTCGCTTGTGGAAAATATCACAGTTGAAGCGTACGGCGTCAAAACCCCGATCCGCGGTTTGGCTAATATTACCGTTCCTGATCCGAGAACCTTAGTTATTGAACCTTGGGATAAAAGTGTTATTAAAGATATGGAAAAAGCGATTCAGATGGCGAACACGGGTATTAATCCGGTAAATGAAGGAACAAAAATTCGGCTTTCTATGCCACAGATGACCGAAGAAAATAGAAAAGAGATGATAAAAATTCTTGGCCAAAAGCTGGAGCAGGCGAGGATAAGTTTACGAAACGTCCGCGAAACGGTGAAAGATGAAATTGCGAAAGCGGAAAAAGATAAAGAAATTGGTGAAGATGAAAAATTCAGGTTTCAGGAGGAATTGGAAGAATTTGTTAAAGAAAAAAATGAGGAAGTAAAAGAGATTGGGGAGAAGAAGGAGAAGGAGTTGATGACGATTTGATTGAAGTAACGAGTAACGGGTAACGAGTAAATTTATTTTTTTATGAAAAAAGAAAAAAATAATGGCGTCGAGTTGATGGATAAAATCGTTTCGCTCTGTAAGCGGCGCGGTTTTATTTTTCCCGGTTCGGAAATTTATGGCGGCATGGCAAATTCTTGGGATTACGGGCCGCTCGGAGTGGAATTGAAAAATAATATTAAACAGGCTTGGTGGAAAAAATTTGTTCATTCTCGGACAGATATGGTTGGGATTGACGCGGCGCTGATTATGAATCCGAAAGTTTGGGAAGCGTCGGGGCATTTGAAAAATTTTACCGATCCACTCGTGGAATGTAAAAAATGCCACGAGAGATTTCGCGCGGATAAGCTGATCAGTGATAATCAAAAAGTTGTTCTATTGCAAAAAGAGTTATCAGATTTTATAGAAAAATATTTGAAGGATAACCTCGGCGAGGCGGAAGGTAAGGCAAACCAAGTTGAATATCTTACCTTGGGGTTTGATGGTGAGATTAAAGATTCTGATTATTCAGGGAGAGAACAGGAAAAAATTATAAAGTATTTTAAAAAAGCTGCCCAACAAGCATTTGATTTAATACATTACGACGTAGACGTTAATGAGGAAGGTCACTATGAAGGTGGGTGGGATTTTAGGGAAGCATTTCTGCGACGATTTTCCCCAGTAGACATAAAAGATTTAGCTGAAGAATTATATCTTGATCGCGAAATAAAGTGCCCGGCTTGTGACGGGAGGGATTGGGGCGCTACACGTCAATTTAATTTGATGTTTAAAACTTTCATCGGTCCGGCTGAAGAGTCGGCGAATGTGGCGTATTTCCGGCCCGAAACGGCGCAGGCAATGTTTGTGGATTTTAAACAAGTGGCGGAAACTTCAAGAAAAAGAATTCCCTTTGGCATTGCCCAAATTGGCAAGGCTTTCAGAAATGAAATTACACCGGGAAATTTTATTTTTCGCACCCGCGAGTTTGAACAAATGGAAATAGAATATTTTATCCGGGAAAAAGATTGGGAAAAGACTTTTGAATATTGGCATGAGGAAATGTATAAATGGATGGGGGAGTTGGGTTTGAAAAAAGAGCATCTGCACGATTTGGAAGTTCCGGAAAAAGAACGGGCGCATTATTCCAAACGGACAATTGATATTGAATATGATTTTCCTTTTGGCACGGATGAACTTTACGGCCTGGCTTATCGCACAGATTTTGATTTAGAAAATCACGCGAAAGCGAGCGGCCAGAGTTTAGAATATTTGGATCCGGAAACGCAGGAAAAATTTATTCCGCACGTGATTGAACCGACTTTTGGAGTGGATCGTTCTGTTCTCGCTGTGCTTTGCGAATCATATAATGAAGAAGAAGCGCCGACGGCGGAAGAAGGAAAAACAGAGCCACGGGTGGTTTTAAAATTTCCGAAATGGCTCGCGCCGATTAAAGTCGCGATTTTGCCGCTTTCCAAAAAAGAGGAATTGGCAAAAGTGGCTCGGCCGATTTACGAAGACTTGGTCAAATATTTCATTTGCGAATACGACGAAACGCAATCCATCGGCAAACGCTACCGTCGCCAGGATGAAATCGGCACGCCGTATTGTGTGACAGTTGATTTTGAAACTTTGGAAGATAAATCCGTGACGGTGCGCGACCGCGACACAATGAAACAAGAAAGAATAAAGATTGAGGAATTGGTTGATTATTTAAAAATTAAATTGGAGGAGTAAAATTATGCCAATCAACAATCCATCAGGAGAACAACACGCAGAACAACTTAGGATGCACGGCGAAGAACTTAGAGATCAATTCGAAAAAATAACGCAAAAACTTAACGCGGTTTTTGGCGCGGATGGTTATAGTATTGATACAGATGGTTTTGTTGTTCTTACTAATCCAGAAAATTCATTAACAGAAGCCGAACAGAAAACTTTGGTTGAAGGAGACACGGAAGTCCACAGGATTTATGATGAATCTAAAAAATTAGGTTTGGATATTTTTAGAAGACCTTCGGATAAGATTCATTAATTTTGAGATGTATCTGTAAAAATCGTCTAATTATTTTTATGTTTGAAAAAAAAGTATTAAAGAGCGGATTGCGTTTGATTACTTCGCCAATTTCCGGCACGGAAGCGGCGACGATTTTGGTTTTGTGTAAAGTCGGTTCGCGTTATGAAGAGTTGGCGCAAAATGGCGTTTCCCATTTTATTGAACACATGATGTTTAAGGGAACAAAAAAACGGCCAGAGACGATTGATATTTCCCGCGATTTGGACAGCGTGGGGGCCGAGTATAATGCTTTTACTTCGCGCGACAACACTGGTTATTATATAAAAATTGAGCAAGATAAAATTGAGTTGGCGCTGGACATGCTTTCCGATATGCTTTGGAATTCTAAATTCGATGAAAAAGAAATTAAGAGCGAATCGGGAGTAATTTCTGAAGAAATCAGGATGTATGAAGATAATCCAATGATGTTTATTGAAGATCTTTTGGAGCAGACAATGTTTGGCGATCATCCGCTCGGACGGAAAATCAGCGGTGATGTGGCGACCGTGAAAAGTTTCAATAGAAAAATGATGTTGGAATACAGAGATAAATTTTATCAGCCAAATAATACGGTTCTGGCTTTGGCCGGAAAATTTGATAATAAGGCCGTGGTGCTCGCGGAAAAATATTTTGGCGCGGGCGGAGTTAAAGTAAAACCAGCTTTTAAAAAATTTGATTTTTCCGTAAAAGAAGCTAAGCCGAAATTAAAAGTTCAATTTAAAGAAACCGAGCAGGTTCAGCTCGCTATCGGCTTCCCTGGTTTTTCCCATTCCGATTCGAAACTTTACGCGCTTCAATTGATGAGTATAATTTTGGGCGGCTATATGAGTTCACGCCTTTTTATTTCCATTCGCGAGAAGCGAGGATTGTGTTATTTTATCAGATCATACACGAATGTTTATGAAGACACAGGAAATTTAGTAATCCAGTCCGGACTTGATAAAACAAGAATTACCTCGGCAATCGGCGCGATTTTTGAAGAGCTGGATAAAATTGCCCGAAACGGCGTGACCGAGGAAGAATTAGAACGGGCGAAGGAGTGCGTTAAAGGGCGCCTCGTTTTGGCGCTTGAAGATTCAAGCCAGGTGGCTGATTGGTATGCCAAGCAGGATCTTTTGACTGGAGAAATTTTGACACCGGAAGAAAAAGTGAAAAAAGTTTTTGCCGTGGCAGCGGGCGATATCAAAAAAATTGCCGAAGAGGTAATGCAGAAAAAAAATATGACAGTTGCTCTGATCGGGCCGTTCAAAGATGAAACGCCGTTCGCGAAATTTTTAAAGTTATAAAAATTTTAATATGAAAAAAAAGATTTTTGTCGCCAACTGGAAGATGAACCTGACTGTCGCCGAAACAGAAAATCTTACGGAAAAATTGAGCCAAGAATTACGGACTCTCGCGGATAAAAAAACAGAAATAATTCTTTGTCCGGCTTTTCCCGCCCTGGACAATCTTTCAGCTATTTTAAAAAAAGAAAATCCCGCGGATTTTAAAATTGGGGCGCAAGATGTTTTTTGGGAAGAGAAGGGCGCGTTTACCGGAGAAGTTTCAGTGAAAATGTTAAAAGAAGCCGATTGCCAATATGTGATTGTCGGTCATTCGGAGCGGCGGAAAAATTTGGGAGAGACAGACGAGATGGTAAACAAAAAAGTAAAAATTTTATTAGAAAACGATCTTACTCCGATTGTTTGTGTTGGAGAAACTTTTGAAGAAAGACAAAAAGGAATTCGCGACGTCGTCGTGGCGCGAGAAACTGCGGCGGCGATGGATGGCGTAAATCTTTTTGGAAATAAAAAAATTATTATTGCTTACGAACCGGTCTGGGTTATCGGCACGGGCCAGGCAGTGGAGCCTGAAGACGCGGAACATTCTCATCGGATGATCCGCGAGGCGCTGTTTGAAATTTTTCCGGTAGACATCGTGGAAAAACATTTCCAAATTATTTATGGCGGCAGCATTGACGACAAAAATATAAAAGATTTTTTGGAGCGGGAAAATATAGAGGGAGTTTTGGTCGGCGGCGCTTCGCTTAAAACCGAAGAATTTGTTAAAATGATAAAAGCGATAGCATAATTTTTATGCCACTTGTCCACATCAAAAATTTATTGAAAGATGCGAGCCGCGGGGAATACGCCCTCGGCGCGTTTAACACGCAGAATCTGGAAACTACTTTGGCGATAATGCGCGCAGCCGAAGAAAATCGCGCGTCGCTTGTGATTCAAGTCAGCGAGGCGACGATTGATTACGCTGGTTTGGAATCAATCACGGAAATTATGAAAACCGCGGCGAAGAAGGAAATGAAACTCGGACGGGCGGCCCTGCATCTTGATCACGGGAAAAAATTTGAATCAATAGTAAATTGCATTAAGGCCGGGTTTTCTTCAATTATGATGGACGCATCGCATTTGCCCTTTCGAGAAAATATCGCGATAACGCGACGGGCGGCGCAATACGCGCATAAACACGGAGTTTTTGCTCAAGGAGAATTGGGGCGTCTCGCGGGCGTGGAAGATGTTGTTCGCGTTGCCGGACACGAAGCTTTTATGACGCATCCGGATGAGGCGGCGGAATTTGTTAAAAAAACCGGCATTGACACGCTCGCGGTTTCCGTTGGCAATGTTCACGGCATAATGAAAATAAGAAAAGGCGTGCCAAAATTAGACCTCGCGCGCTTGAAAGAAATCGGAAAAAAAGTTAAGGTCCCATTAGTGTTGCATGGCGCTTCAGGCATTCCAAAGGAAGAAATAAAAAAAGCGATAAAATTAGGTATCAGAATTATTAATATTGATACAGAAATCAGGTTGGCTTTTACGGATTCTCTTCGAACAACACTTTCAGGAGATAAAAGTATTTTTGATCCAAGGAAAGTTTTGACGCCCGCGATGACGGCGATGGAAAAAGTTGTGGCAGAGAAGATAAAGATTTTTGGCAGCGCGAGGAAATAATTTTAATTTTAAAGTATGTCTCCTTACGATATTATTCCATTAGGAATTATAGCACTTTCTTTGGCCGGAATTATTTTTATTATTGTTAAGAAATTTCCCATTTTGGCGTCCATTAATATTGAAACTATAAAGAGTGAGCAGGAGGCTGTTAAAAAAGAAAAAATAGTCGCGGAAAGACTTAGCCGAAAAATTTCCAGCATGGGAAAGTTTCTGTACGCGCTTCTTTTGCCGATCGGCCGAGTCCTAAAGTTATTCTTTTCAAAAATTTACGAGAAAGTTTTGGATTGGGAAAAAAAATATGGCAAGAAAAAGAAAAAGCCTATTTCGCTTCCTGATTCAGAGGAAGAAATTAAAACTCTTTTTTTTGAAGCGGAGGAATGTTCAAGAACAGGAAAGTTGGAAGAAGCAGAGCAAAAATGTATAGGTATTATTTCTCTCGATCATAAAAATATAGACGCGTATAAAAAATTGGGCGCGATTTACGTTGAACAAAAAAATTATGAGAATGCTTTTGAAACTTTCAGGCATATTCTCAAATTAAATCCCAATGACGTAGAGACGATTTTTGATTTGGCTTCACTTCATCGAGAGCGGGGAGAAAATGAGGAGGCACTCGCAAATTTCAAGCGAGCAGTTGAACTTGAACCGACAAGTCCTAAAAACCTTGATTTTTTAATTGATATAAGTATAATAGTAAAGAATAAAGATTTGGCCGAAGAAACACTTAAGAAGCTAAAAGAGGTTAATCCTGAAAATCAGAAGCTCGCGGAATTTGAAGAAAGAATAAAAGCAATGTAGGGCGATTTAAAAAAATTGAAGACCGCGCATAAACTTTTTTATTTTTAGCTATTTTAGGCCGTTGTAGCTCAGTCGGTAGAGCAACTCCATGGTAAGGAGTAGGTCGCCGGTTCAATTCCGGCCAACGGCTCCATTCTTTTTAAAACGGAGCCCCCAAACGAAGTTTGGGGAAACGCAGGGCGGCGAGCGTAGGGCAAGTCCCGGCCAGTTGGACGCAGCCGAAAGCTCGCAAGCCCAAGTAAGGGCAGGTACCGAAGTAGTCAAACGGGGCAGACTGTAAATCTGCTGGCTCACGCCTTCCAAGGTGCAAATCCTTGCCTGCCCATTGGGTTTGCCGATGTAGCTCAGCTGGTAGAGCAACGGTTTTGTAAACCGTAGGTCGCCGGTTCGAACCCGGCCATCGGCTTTGAAATAAAAATCTAAAATCATAAATCTAAAATAAATTTATGTCACAGGAAAATTTAATCAAAATGGAGTGTTCAGTCTGTAAGCACGTCAATTATTTTTCCCATAAAAATAAAAAGACATTGAAGAACAGACTGGAGCTCAAAAAATACTGCAAGTGGTGCAAAAAACACACTGCTCACAAAGAAACGAAATAAAAACCCGTCCGCCGTGGAGGCGGGCGCGTAATTTTTTCTTTATGCCCGAAGAGCGAAAGCAGGAAGTTCTAAAACTCCCGAGCCTCATTGTTTTCGTGAGCAGTTTTTGTCTCATGGTCTTGGAACTCGTGGCCGGAAGACTTATGGCGCCATACCTCGGCGTCTCTCTTTATACTTGGACAAGTATTATTGGTATAATTTTAGCCGGCATCAGTTTGGGGAATTATTTGGGCGGCCGCCTTGCCGACCAGAAACTTTCTAGGCAAATTTTAGGATCAACTTTTTTTCTCGCGGGAATTTCTTCCGCCGCCGTGCTTTATCTTGTCCCAACGCTCGGAACGGTTTTTGGGAAAATGAATTTGCCGCTCGCTCTTTCAACTTCTCTCTTTTCTTTAGTTATTTTTTTTCCGGCAAGTATGTTTTTAGGATGCATTACGCCGATGGTTATAAAGTTTGATTTAAAAAATTTGGAGAAAACCGGGCGGACGGTCGGAAAAATTTCCGCCATGGCCACACTTGGAAGTATTTTGGGAACTTTTGCCACGGGATTTTTTCTAATTTCTTTTTTTTCCACAAAGTTCGTGGTGATTGGCATTTCAGCAGTTTTAATTTTTTTGGGAATTTTGGTTTTTGGCCAAGGCCAAGGAAAAGGGTTATTAAAAGATAAGGCTAATATAATTTTCAGTTTGATTTTTGTCGGGAGTTTTTTTCTGCCACAAACCTGCGATAAAGAAACAAATTATTATTGCATCAAAGCGTCGGTGACAGAGAGTGAAAGCGAAGCGGCTCAGGGCTACATTTTAAAACTTGACCACTTAATCCATAGTTTTGTCTATCCGGGCCGCGAGGAAATTCTGACTTACGATTACGAAAAACTTTATAAATTTCTGACTGATTATTGGATAAACGATAACGGCAAATCAAATTTTTCAGCGCTTTTTTTAGGCGGCGGGGGATACACCCTGCCCAGATATTTTGAAAAAAATTATTTAAGCGGCAATCTTCTGGTGGCGGAAATTGATCCGGGCGTGACAAATTTCAATTATCAAAAATTAAGTTTAAACCCGGAAACGAAAATCAAGACCATAAATCAAGACGCGCGGATATATCTCCAGCGGTTGCCGGCCGACCAAAAATATGATTTAATCCTTGGAGACGCTTTCAATGATTTTTCCGTGCCGTATCACCTCACAACTCTGGAATTTGGGAAAGTGGTGAAGGAACATTTGGCGCCCGGCGGATTTTACGCCGTGAATGTGATTGATGATTACCAGCATGGAAAGTTTGTCAGTTCTTTTGTAAAAACCTTAGAAGAAATTTTTCCGTATGTATATCTTGCCCCACTCACCACAGATTGGCAAAAAGCGCACCGCAATACCTTCGTTGTTTTAGCGAATGAAAAACCAATAAATGAGGACCAATGGGCCGCGGTGCTTCGAGTATTGGAGCAAGGCGGGCAATATAGCAATATGGATAAAGCGAGTTATCTTGTGGGCAAAGATGAAACGCAGAAATTTTTGGAAGAAAAGGGAGCGATTGTTTTGACCGACGATTATGTTCCGACCGACAATCTCTTAGCGCCGGTTTTCAATTACGCGTATTAAAAAAATATCATAATTTTCCATGGGGGTGTAGTTCAGTGGTAGAACACTGGTCTCCAAAACCAGGGATGAGGGTTCGATTCCTTCCGCCCCCGCTTGGATAAATAAATCACATTTGTGATTTGTTTATCCATATGAGCGGAGTTGGAGAGAAACCTCGCACTGTAAGTCCGTTGCGGCCGTTTCTGCACCGAGGAGCCTCCGATTCCTTCCGCCCCCGTGGAAAATTATGATCTTAAAGTAGGAAAATAATTTAACTTAAAAATATGAACAACGAAAACAAAGAATGTTGCCCAAAATTTAATCCAGAAAAATGGGACGAAAAAACGTATACCTGGGATAACAAGCCGTTCATAAAAGAAACTATTCCCACATTTTTTCACATACCGCTTTCCTCAATGATTGGTAAAAAAGTTACTAAAATGTGCAAGATGATGGAAGATTCAAAAAAGGCAGAGGCTAATAGTGAAGATGTTTTATTATTATTTCACGATCCCAGCGCCTTTAAATCAGAAATATTTTTATCGGTTACCGGTCTGGTGGAAAACGCGAATAATGTAAATCTTTCCGGCACATTTGTTGCTAAAGTTTTTTCCGGCCCATATAATTCCATCCCAAAATTCGTAAAACAAATTGATGAATATTTGGCGGCGCAAGGAAAGAAAGCTAAAGATTATTATGTTCATTACGCCTACTGCCCCAAGTGCGCGAAAAAATACGGCGATAACTACATGATTTTATTTGCCCAGATTTAAATTTTGCCCCCAATAGAAAGTTTTGATTTAAAAAACAGGAATGTGAGTTCGCCAGAACCTGCTCCGAATCGGCCAAAAGCCGATTTTTAGTTTCCCTCCTTGACAGAGTTTCTTTTCCGTGTTATACTAAGTAATCTTAACTAATGTCGCGACTAATTTTTGTCCCGACAAGACTCGAACCTCTTTTGTGTCATGCATTAAATTATGTGGCCCCTATCGGAGAAATCGGGTCACTAATTTTTTTATGACAACAAAAACACAAACGGCTGTTCGCTTTAGCGATCTTGGTCTCTCGGGAAAAATGCTTTCCATTCTGGAACGGCAAAATTTTTCCGTTCCAACTCCTATTCAGCATAAATGTATTCCCTCGGCCTTGGAAGGGCGGGATATTGTGGGTATTGCTCAGACAGGCACGGGCAAGACCCTGGCTTTTGGTTTACCGATGATTGAGCGGTTGGCAAGAAACAGGGGACAGGCTTTGATTTTAATGCCGACAAGAGAACTTGCTCTTCAGGTTGATGAGGTTTTGCAGAAAATCGGACGCCAAATCGGCCTTAAAACCGCGGTCGTGATCGGCGGCGCGTCTTCATATCAGCAATTACAAATGTTACGTCGCAGACCGCACGTCGTGGTTTCAACACCTGGCCGTTTGATTGATCATCTTCAGCAAAAAAATTATTCGTTGCGAAACGTAAAAATTATTATTTTGGATGAAGCCGACCGTATGCTGGATATTGGTTTCGCGCCGCAACTCAAACAGATTTTATCTATGGCGCCGACCGAGCGGCAAACTATGCTTTTTTCCGCGACAATGCCAGGAGCGATCGCCCAAATCGCCGCGGGGCATATGAAAACCCCTATGCGGATTGAAGTTGCGCCGTCTGGCACTCCGGCTGAAAATATTGACCAAAAAATATTTATTATCAGTAAGGAACGAAAAATGCAGTTGTTGGATAAAACGTTGACTGATAATTTTGGGACAGCGTTGATTTTTGCCCGCACAAAATTCGGCGCTAAAAAAATCGCGGCAAATTTGAGCGCGTCAGGATATCGGGCGGCGGAAATTCATTCCAATCGGTCTCTCGCCCAGCGCAAAGAGGCACTCAACGGATTTAAGTCCGGAAAATATCGCGTGCTAGTTGCTACGGATATTGCTGCTCGCGGCATTGATGTTAATGACATTGCTATGGTTATAAATTTTGATTTGCCTGATAATCCGGAAGATTATGTCCATCGCATCGGACGCACCGGCCGAGCCGGAAATTCCGGCCAGGCAATATCGTTTGCCACTCCGGCGGAAACATATGACATTCGGCAGATTGAGCGGTTGATCAGACGAGCAATTCCTGTGGTGGGATTGCCGGTTTTGCCCGAGCGTCGCGTTAGTTTTCAAGAAACCGACCGAGGCCATAGTCGCGGAAGTGGCAACTTTGCCCGAAGCAAAAATCATAATTTTGGCGGCCGAAGCGGCAATTCAAAAAGAAGAAATCCGGGGAGACAGTGGAGAGGCCGTTCTTGATTTGACTTTTTATTAGGTTTAGTTCATACTTATATTATAAAAATTAAGTAGAAATATCGTCGAATTTCTACAGAGACTTTATTTATTTTGTCGTCGTTTATTATGAAAGGTACAATCAAAACCTTGGTAGCGGAAAAGAATTTCGGTTTTATCACCCCAGAAGACGGATCAAAGGATGTCTTTTTCCATGCCACAAGCCTTCAGGGCGTTGAATTCGGACAATTGCAATCAGGCGATGCTGTGACGTTTGACGTCGAGCAGTCGGAAAAAGGTCCGAGAGCCGTGAATGTTGCAAAAGAGTAAAAAATTCGAAAACAGAGCCAAGTAAAACGGCTCTGTTTTTGTTTTGTATTTAAACTATTTTCCCTTGTTATTTTCGGCAGTTTTTGCTATGATAAAGGAATAAATACGGAGAGGAATAGTCGTCGATTAATCATTAATTAATAAAATTTATGCCCAAAAAATTATTAGTTTTAGCCGCGATTTTTGCTTTGGCTCTTTCTGGCGCGGGTTGCGGAGAAAAAGAAGAAACGCCGGCGGCGGAAAATGAAAATAAAAACGCAAATGTCATCACGGCAAATGTTAACGGCACGGTTATTGAATTAGTTGAACCGTCGGAGCCGGGAGAAGAGGAAGTCGGCGGAGTGGAGTTTGTGGAGTATATTAATAAATCATTTGGTTACAAAATTGTCCGGCCTAACAAATGGTATTGGCAGCATCTTATCCAGAGAGAAATCGGCGAGGCCATGCCTGAGGTAGACGATTTGTTTGTTACCGATCCAAACCCGCTGCCAGCGCTTGGCACAGAATATCTCGGGAGAATTGTGATTGAAGTTTCAAGGAGAAGTTTAATAGACTTAGAAAGAAATTATTCTGATTTAACTTCTTCGGCCGTGACAGTCGGCGGAATTTCCGCGACAAAGTATGAGGGAGTGCGTTCAAACGAAATGGTGGAAAATCAGAAAATCATTGTTTATCTTTTCCAAAAAGACGGAAAGACTTACAGAATTGTTTACACGAAATTTAATAGCGTCGCAGAAGAAGAGGCAGTGTTTCAAAGAGTGGTAGAAAGCCTAAGTTTCTAAAATATAAATTAAAAGTTCCGCCGGGAGGAGGCGGAATTTTTATAGATCGCGAATGTTTAACGTTGTTCTTTTAGCTGTAGGAAAAGTTAAAGAAAAACATTGGCAGACGGCAGTGAAAGAATATTTGGCGCGGTTAAAGCCGTACGCCAGAGTTATTATTGAAGAAGTGGAGCCTGAACCATTTAAACGGGAATCGGACAAGGAAAAAGCAAAACAAAAGGAAGGGGAAAGGTTGCTCACGGCGTTATCCAAATATTCAGACAGCGAAATCATTATTCTTGATGAACGCGGTCGGGAATTAACTTCGCTGGAATTTTCTGAATTTTTTAGTCGTGAGCCGCGGCGTGTGGTTTTTGTTATCGGGGGCGCCTTAGGTTTCAGTGAAAATTTTTCCAAAAGAACTTTTACTAAAATAGCTCTGTCAAAAATGACTTTGCCGCACGAATTCGCGAGAGTGGTTTTGTTGGAACAAATTTATCGGGCGGCGACGATTGTTTCAGGAAAGAGTTATCATTATTGAGAATAATTTAGGATATGACTTTTTTTCACGCGATAATTTTGGGAATAGTTGAGGGTGTTACAGAATTTCTCCCGGTTTCTTCGACCGGGCATTTGATTTTGACTTCAAAACTTTTTCAACTTCCCTCAACAGAATTTTTAAAAAGTTTTGAAATCGCCATCCAGCTCGGAGCGATTTTAGCAGTAGTTGTTCTTTATTGGAAATCTTTCTTTGTTAAGTTTGAAATTTTGAAAAAAATAATTGTCGCTTTTCTGCCAACGGCGGCGCTCGGATTAATTTTTTACAAAATCGTCAAGCAATTTTTGTTGGGAAGCGAGGAAGTTGTTTTATGGGCGCTGTTTTTAGGCGGTGTTTTTTTGATTATATTTGAATGGAAATATAGTGAAAAACCGGACGCCGTGGATGGCGTGGAAAAAATAACTTGGCGGCAAGCGATAGTAATTGGTCTTTTTCAGTCGGTGGCGATTATTCCCGGGGTTTCCCGCGCCGCCGCGACAATTGTCGGCGGTTTAATTCTTGGTTTAAAAAGAAAAACAATTGTTGAATTTTCTTTTCTGCTTGCCGTGCCAATCATGGTTGCAGCTACCGGACTTGATCTTTTAAAAAGCGGCGGAAATTTTTCTTTGAGGGAGTTTGGCCTTATTGCCATCGGCTTTGCTTTTTCCTTTTTCACGGCGCTAGCGGCGATTAAATTTTTCTTGAATTTCATCAAAAATCATTCTTTTATTTTTTTCGGAGTTTATCGAGTTCTTTTGGCGCTTGTTTGGTGGGTTGGCGCGCTGTTTATCTTGCGGGTTTAAAATGATATAATGTATGAAGGTTTGTTTGTATCTTGAATTTAAGCGATTTTTAAAAGGTTATTTTTATAAAAACGCGGGAACAGGATTTTTATCATCCTTTAAAAATTATTTAAAAGCGCTGAGTTTGACCGAAGTGGAAGTCACGGAAAATTTAAAAGATAAATACGACGTTTTGCACGTTAACGTTCCATTTCTAAGATCTCTTTGGGCAGTTTGGCGAGCGAGGCGAAGAGGAATAAAAATTGTGATGTCGGCCCACGCTACGGCGGAAGATTTTAGGGGTGTCTGGCGGGCCAGTAATTTATTAATGCCACTCGCGCGCCGTTATTACAGGTTTGCTTACAACCAGGCGGATGTGGTGATTACTCCGACAATTTACACAAAAAGTTTGCTTCAAAAATATCCTTTGAAAAGAAGAATTGAGGTTACCTCTTGCGGCGTTGATTTTATAAAATTTTTTGTCGGAGGAGAGGGGAGAAATTATCAAAAATCGGAAAAGGAAATAGTTGTTTTTAATGTTGCGAATGCGATCCCAAGAAAAGGCATAGAGAGTTTTATTGGTCTGGCCCGGAATTTTCCCGATAATAAATTTTTTTGGTACGGAAAAATTTTTAAATCTTTTTTATATAAAAGGTTGCCAAAAAATTTACCGTCTAACCTAGAATTTAAGGGATTTGTGTCAGACATCATCGCGGCTTACCGAGACGGAGATATTTTTGTTTTTCCGTCACACGAAGAAAACCAAGGGATGGTTATTTTGGAAGCCGCGGCTGCCGGGTTGCCGATTTTAGTGAGAGATCTTCCGGCTTACCGAGAGTGGCTTGTTCATAATAAAAATTGTTTAGTGGCTAAAAACGAAGAAGAATTTCGAAAGTATTTAAATGAATTGATTTCCAACTCCGGACTTAGGGAGCGGTTGGGTGCGGCGGCAAAAAAATTAGCCGAATCGGAAGATTTAAAAATTATTGGAAAACGTTTGCAAGAAGTTTACCAAAGCTTAATATGAAAATATCGATAATTATTCCAGCCTACAACGAAGAAAAATTATTGCCGCGATGCTTAAAATCAATTTTTTCAGCTCATCATTCGGAAGAGCACGAAGTGATTGTCGTAAACAACGCTTCAACCGACCGGACAGAAGAAATTGCCAGAAGTTTCGCTGGCGTTAAGGTTGTCGCAGAATTAAATAAAGGAATCACAAGAGCTCGGCAGGCGGGATTTCTTGCTGCGAGCGGTGATATTTTGGTTTTCTTTGACGCGGACACAATTATTCCTCCAGATTGGTTTTGTGTTGCTGTGACAAAATTTAAATCTAATCCCAAACTAATGGGCGTTTCCGGTCCGTATCATTTTGAAGCAATATCTTGGTGGGCGAGGGGATTGGAATGGTTTTATAATTATGTTGTTATGCCGACCGGAGAATTTGTTTGGAAATTTATTCTGCGCCAGGGAGGGATAATGCTTCTGGGAGGAAATTTTGCCGTGAGGCGTGAAGCGCTTACGGCCGTGAACGGTTTTAACACAGAAATAGATTTTTACGGTGAAGATACAAATCTTACCCGACGAATGGCGAAAATTGGAAAAATTGATTACACGAATAAATTATTTGTTTATTCTTCTCCACGCCGCTTTGAGGGAGAGGGCGGGTTAAAGCTCGCGTTTAAATACGTTATAAATTTTTTAGGGGAATGGATTTTTAAAAAGCCGATAAATAAATCTTACGAAGATTTTAGATAAAATTTACTGGTGAATAAATTATTGAAATGAAGAACGGAAAAAATCATAATAATCATAATCACGGCTATCAGAAAGCGTGGGTTGTTACGGTGGATATGGGCTACGGGCATCAGCGCGCCGCTTTTCCGTTGAAGGGTTTGGCCTACGGCGGAAAAATTATTAATGCTTCCAATTATCCCGGGATGCCGCGTGTTGATAGAAATACCTGGAGAGAAAGCAAGAGATTTTATGAATTTATGTCGCGTTTCAAGCGGATTCCCGTGGTAGGAGAGGCGGCTTTTAATATTTACGACAAGCTGCAGGAAATACCTTCATTTTATCCCAAACGGGATCTTTCCGATCCGAGTGTGCAAATTGAACAAACTGTGGCTTTGATTAAAAAAAGAGAATGGGGCAAACATTTAATTCATACCTTGAATAAGAAAAAAATTCCTTTGATCACAACATTTTTTATTCCGGCTTTTATGGCTGAGGCCTGGGAATATGAAGGAGATATTTATTGCGTAATTTGCGATGCGGATATTTCGAGGGCCTGGGCGCCGCCCGATCCGACGCAAAGTAAAATAAAATATTTCGCTCCCAATTATAGGGTTGTTGAACGCTTGAAGTGTTACGGCGTGCGGGCGGAAAACATTTTTTTGACCGGCTTTCCGTTGCCTGAAGAAAACACGGGCGGGAGGTATCTTGGAAATTTACATCATGACTTGGGAATAAGACTTACTCATCTTGATCCTAAAAAAATTTATACTTCAAAATACGCGCTTACGATAGATGAATATTTAGGAACAAAATGGCCGCCGCCAAAGACAAACGGTTCGCCGACATTGATGTTTGCGGTTGGTGGCGCTGGCGCGCAACGGGAATTGGGAGTGGAAATAGTGAAAAATTTGGCGCATAAAATTAAGGCAAAAAAAATAAAAGTGATTCTTGTTGCCGGCATCAGGAACGAAGTAAACCAGTATTTTAAAAAGCACGTTAGACAATTGGGGCTCGGGGGACATCTTGATAAAAATATTAAAATAATTTTTGGCGAAAGCACTGAAGATTATTTCAAAAAATTTAATCGAGCGCTGAGAAAGGTTGATGTTTTATGGACCAAACCTTCTGAACTTTCTTTTTATACTGCTTTGGGTTTGCCTGTTATTATTTCTTCACCCATCGGTTCACAGGAAGAATTTAACAGAAAGTGGCTTATTGCGATTGGTTCTGGCATTGATCCTGAAGACGTAAAATACGTTGATCAGTGGTTTTTTGACTGGATTGATTCGGGCTGGTTTGCCCGGGCAGCAATGCAAGGATTTATGGAGGGAGGAAAATACGGGGCTTATAACATTGAGAAATTTATCAAACATAAACTAACTGAGGTAAAAGCAGTGAAGATGACTTTACAGTATTAATTTCTTGTTAATGTATTCATTTTTTAAAAAAATATTTATTGCCATTAGCGCGATCATAGTCACCGCGGTTTTGTTTATTGCCATTTTATGGCTGCCGTTTTTTAACTCACCGAAAGAAATTAAATTTGGAGTGAGTTTTAGCAAAACATACGCCGCGGATTATTTGGAATTGGATTGGAAAGAAATGTATCTCGCGATTTTAGATGAATTAAACCCGCCGCTTTTGCGCCTTCAATCAGATTGGGATAAAACAGAGTTGTCGGAAGGAAATTTTGATTTTTCCGATCTTGATTGGCAAATGACCGAAGCGGAAAAACGGGGCATTAAAGTATTGCTCGTGGTTGGGCGCCGTCAGCCACACTGGCCAGAGTGCCATATTCCAGAGTGGTTAGCGGATGTGCCAGAAGCAGAAGTTCAAGACAGAGCCCTTGAATTTGTAAAAACAACGGTTTTAAGATATAAAGACTCTCCGGTGCTTATGATGTGGCAGGTGGAAAACGAGCCGCTTTTGAATGCTTTTGGAGAATGTCCTCCGGCAGACATAAATTTTTTGAAACGGGAAATTACTCTCGTGGAATCTTTAGATGATCATCCTATATTGGTTACTGACAGCGGGGAATTATCAACTTGGAGAAAAACAGCGCACCTTGGCGATTATTTTGGCACAACAATTTATCGTCGTGTTTATAGCAATTATTGCGGATATTTCCGCCATTTCTTTGCCCCGGCGTTTTATCGGCTAAAAGCTAAATTAGTCGGCTTGTCCTCGGATAAAATTATTATTTCTGAATTGCAAGCAGAGCCGTGGATGCCGGATGGGAAAGAGGGCAGAGGAAGCCTTGAGGATCAAAAAAGTGTAATGGATAATGAATTTATAAAAAAACAGATCGAATTTGCCCGTAAAACAGGTTTTTCAGAAGCTTATATTTGGGGGGTGGAATGGTGGTATTGGATAAAACTTCAGGGAGATGATTCCATTTGGAATATAGGCAAGGACATCTGGCAGCCTTGATTCCCTTTACTTTTACTTAAAAAGTGCTATAATTAGATAAAAGTTATACACAGGGCTAATTTTTAACTTTTTAGGACTATGGCCAACGAACCAGTGATAGCTTATTGCGTAAAATGCAAGGCTAAAAAAGAAATGAAAGACCCCCAAGAGGTGGAAATGAAGGGAAAGGGCGGCGTGACACGAAGAGCCATGACCGGCACCTGCCCAACTTGCGGCACAAAGATGTTTAGAATCATGGGTAAAAAATAGTAGATTTTGATAGTTTTGACTAAAAAATGCTGAAATTAATTTTTTTCGGCATTTTTTTGGTTTTAGGAAGCGATGGCTGGGTCGCGATTTAATCTTTTTTTAATTTTTGTAGGTTATAGTTTAGATGAGGGGCAATCGATTGCGAGAGGTTCGTCTTTGGCGAATCTGCAAATCAAAATTTGCATGCAAAGCAGTGGATTGTCTCTCGCCAAAAGATTCTCTGTTATTAGGGGATTTTTTGTTTTTATGATAAAATAAAGCAAAAGATAAATTTTATCCCATTTTTGCTTATGCGCTTATGCCATTTTTTAAAATAAAAAAATTAGACTTTGAAACCGGCGGGCGGTGGATTATTGTTTTGCGTGAAAAAGAGGCTCAAGCTTACGGTATTAGAATGGGCGATAAATTAAAGTTGAAATGGGATAGTCGCGAAACGGTGGTGACAGCTAATTTTACCCATGCAAAAGTTGATGAGGGCGAAATCGGGCTTTTTAAGGAAATTTGGAAGCACTATACTTACAAACCCGGAGAAATGGTGGAATTATCCCTGCTTGAACGGCCGGCCTCAATTGAATCAATTAAGAAAAAACTTTTGGGAGGAGAATTGAATTATAAAGAAATGCGCGCGGTCGTGAAAGACATCGCCGACTATGTTTTGGGCGATCTTGAAATAACTTATTTTGTCGCTTCCGGTTTTGCCAGAAAATTTTCCAATCGCGAACTTTATTATCTTACAAAGTCTGTCGCGGAAACAGGCGATACGCTTCGCCTTCCGGGTCAGGTGGTAGATAAACATTCAGTCGGCGGTTTACCCGGGAACAGAACAACGATGCTTGTGATTCCAATTATCGCGAGTTTAGGTTTAAAAATTCCCAAGACTTCTTCGCGAGCGATCACTTCGGCTGCCGGGACAGCCGACACAATGGAGGTTTTGGCGCCCGTGACTTTTCCAATGAAAAAAATAAAAGAGATTGTGAAAAAAACTAACGCTTGCATTGCTTGGGGCGGAGGAACGCGGATTGCTCCGGCTGATGATAGAATCATTAAAGTTTCTTATCCGCTGTCTCTTGAGCCATATACAAAAATGATTGTTTCCGTGATGGCGAAAAAAGTGGCCATGGGAGTGAAACATTTAGTGATTGATTTGCCGGTTGGCCCGACAGCCAAAATTCACCGTGTCTCCGATGCCAAAAAAATTGAACGAATAATGAAATATTTGGCCAAAAGATTTGGCATTAAAATAAAAGTTGATATTAATGAAGCCTTGAAGCCGATTGGTCGCGGCGTTGGGCCGGCGCTTGAAGCGCGAGATGTTTTGCGCGTGCTACAGAGAAAAGAACATCGGCCGCTCGACTTGGAAGAAAAAGCATTGGAACTTGCGGGTGAACTTTTGGATTTGGTGGGATTTACGAAAAAAGGAGAGGGTTACGACGCTGCCGCGGGAGCGCTTCGAAGCGGTAAGGCCTGGAAAAAAATGCAGGAAATAATTCTGGCCCAGGGAGGAAAGGCAAATATCGATGCGGAAGAAGTTGTTTTAAGCGATAAAATTTTAAAAATTAAAGCAAAAACCGACGGTCAGATTGCCAGTTTTGACAATAAGGCCATTGTGGCGATTTGCCGAATTTTGGGAGCGCCCTCTTGCAAAATTGCGGGAATTTACTTAAATAAGGTGATGGGAGACCGGGTAAGAAGAGGAGATGTGCTTTTTACGATGTACGGAGAAAGCGAAGATAGGCTTGTCTTAGCGGAAAAGGCTCTTGGAAAAAACGAGGTTTTAAAAATAAAATAATAGCTAACTAAAACGGCAAAAATCATTAAATTTTTTTAGTTTATGAGTATATTTAAGAAAATTTTTAAGGGCAATACCTTGTATTATCCGGGATGCCTTTCCAAATTTGTGGCAAAAGAATTGGTGGAAAATTATCGCCGGATTTTGCGCGAGGCTGGAGTTGATTTTATTGAACTTTCCGACCTTGAGGTTTGTTGCGGTTCGCCAGCGCTTAAAGCCGGCTATACCGACGATTTTAGAAAATTGGCGGAAAAGAATTTACAAATTTTCAAAGATCATTCGGTTGATAAAATTGTTACCCATTGCCCGGCGTGTTTTATGATTTTTAAAAAAGAATATCCCAAAGTTTTGGGGGAGAAGTGGGATATTGAAGTAGCGCACGCGACGGAAATTTTAAATCAGAAAACAAAAAAATCAGAAAGCATAAAAGGCGCGGTTACGTATCACGACCCATGCCACCTTGGCCGACAGATGGGAGTTTACGAGCCGCCGCGAGAGATTATTAAATCTTTGGGTTATGAAATAAAAGAAATGGAATTAGCTGGTAAGGAAAGTTTTTGCTGCGGCGGGGGCGGGGGAGTCCAAGCAAACGAATCGGAGTTGGCCGATAAAATTGCCAAAGACAGAATCGCTATGGCGAAAAAAATCGGCGCGAATATTTTGGTTACGCCCTGCCCGCTTTGCTATATGCATTTGAAGAAAAATTCAGAAGGAGAAGATATTGATGTTAAAGAATTATCCCATTTGATGTAAATATGCAAAAAGAATTTTTATCAAAAGAAACAAAAGAAAATATTTGGAAAGTTGTTTTTGAGTACAAAGCCAAGCGAGAAAAAACTTTGGCTGATTTAGGATTGGATCCGGAAAAATTCCGCGATGAATTTAGAAAAATGAAAGAGGATGCTTTTCGTGATATGGAAAATTTGCGGCGTCGAGCCATAGCCAATTTAGAAAAAAATGGAATAAAAGTTTTTGAGACAAAGGGCCCTGCCGAGGCGCAGAAGATTTTAAGAGATCTGACTGCTGGCGAAGAGATGATCATCAAATCAAAAACTTCCGCGGCCGACGAAATTGACGTAGATAAAATTTTGGGAGAAAAGCTTGTGAGTACCGATCTTGGAGACTTTATTATGAGTGTGGCAAAAGTTCGCGATATGCATCCTGTTTTCCCGGCCTATCATTTATCTCCAAAACAAATTTCAGAAATTATAAAAAACAAATTCGGCGTTGACGTCACTCCTGACGCCAAAAGCATCGCCGTTTTTGCGAGAAAATATCTGCGGGAAAAAATGGTTTCGGCTGGAGCAGGCATCACGGGCGCAAATGTCATAACTGCTGATGGTCGAATTGTAGTTTTGGAAAACGAAGGAAATATTTCTTTGGTTTCTCGTTTGCCGGCGAAGCACATTATAATTTCCGGTTGGGAAAAGATTGTGCCGACCATGGAGGACGCCATGAAAGTCGTTCGGGCCGCTGCCGTCTGGGGAACCGGGCAAGACTGGCCGGTTTATGTTTCCATAATTTCCGGGCCATCCAAAACCGCTGATATTCAAAATGAACTCGTGGTTGGAGCGCAAGGTGCCAAAGAAGTCTATTTAATTTTATTGGATAACGGCCGAGAAAAAATAATGGAAGATGGTTTTGAAGAATTACTGTATTGCATTAACTGCGGCGCTTGTTTGAATTTTTGTCCGGCATATCACGAACTTGGGACAAAATACGGCGATAAATATTTAGGAAGTAAGGGGATTATTTTATCGGCGTTTATGGCCGAACTTTTACGTGCTAAAGAATCGGGTTGTTATTCCTGCACGCTTTGCTCAGCTTGCCAAGAAAATTGTCCCGTAAAAATTGATTTGCCCGGTATGATGAAAAAAATCAGGACCAAGTTGAACGCGGAAAATTTAGAAACCGGCGAAAATAAAAAAATGATTGGAAACACGCGCGAGTTTGGCAATCCATTTGGCGAACTCTCTGAGGACGGTACGCCGAAGGAACTTTATTGTTGCTAAAAGGTTAATACGTTTTTTAAAAAAACACGGCCGTTGAGCCGTGTTTTAAATTTATTTTTTTAATTTTTTCAAGATAGATAATTTAAGAAAATTGTGGCGATCAAAAAGTAAATAAGAAGACTTGAAATGTCTCTGACAATTGTGGCGAAAGGACCGCTTGTTATTGCCGGATCAAGTTTTATTTTTAAAAACAAAGAGGGGAGAAGGATAGCGACAATAATAGCGATAATAATGGTTGTAAAAAAGGAAAGGGCCAGGACAAGGCCGACAAGCAATAATTTATACCAAAGCAAACCGACCACACCCATTATAAGGGCCAGAACTAGAGCCAGGGAAAGGCCGACTTTTATTTCTCTTAAAATGTATTTTTTAAAATTTAATTTGTGATCAATCGCTAAACTCCTGATGTAAAGAGTCTGGGTTTGGGCACCAACGGCGTCGGCAATATAAACAATTGATGGTATAAAAGCTGCGAAAATTAATTGAATTTTTAAAATTTCAGTAAAAGAATTTACAATAAAAGCGGCGATGGTCCCACCAGCAAGACCGAGAATTAGCCATGGCAACCTTTTTTTAAAATGCAGGAGAGCTGGTGCTTGAATTATACTTACGGCCGGATCCTTGAATTTGTGGATACCAGCTGAAAGTAGAGCATCTTCAACATTTTCATTATGCAAAATCCCCAAAATCATATCAGATGGTACGACTCCAAGAAAATTATTTTCTTTATCAACGATGGGAATAGCTTTTAAATTGTTTTTTAGAGCTAAAAGAGCAACCCTTTCCGGTTTAGTGTGGAGATGGGCCTTAATAACATCACTAGTTAAAATATCTGAAATTTTTGTTTCGCAAGATTTTTGGAAAATTTTTTTTATAGAAAAAACGCCCACAAGTTTATTTGTGGCGTCCATTACATAAATATAATTTATTGTTTGAAATTGCCCCATTTTTTCTTGAAGCAATTTTAAAGCATCGTCTAAAGTTTGACTGGGGCGGATAATGGGCACTAGTTGTTTATCTATCATTTTTCCACCTGCTGAATTTTTTGGATAAATTTCAGGCATAACTTTAGAAAAGTTAGATCGAAGTCGGGGTGGAGGGATTCGCACCCTCGATCTCACGGTCCCGAACCGTGCGCCTTAGACTACTGGGCCACACCCCGTTAGAAATAAAAGACCGCGAAAGGTCTTAAAATTATTATACAAGATAATTTTTTTTTCGTAAACCCCAGTCACTTCACTAAAATATAAATAAAGAGTAAAATATATATACCTAAAATAACTTTATGCAAGACCTATTTGACGGAAAATTAAATCAAGATTTAGCCAAAAACGCGCCACTCGCGGATCGCCTTAGGCCCGAGTTGCTTGATGAGTTTGAGGGACAGGAGGACTTGGTTGGCCCGGACAAAATGCTCCGCAATTTGATTCAAAACGACGAAATTCCTTCAATGATTTTTTGGGGTCCGCCTGGTTCTGGTAAAACAACTCTCGCCCGGATTATTGCAAAAATGACAAAATCCGAATTTATTCAGATGTCGGCGACGGCTTCGGGGCTGGCTGATCTGCGGAAAATTGTTTCCGCGGCGCAAAGCGGGCGAAAGTTTAATAACCGCCGGACAATTTTATTTATTGATGAAATCCACCGCTGGAATAAATCGCAACAAGATTCGCTTTTGCCGTACGTGGAAAACGGAACAATTACTTTAATCGGCGCGACCACGGAAAATCCATCATTTGAAGTTAACTCCGCCCTACTTTCCCGCTCGCGGGTTTTTGTTTTAAAATCTTTAGCCACAGAAAATATAAAAAATATTTTGAAGCGGGCGATTTCCGACAAGGTTCGCGGTTATGGAACACTTGACGTGCAGATTCTTGACAAGACTCTCGACTATTTGGCTGGAGTAGCCAATGGTGACGCGCGGATTGCCTTGAATGCCTTGGAGTTTGCAGTGAAGGCTTCTCGAAAAGTAGATCAAAAAATGATACAATTAAATCAGGAAATGATTCGCGAAGCGTTGCAAAAAACTCATTTACTTTACGACCGGGCCGGCGAAGAACATTTCAATATTATTTCCGCGCTTCATAAATCAATGCGAGGTTCGGATGCCGACGCGGCTCTTTATTGGCTTGGCCGGATGGTTGAGGCAGGGGAAGATCCGCTCTATATTGCCCGCCGTTTAGTTCGTTTCGCTTCGGAGGATATTGGCCTGGCTGATCCGCAGGCCTTGGTGCAAGCGACGACGGCTTACACCGCTTGCCATTATTTGGGTATGCCGGAATGCAACGTGATTTTGGCGCAAGCCGTGGCATATCTTTCTCGCGCTCCGAAGTCAAATGAACTTTATACTGCTTACGGCGAAGTCCAGCGTGATATCCGGGAAACGGAAAACGAACCAGTGCCGCTACATTTGCGGAATGCTCCGACAGACTTGATGAAAGATTTGGGATATGGAAAAGGATATAAATATAATCCAAATTTTAAAGAGCCGGTGCAGCAAGATTATTTTCCACTAAAATTAAAAGGAAGAAAATATTTAAAATAATAAATTGAAGTCTATGACTGATGAAAAATGGCTGGATACAGTTTCCATATTAAAAGATAAATTTCCGATCTTGGAGGAGGGGAAAGAAGATCTGCCCGAGGAAGTTGGCCGGGGCTTTCGCGAATTTGTGATTTTCAACGGACCGTTCGGCAAAATGAAAATTGAGCGGACGACCAAGGCTATTGTCACCGGCAAAAAAACTTTAGGCTCGAAAAGAATGGGAAGTCAGGCGGCGGTGGAATACGTTTATTCCGATACGGAAAAAAGCCAGAAATTTAAAGCTTATAAATGGGATGATGGGCAAAATGATTGGACGGAGATTACTTTAGAAGGAAGTTTATGAGTAGATTCAGAAAGAGAAAAAAATTTCGCGAAAGGGCGAGCGAGGGAGATCGCCGTTTAAAAATTATCAAGATAGTTATTTTTTTATTCGCGGGAGTGATTGCTCTTCGCCTTTTTAGTTTACAGGTTTTGAATAATGATTTTTATTCCGCTCTCGCCGCCGGACAGCACGATATTTACAAAGCGATTTTTCCCGAGCGCGGAAGAATTTTGATGCAGGAAACCGGTGGCAGCAACACGTCGCAAGATGAAAAACTGTATCCCTTGGCCACGAATCAATCATTATACCTTATCTATGTTGATCCTCGTAAAATAGAAAATGCCGAAGAATTATCAAAAAAATTAGTTGATATCTTGTACGTGAGAGAGAAAAAAGAAGGCGAAAGGTTGACGGCGGAAGAAATTGAAGCAGTGGAAAAATCGGAAAAAGAAAAGTTGGGAGAAGAATTTTTGGCAAAATTAAAAAAAGAAAATGATCCATACGAACCCCTGCGCCATGGGGTGGCAGAGGTGACGCTTGAAAAAATCAAGGAACTTGGGGCAGGGGGAGTCGGCTATATTGAAGAGGAGGCGCGTTATTATCCGGAAAATAATTTGGGCAGTCATTTTTTGGGATTTGTTGGGACAAAAGATAATAAAAAAATTGGGCAATACGGACTTGAAGGTTATTTTGAAGAAGAGCTTGGCGGCGTTCAAGGTTTTCTTTCATCGGAAAAAGACGTGGGCGGCCGATGGATTCCGGTTTCCGGGCGGGAATGGCAAAAGGCCGAGGACGGCGCGGATATTGTTATTACCATCGATAGAAATATTGAATATTTCGCCTGCGGAAAATTGAAAGAAGCTGTGGAGCGTCATGGCGCGGACGGCGGTTCGGTGATAATTATGGATCCGAAAACTGGGGCGATTCTCGCGATGTGTTCTTATCCGGATTTTAACCCAAATGAATATGCCAAAGTAGAAGACATTAATATTTATAACAATCCAACGATTTTTTCTCAGTACGAACCAGGATCAATTTTCAAAGCCATAACTATTGCCGCGGCGTTGGACGTGGGAAAAATTACGCCGACGACCACTTATGTTGACGAGGGAGAAATAAAAGTTGATGATCGCACGATTAAAAATTCCGATTTGAAAGCGCATGGGGTGCAAACAATGACGCAGGTTTTAGATGAATCATTAAATACCGGCGCGGTTTTTGCTGTTAATACAATTGGTCCAGAGGTTTTTAAAAAATACGTAGAAGATTTCGGATTTGGAACGCGGACAGGGATTGAGTTGGATTTTGAAAATCCTGGTAGTATTAGTTCTTTGGGTAAAAAGGGAAAAATTTGGAGCGCCACAGGATCGTTTGGCCAAGGGATTTCCGTCACGCCGATTCAGGTTGTAACCGCTTTTTCAGCGATCGCGAACGGCGGAAAATTGGTTAAGCCATACATTGTTGACCGAATTATAAAAAGTGATGGTGCAATAATAAAAACCGAGCCGAAAATTATCCATCAGGCGATCTCTGGGAGAACATCAGCTCTTTTGGGAGGAATGCTTGTTTCCGTGGTGGAAAACGGCCATGGCAAGCGGGCTGGCGTTTCCGGATACTACGTGGCGGGAAAAACCGGTACGGCCCAAGTCGCGAAAAGAGATGGAAGCGGCTATGAAAAAGATGTCACCATCGGCTCATTTGTCGGCTTCGCGCCAGTGGAAGATCCGAAATTTGTTATGTTGACAAAGATAGATCATCCTCGCACCACTATCTGGGCCGAAGCTACGGCCGCGCCGCTATTTGGCGAAATTGCTAAATTTGTGCTAAACTATATGAAAGTACCTCCAAGCAGGTAATTTTGAATTATTAGCGATGTAAGGTGAGAGAAAAAATGTTTACATTTTTTCCGAGCCGAGGAGCTAATCTGTGTTTACATATAAATTCATTTATGAAAAAAATAGTTCAGAAGATTTTATACTTTTTGGCTAAAAGAGTTTTGAAAAAATACGAGCCAGAAGTGATAGGGATCACGGGAAGCATGGGTAAAACTTCAACTAAAGAGGCTATTTTTGCCGTATTATCTTCTAAATTCCGCGCGCGCCAGAATTTAAAAAATTATAATAATGAACTTGGCGTGCCGCTTTCCATTTTAGGATCTGAATCAGGCAGTAAATCTGTTCTAAAGTGGCTCGGCATATTCTTCCACGGCATAAAATTAATTTTGGTTCGTGATGCCGACTATCCGCAAATTTTAGTTTTGGAAATGGGAGCCGACCATCCGGGCGATATAAAATATCTGACAGAGCTCGCGCCATGCAAGGTGGGCGTTGTGACAGGTATCGGGCCAGCTCATTTGGAATTTTTTGAAAGTATTGAAAAAATAATTAAAGAAAAAAGAATAGTGGTAAGCAATCTCAAGCCCGAAGGTTTCGCGGTCCTAAATCGTGATGACGAAAAAGTTTATGAGATCCGGGAAAAAACACGAGGCAAAATTTTAACTTACGGTTTTAGTTCTGACGCCGAGGTTCGCGCGCAAGAAGAGGGGATGATTGGAGAAGGAGTGGAAATTTCCGGAATGAATTTTAAATTGAGTTATGCCGGCGCAATGGTGCCGATTTTTCTGCCGGGCGTTTTGGGCCGTCAGCATATTTACGCGGCGCTTGCCGGAGCGGCCGTCGGGATTACTTATGGGATGAATCTTGTGGAAGTCGCCGAGAGTTTAAAAAGATACCAGGCGCCAAAAGGCCGGATGAATTTGATTCTAGGAATTAAGAGAACTTTAATTATTGATGATACCTATAACGCTTCGCCAATCCCAACAGAAGTAGCGCTTGAAGTGATGAAATCAATAAAATTACCGGCGGAAGATGATAAAAAATTCGCGGTGCTAGGAGATATGTTGGAACTTGGAAGTTTTAGCGAGGAAGGACATAAACAAGTTGGCCGGGCCGTGGCAGCGAGCGGCGTTGATTATTTGGTGACAGTCGGCGAGCGTTCGCGCGATATTGCGAGGGCGGCGAAAGAAGCTGGGATGAGCGAAGATAAAATTTCAAATTTTCCGACGCCGGAAGAAGCAGGGCTTTTTGTTCAAGGAAAAATGAAACAAGGCGATGTGGTACTCGTCAAAGGTTCGCAGGGAATGAGAATGGAAAAAGTTGTTAAAGAACTTATGGCTGAACCACTGCGGGCGTATGAACTCTTAGTAAGACAAGATTTGTCCTGGGCGCGCAAAAGAGAATAAATCTATAATTCAAGAAGGCGAGTCAAAAGGCTCGCTTTTCTCTTAGTTTTAGTTAGTGACAAATTTTTATAATTCTGATATACTGGAAATCAGTTAAAAATTTACGGCCTCATCGTCTAGCCTGATCTAGGACGCCTCCCTCTCACGGAGGAAACTCGGGTTTAAATCCCGATGGGGCTACCAAAAATAAATTGGGAATTAAATATAAACTAGCAAAAAGAAATTACTGCGAATTTGTCTCGAGGGATTTAAACCAGGGAAGGGTCGGAAACCGTCAGGTTTCCGTTCGCGGAAATATTAAAACCGCAGGGTTTTAAAGAGCGAAGCGACGTTTAATTTCCCGATGGGGCTACCAAAAATAAATTAGGAATTAAATATAAAATGTATGATTACAAAAATTTCCGAAATTATTTTTTTGGTGGGTGTTTTGGCACTCGTGGGTGCTGGCTGTGGCAATAAAAATTCTGCTGATAACAGAGAACCAGCTGAAAGCGGTTTAACTAGTCTTTGCGACTCGGCCAAAGAAATGGAGGCACCCAGTGATTTAGCAAAAGAATTAAAAAAAATTTTTGAAGAAGCCGGCGGCAAGGTAAAAATAACCGATAGTGTTGAGCAAGATTTGGCAAATGGAGAAACCTTTACTTTTGTTTGGGAAAACACTCCTACAGCCAAGGATTTAGAAGATGCTTTTAAAAAGCACGGTTACAAAATAGAAGTGCCGGGTACAGCCATGGTGGTTTCAAAAAATGATATTGTTCTTGAAATTAATTTAACGGAAGAAGTTGAATGTTCGCAAATTATTGTTAAAAAAACAGAGGGGCCGTTTGATCGAGCCAGCAGAGTGACAATTAATGAATGCGCGGAAATGAAGGCGCTAGCTCTCCATGCTGATATAAGAAATCATGATTTTGCTACCGCTATGATTTGGGGCAAAAAATTGTACGATAGAATGATTGTGCTTGCGGCAAAATATGGTATCTCGGTGGAAAAACTCGAGACGACTTGCGAGGCGAAAGTTAATGAACCAGGGTTTGACAACGCGGTGGATGAATGGGTGCGGTTATTAAAATAAGTAAGCAGGGTTTATAAATTTTTATTTATGCTTCACGTTTTTTGGCACGATTTTCTCTACACCCCACTTCTGAATTTTTTGATTTGGCTTTACAATGGCCCGGCTTTTGGAAATTTAGGCGTGGCGATTATTTATTTAACAATCATTATTCGTATTGTTCTTTTGCCTTTCACCGTTGTTTCGGAACGCAGTAAAATTTTGTATGGAAAACTCAGCCAAAAAATAGATAAGATTGGCCAGGATTTTAAAAACGATCCGATTCAAAAAAAGGAGATGATCCGCAAAGTGATGAGAGAACACAGAGTCAGTCCCTGGGCAAAAGTTATGGTGCTCGGCGTGCAGGCTTTGATCTTGGTTCTCTTGTATCAAGTTTTTATCGGAGGAATTAATGGAAAACTTGGTGATCTTTATTTTTGGGTGACGCGCCCTGATTTTATTAATACTGATTTTTTTGGTTTTGATTTGGGTGAAACAAAAAATTTATTCTGGAGCGGCCTTGTTGGAGCGATTCTTTTTTTAGAAATTTTTATTGACTATCGCAGCAAGTCAACCGGCCTGACTAAATCAGAAGTAGCCTATATGATATTTTTTCCAGCGGCTTGTTTTTTTATCCTTTGGGTTTTGCCAATAGCCAAATCAATTTTTATTTTAACATCGTTGTGTTTTTCTTTTCTCGTGATATTTTTCAGACAGATATTTAAAAATAAATTTAAAATTGGAGAAGCGGTGGACGTTAAGGCAAAATAAAAAGTAATTAGTAAATAGTAATTGATAATTGATAATTGAGTTTTGGAGCCAACTGAAAAGTTGGTTTTTGTATTTTCCCCTCTTAAGATAAGAGGGGATTAAGAGGAGGGAACTTGACAAAATTTTATAGTTATGTTATAAAAGATACGATACGGTGAAATGCCGTAAGCGGCTGGGTCCAAGAGGACGCCTTGGCTCTATCTGGCTCTTCATGCCACTGCGCAATGGATTGCGTGGTGGAATAATCTCCGCCCGTAAGGGAAAAATTAAAAAGCGAAGAAAGGGAGAAAAAGCGTCAATACCGGGCGCAAACAATCCGGTCTTGGCGCCATGAAGATTCAGGAGATCTAAGGAGAGAGGGTTTGATTCCCTCCAGCCGCACTGGGTCTTGGTGGTAGCCGAGCAGCGGATTTCTGCATTGCTCACTGCGATGTGGAAGGCCGACGGCAGCCATTGTGGGGTACGCGCTGCGAACCCCGCCATCAAGGCCAAAGATGGCGACTGACCTTGAATGGCAGTCGTCGATTCCTCGCTGACCTTCAAGAGTTGGCGAGCAGGGACTCTCTCTGCCAAGGGAGGGTCCGCCTGAAGCTTCCGCGAGCCTCGGCTCGCGTTGGCACAAAGTTGCGATCGCACAGCTCTGGTCATGGCTACCATGGGGATTTCCCCGAAAGCCTAAGTGCGATCGCGGCTCGCGACGTTCCATAGGGAGACGCTCGCGTTTCCTGAAGTTTCCCAGTCTCGTGCTGGGCGGAACGGCGCGGAATTTCAGCCCCCGGCGGACTTGCCCGCGCGATGGCGCTCGCATGCGTGAGCACGCGAAAAAGGCAAGTGTGGGTACCCCGGCTCTTCTGCGCCGCCCAGAAGAGCCACTTCAAAAGATCCTCTAAGCGCAGTTCGCTGCGCGGAGAGGTCTGCGATACGCGCCGTGATGATTCATTCGTCACGGCGTTCTTTTTTATCTCTAATCTTGACAAAAAATAGAAAAGGACTATGATTAACCATAGAAACTTAAATATTAAATTTAAGATACAAAATCAAATATGGCTGATTCCTTAGACAAAATAATGTATTCGTTTGTCGTGGAGGACGTCTTAAAGGGTTTTTTCATCACTGTCCCGCCGGGTTATGTTGCCTGCGTTTACGATTTGGGCAGGGGAGTCCTGAAAAAAGTTTTGCATCCGGGTTTGCATCTCAAAATCCCATTTTGGCAGAGAGCCAAACTATTTAATACTCAAACCCTGGAATATAATATCAGCAAGGATTTTAATATTGATAATATCCGAGCTTTGGGCGACACGCCGATCGGTTCGGTAACTTTGGATAGTAAAAGTATAGCGATTGAAGGAACAATTCTTTTGCGGCTGGATATGGAACAGATTCCATATATTTGGCAAAATATTGGCGAAGATTTTGTGGAAAAAATTATTCGGCCGACAATTAGAAGTCGGCTCCGCATGATCGCTTCGCTTTATTCCGCCCAGGATATTGTTTCGCTTCAGAGAAATCAAATCGAAATGGCGATTACCAATGAACTGGACAGAATTTTCCATCCGCGGGGAATTCACGTTGAAAACGTTCTTCTCTCGGAAATTGGACACCAGTTTGGTAAAAGTAACGGGTAACGAGTAACGGGTAATGAGTAATTAATATAAAAAATATGCAATCAAAACAGTGGACAGCAATTCTTATCGTGGTAATTGTTACGGCGATTGTGGTTGGCGGCGGAGTTTATCTTTGGCAAAGACAGCAAACGCCCACCCAGGAATCCATTGAATTGAGTAATTTGGAAAACACGCCGCCTGTTTCCGGGGAAAATCAAGTGGGCCCGGAGTATGTTAATCAGAATTTAAAATTTTCTCTTCAAATTCCAGACGGCTACATTGTCGATAAAACAAGTGAAAACACATTTCAGATTGTAAGTAAGCCGACACCGCAAAATGAAACACCCTTACCGGAAGTTAATATCAAGGTAGGGAATTTGGATGATATAAAATCAGATATAATTATTAAAGAAGAAAATGTTCTAGTCGGCGGCATTGCCGGGAAAAAATTTACTGTCTCTTTTGGAGAAGGGCAATGTCCGATTTACAGATTTGATTCGCAAGGTAAGATTTACGAATTTAGTTTATATGAATGTTTAGAGTCAAATATTTTTGAAGACGTGGTAAAAAGCTTCAAGATCATTTCAGAATAAATATAAAATAAAAACACGAATCTCTTGACCGGGGTTCGTGTTTTGTTATAATGAAACTAGCAGTCCTTGACGTCGATTGCTAATCGTTGTAAAATAGTTTAATATGGAAAAACGAAAGGAAAAATTGCTCTTGTCAGTCATTCACGAATATATAAAAAAAGCCACGCCGGTCGCTTCAAAAATGTTGGCCGGGCGGGGCGGTTTTAAAATAAGTTCGGCAACATTACGAAATGAAATGGCAGATTTGGAAGAAGAAGGATATTTGGTCCAGCCGCATACTTCAGCCGGCCGGATTCCAACCGAAGCAGGTTTCAATTTTTATCTCGCCAATCTGCCGGAAGGAAAACTGGAAGCCGCGGGAAAAGAAAAAAAAGAACTGGAACGGGCGGCGCGGGCAACAGAATTCCCGGAAAAAAATCTGGCTAAAGTTTTGGCCGAACTTTCCAAAGAGGCCGTGATCCTCGCTTTCGGGAAAAATGATGTTTATTACACCGGGCTTTCCAATCTTTTCGCCAAACCGGAATTCCACGACCAGGATTTGGTTTACCGGATCGGCGAAGTGGTTGATCATCTGGACGAAATTATCAGTGAAATTTTTGAAGAGACAAAAGAGGAAATAAAAGTTTTAATCGGAAAGAAAAATCCTTTCAGCGCGGATTGCGGCGCCGTGGTTTCAAGATATTGCGGAAAAAATAAGAAAGTTGGACTTGTCGCCGTCTTGGGACCGATCAGAATGGATTATGGAAAAAATATCGCGCTTGTCCGCGAAGTCAAAGATTTGTTAAATAAAATATAATTATGGCAGACGATAAACAAAAACCAGAAGAAAAAAAAGACGCGGCGCTCTCGGAATTGGAAGCGTGTAAAAAACAAGCTGAAGAATATTTAAATGGTTGGAAGCGGGCCAAGGCGGATTATTTGAATTTGAAAAAAGAAAATGAAACAGCCAGCGCGGAATTGGCGCAATTTATCGCGGGCGGAATGTTAATGAAATTTTTGCCGGTTTATGATGGTTTGAAGCGCGCATGTCAGATTATGCCTTCGACAAGCTCAGGCAATAACTCTTTATCCCCTGAGCGAGCGGAGCGAGTCGAAGGGTGGGCCGAGGGAATTTTAAACATTAAAAAACAATTTGAAGAAGTTTTTAAAAGTTTTGGCGTGGAAGAAATAAAAACCATCGGAGAAAAATTCAATCCGGAATTTCACGAAGCGATCAGCCGGCAGAAAAAAGATGGGGTTGAATCCGATATAATTATTGAAGAAGTCGGCGGCGGGTATATGATGAACGGAAAAACGATTATTCCGGCGAAAGTAATTGTCAGCGAATAAAAAATTATTAATTTATAAAATTATGCCAATTATCAAATGGAATCCTTGGGAACAATTTGGAGAGTTAGACAGATTTTTTGAAGAAGGCGCGGGAGGTTTTGTCCCGGCGTTGGATATTTATCAAACCAAAGACGCGGTCGTTGTTGAAACTCCGCTTGCCGGCATTGATCCGGAAGATGTGGAAATTTCCATTGAAAACGATATCTTGTCCGTCAACGGAAAAACCGAACGGCAAAGTGAAGTTGATGAAAAGAATTTTTACCGCAAAGAAGTCCGCTACGGAAGTTTTCACCGCTCGGTCCGTTTGCCGGTCGCTGTCCTTGGCGGCAAAGCCGAAGCCAAATCGGAAAATGGAATGTTGAAAATCACAATCCCCAAAGCGCCGGAAGCGAAGAGCAGGGCGATTAGGGTGAAAGTGGTGAAGGGGAAGAAATAACATTTATTTTTTAATAACTTATAAAATATGAACTTGCCAGAGCCTCTGCATAAACAATTTTCTAATCTCATGGATGATATCCAAACGGGGAGGTTGAAGATACCTCAGTTTCAAAGAGAATTTGTTTGGGATATAAAAAAATCAGCAAGCCTACTCGATAGTATAATTAAAGGATATCCAGTTGGTACTTTTATTTTTTGGAAAACAAAAGATAGATTAAGATCTGTTAAAGATATAGGCAATCTGAATCTTCCAGAGCCGGCCGTCGGTGATTATGTTAATTTTGTCTTAGATGGTCAGCAACGAATTACCAGTCTTTTCGCTGCATTTAAGGGAGAAAAAATATTGAGAAGCGATGGAAAAACAGAGGATTTTTCAGAAATATATATTGATTTAGACGCGAAGGAAGACGAAAAAATAGTTACTTCAGAGGTTGACGACGGGAATTCAAAAAATTTAATAAAATTAAAGGATTTGCTATATGGGGGAATTACATTTCTCGCCAAATATCCAGAAAACTACCTGCATAAACTTGAAGAATACAAAAAGAGAATTGAATCTTATAATTATTCCGTGATACAGGTTAATGAAGTACCCATAGATGTTGCTACTGAAATTTTTACAAGAATCAATGTTGGTGGTAAGCCACTGTCGTTATTTGAAATTATGGTTGCAAAGACATATGACTATGACAAAAATTTTGAACTTTCTGAAAAATTTGATGCCCTAGTTGAAAATTTAAAAAATGTTAATTACGAAACTATTTCTGATGCAACGGTATTACAGATTATTTCTTTAATATTAACAAAAGAATGCAAGAGAAAAATTATTTTAAAATTGAAGAAAGATGAATTTATTGACAAGTGGGACGAAGTTGTAAACGCAATCGAAAGCGCGGTGGATTACTTTAGAAGTTTCTACAGAATTCCTGTTTCGCAGATACTGCCGTATAATGCTTTGCTTGTGCCATTTTCATATTTTTTCTACTACCATAAGGACAAACCGACCGGAGACAAACAAAAATACCTTCAAGATTTTTTTTGGCGAGTATCTTTATCCGGTAGATATTCATCGTCGGTTGAAAGTAAATTAGCGCAGGACATTAAGAGAATAGATAAAATTTTAGAAGATAAATTACCGGATTATGACTGGCCAATTAATTTATCGCCCGAATTCATAAAAAATAATGGCTGGTTTAGCGCCGGCAGAAGTTATATAAAAGCAATATTATGTATCTATGCCTATCACCAGCCAAAATCTTTTAACGACAACTCACTTGTAAATATTAGTAATTACTGGTTAAAACAAGCGAATAGCAAAAATTATCATCATTTTTTTCCACGTGCCTATTTAAGTAGATTGAATAAAGATGAAAAAATGATAAATCATATAGCTAACATAACTATTGTCGACGATTTTCTTAATAAAAGAGAAATTAAAGATAAGCCGCCATCCAAGTACATGGAAAAATTTAAAAAAGAAAACCCTCATCTTTCAGAAACAATGAAAACCCACCTGATTAATGATATTGATAATATGGGAATTTGGGAAGATAATTATGAATTGTTTTTTGAAAAAAGAATTGAATCGATTAGTAAGGATATTGAAAAAAGAATAATCCCACAAGAAATTGATGGGAAACCACAGGCTGATTTATCGGATGATGACTCCGTAGAAAGTTCAGAACAAGAATAGAAACGTGATATTTATAAAAAAATAAAAATAATTAAGGATAAAAAATATGCCAGAAGTAGATAAAGAGACAATGAAAGAGTTAGATGATTGTATAAAGGAGGCAAACACTTGTCGCACGGAATGTTTTAACACAATTCTCGGATACAAATTTTTTATTGAAGGTATTTTTATAGGAATTTTAGGAAATATACTCGCTAATTATATCTTCAATGTCTTTGATACGGGAAGTTTATTCTACTATCTATTTATCTACACAGTTACATTTTTTTTCAGCATTTTTCTTTTTAAACATTTTAAGAAAGAAAAATTATTTTCAAAAATGTATTGGGAGTTTGAGAGAAAACAAAATGATTTGGGAAATCTTAAAAAACGTATTGTTGTAGAAGATAATAAAGAATAAAAAATAAATAATCATAAAAAATATGCCAAAGATTTTAGGTATAGATCTCGGAACTACAAATTCCTGCATGGCCGTCATTGAAGGTGGCGAGCCGAAAGTGTTGGAAAATAAAGAGGGCGCGAGAACCACGCCTTCGGTTGTCGCTGTAACAAAAAGCGGCGAGAGAATGGTTGGGCAAATTGCCAAGCGCCAATCGGTGACAAATCCGGAAAACACGCTTTATTCCATTAAGCGTTTAATCGGCCGGAGGTTTGACGACACGGAAGTTCAGCGCGACATGAAAGTTTCACCTTTTAAAATTGTTCAGTCCGGAGTCGGCGTGAAAATAAAAATGTCTGACAAAGAATATTCTCCGCAGGAAATTTCCGCCATGGTTTTGCAAAAAATGAAAAGCGACGCGGAAGAAAAATTAGGAGAAAAAATAGAGGAAGCGGTAATTACCGTGCCGGCTTATTTTGACGACGCGCAGCGCCAGGCGACGAAAGAAGCCGGAGAAATCGCGGGCTTGAAAGTGCGCCGAATTATTAACGAACCGACTGCCGCGGCCTTGGCATATGGATTGGATAAAAAGAAAGGCCAGCAGATTGTGGTTTATGATTTGGGCGGCGGAACTTTTGATGTTTCTGTTTTGGATATTGGCCAGGACACGGTGGAAGTAAAATCCACAAACGGCGACACGCATTTGGGCGGCGATGATTTTGACCAGAGAATTATTCAGTGGATTTTGGATGAATTCAGAAAAGATCAGGGAATTGATTTATCAAAAGATAATTTGGCGTTGCAGAGAATTAAAGAAGCGGCGGAAAAAGCAAAAATAGAATTATCAACCGCCATGGAAACAGAAATCAATCAGCCGTTTATTACTTCCGACGCGGCCGGCCCGAAACACTTGGTAATGAAAATGACGCGAGCAAAATTGGAAGAGCTGGTCGGCGATTTGGTTCAAGCGACTTTGGAGCCGTGCAAAAAAGCATTAGAGGACGCGAAGATGGATATTAAAGATATTGAAGAAGTGGTAATGGTCGGCGGAATGACGAGAATGCCTTTGGTTCTCCAGACCGTGGAAAACTTTTTTAGAAAAAAACCAAACTTGTCGGTGAATCCGGATGAAGTCGTGGCGATTGGCGCGGCAGTTCAAGCCGGAGTTTTGCAGGGAGAAGTCCGCGATATTTTATTGCTTGATGTCACGCCATTAACTTTGGGTCTTGAAACCTTGGGCGGAGTGTTGACTCCATTGATAAATAGAAATACTACAATCCCGACTTCCAAATCGCAAGTATTTTCTACGGCGGCTGATGGACAGACATCAGTTGAAATTCATGTTTTGCAAGGCGAACGGCCAATGGCCTCCGACAACAAAACTTTGGGAAGATTTATGCTTTCGGGAATTCCTCCTGCGCCGCGCGGCGTGCCGCAGGTGGAAGTTACTTTTGACATTGACGCCAACGGCATTTTAAATGTGAAAGCCAAGGACAAAGCGACCGGCGTTGAGCAATCAATTACCATTACCGCGTCAACCGGTTTATCAAAAGATGAAATTGAGCGAATGAAAAAAGAAGCCGAGGCGCACGCGGCCGACGATTTGAAGAAAAAAGAATTAATTGATTTGCGAAACACCGCTGAGACAATAATTTACACCACGGAAAAAATGTTAAAAGACGCGGGCGATAAAGTTAAGCCCGAAGATAAAAAAGCGATTGAAGAAAAAATGGAAGCGTTGAAAAAAGTGAAGGATAGTGAAGATAAAGAAGCTATTAAAAAAGCGGCTGATGATTTAGCGCAAACAGCGCAGAAAGTCGGCGCGGCCATGTATCAGCAGCAACAGCCGCCGCAAGGTGGTCCAGCAGCCGGCGGCCCTTCGACAGGCTCAGGGAATAATGATGAAAAAAGAGATGAGAAGAAGGATAATAAAAAAGATAAAACAGTAGAAGGGGAATATGAAGAGGTGAAATAAATGGCAAAAGATTATTACAAAATTTTAGGCGTTTCGAAAAGCGCGTCCGCGGAAGAAATTAAAAAAGCCTTCCGCGAGTTGGCGCACAAATATCATCCGGATAAAAACGGCGGCAACGCTGATCAGTTTAAAGAAATAAACGAAGCCTACCAAGTTCTTGGCAATCCGGAGAAACGCCAGCAATACGATCAATTCGGAACCACCTTTGAAAACGCGCAAGGCCAGGGTGGATTTTCTGGTTTTGACGGCTTCCGGGATTTTTCTGGATTTGCCAATGGTTTTGATATGGGAGATTTGGGAGAGATGTTTGGTTTTGGCGATATTTTTGGCGGCGGGCGGAAGAGGGGGCGAGCAAGCCGCGGCCGGGATATTGAAGTTGAAATGCGCGTTGATTTTCGCGAAGCGATTTTTGGCGCGGAGAAAATTTTAGAAATGTATAAGCCATCTGTTTGCAAGAATTGCGGCGGGAGCGGCGCTGATCCAAAAAGTAAAATTACCACTTGTCCAAATTGTGGCGGCGCGGGCCGGGTGCAAGTTGTCCAGCGGACATTTTTAGGAAACATTCAAACCGTCACAACATGTGATAAATGTGGAGGAGTCGGAAAAATTCCGGAAAAAGAATGTAGTATCTGCCGTGGCAAGGGCATAGTTCGTGACAGCCAGAAATTAAAAATAAAAATCCCGGCCGGGATTGATGATGGCGAAACAATAAAAATTTCCGGCGAAGGAGAGGCAGCCGAACACGGCGGAAAATCCGGAGATCTTTTCGTGACGATGCGAGTCGTGCCGGACAAAGAATTCAAAAGAAAGAAAGATGATATTTTAAGTAGAGTGGAGATAAATTTTTCGCAGGCGGCGCTTGGCGATAAAATTGAAATAGAAACTTTAGACGGAAAAATTAAATTAACTATTCCAGCCGGAACGCAGTCGGGGCAGATTTTTCGTTTGAAAGGGAAAGGCGTGCCGCATTTGAATAGTTACGGTCGCGGAGACCAATTGGTAGAAATTGTGGTGGTCACACCGACTAATTTAAACAAGCGACAGAAGGAATTATTGGAAGAATTCGCTGCTAGGTAAATTTTATCATTTTAATTGTAAAAATCGTTGCTAAATATCGGCGGCGGTTTTTTTATTTAAAACTCTTGACAAAACAGAGAAAAAACATTTAAGTATAGTGAGGTTTGCCCAATAGCGGGTAGGCTCGCCTTGCCGTCTAGGCAGGCTTCGTTCCTTTGAAATTCGCTTCTTGGCCATTGGGCCAAAGGAGAGAAACAATGAAAAAGGTGGTTGTCCTTTTCGTTCTGGTATTCGGGCTCATCCGAACGGCTTCCGCTTCGGCGGATCAGCCTGCCGATGAGACAGGGGAATCCCAGACCTACCTTGTCCAATGGGGAGATCGGCTGCCTCGGGTGGCAGCGCAATTCGGTTTGACCCAGGAAGAGCTTTTGGCAGCCAATCCGCGCTCGGCCTATGGGATGAGCTGCGGTAATCCGCACACAGTCACGTTGCGTAATGGCGAACGCCAAGCTCTCTGCGGTCGGCCAAGGCCATACCTCATTGCCGGCAAGACGCTTGTCATTCCCGTGCCCCGCGCCACGCTCCAGACTGAGAGTGTTCGGCTGAACGCCGAAGTTGTGGCGCTCCGCGCGGAGATGGCTCAATTGCGGAAGGCGCGCGAGACGGAGAAGTCCGAGCTTGCGGCCCTCGCGCAGGAACGCGACAATCTCCAGAGCGAGAACGAATCGCTCGTTGCCGCGAAGGCTGAGCTTCAAGGCAAGTACAGCGAATCCCAGGCGGACTTCCGGGCGGTGTTTTCCCGACAGCCGAAGCAGATTGAAGTTCAGAAGACGAATTTCAACCACATCGTTTTGGCAGTTGCCGTCACCGCTTTCGTGTTTGTGCTCATCATTCTCGCCATCTTGTCCCGCAAGGGCAAGAACGAGAAGAAGTTTGATCGCCTTGTCCGGCTTGTCCAGCCGAGCGTTTTGGAACAGGCCGAGAAGAACAAGCAGCGCGGCGCAGAGCTTGACCAACTAGCGAAGGAACTCGATCAACAGAAGCGAGAGGCAGACGACCTGCAAGCCAAACTGCAAGAGCAGAAGAGCGAGCAGGAGCGTTTGGGCAATGATCTTGCGACGCGCGAGGCAACCCTGAAGCGGGAGCAAGAAGAACTTGCCACGGCGAAGCGAGCCGTGGAAGAAAGGGAAGCTTTCTGCACCCGCCGTGATGACGAAATTCATGAAGCCGAGCGCGGACTCCTGGAACGCAGCGAAGCTTTCCGCGGGCATGTCCGGGCCGAAGAAGAACGCCTGAGAACAGAGAGCGTTGCTGTCGCGCGCGGCAAGGAAGAATTCCTTGCTGCACAGCGCGATCTGGAAGAGAAGAGAGCGCAGGTTGAAGCTGGATTGCGGACTCTTGAAGAAGATAGTCCCGCGATCCAGAGAGACAGGGAAGAAGCTGATCGGCGCGTCAGAGAAGCCGAGACTCGCGAGGAGAGTGCGAAGCGCGCCGCGGAAGACGCGGCGCAACGCGTCAGAGAAGCCGAGACTCGCGAAGCTGCGGCCACGAGACAGACAGAAGAAGCAGAAAGTCGAAAGGGCGCCGCAGACGAAGCAGAGAGGATTCTCGCTCGCCGCGAAGAGGAAGTTGGGGGCAGGGAAGAAGAACTGCACCGGCTTCAAGATCAACTGAGACAGGAACGAACCGACTTCGAAGGGCAGCTTGGAGCGGCAGAACATACGCTTGAAGCTGCTGGCGGACTTGAGAAGGCAAAACGCATCATCAGCCGCGCCAAGCGCAAGGAAGAAATTGTTGCGGCTCTTGATAAGCGGGAGGTAGCTATTGCCGACCGCGAAGAAGTGTGCGCCCACCGCGAACACGAACTCGCCCTTTGGGCAGCGCAACTCGGAGCTCTGGAGGACGACACTTCAGACGGGGAGGAAACCGTTCAGCGGCTTACCTTGGGAGCGGATGACACTTTTCAGGACGCCGCTGGGAGCATCACTTGCGCGGCTTGCGGCGGGAAATTTCCCGATCGCGGCGCGTTCGACGCGCACAAGGCGAGTTGCCCCAAAGCCGCGCCACACACACCGACTATTGTCGGGGCTCCGGCAGGAGGGCGGGCATCGGTTGTAGCGCCTCCTCCCAAACCGGTCCCGGGTGAGACTGTTCATGACTCTTCGTCGTCTGAACCCGTAGTCTACTGCCAACACTGCAAGGAGGGGTTTTCTCCCGAGGTCTACGCAGCAGAACACGCAACACACGACGAGGGATTGGCAGGAAAGAAGGGCTAAAATAATGGAGGTTACGCCGGACAAGCGAGCATATCGCGAGTCCGGCGGTTTTTTTATTTGTTTTTTTATGCTATACTTAATAAAGTTAATAAAGTTTATAAATTATGCGCCAAAGACTTTTTTTCATTTCATTGGTCCTTATTATTTTTAGCATAGCTAGTGGTCTTGGTTTACGTTATGCGCAAGCAATTGCATGGACCGAGCCGTCGGCCCTGCCGCCGGGTGATAATGTTCCAGCTCCAATTAATGTTGGCGCGGGGGCGCAAATTAAAACAGGCGATTTAACTATCGGCGGGAATTTTGTTGTTGGAAGCGGAGCAGTTATCGGCGCCCCAGCTGGCGGAAACATGGGCGCGGGAACTTTGAACGCTGTGCAGCTTTGTATTCAAGGAAATTGCCGTAACAATTGGCCGGAAGCAGTGAGTGCTTTTGTTGATGAAGGGAATGTTGGTTTCGGTCCAACCGCGGTTTTGGGAACAAATGATAATGTGCCTTTATCTTTGGAAACGAATGGAGTTGGACGAATACAGATTGGTGCCGCTGGTAATGTGGGAATTGGGACAACAAATACAGCGTTTAATTTAATGGTTGGCGGAGTGGCTCCGAGAATTTATCTTTTGCCAGCGCCGGGCAGTAATCCAGAATTTGATTTTGGCAGTCCGGCCATAGATACTCACTGGGCAATTTATCGCGATGTGGCGACAGACCAACTTCGTTTTTGGAGAACTGATAATAGATTAATTTTAACAAGTGACGGTAATGTCGGCATTGGAACAGATCCTGCTTACAAACTGGACGTAGCCGGACAAATAAACGCAAACACAAATTTAACGCCGGCGATCAGGGGAGTAAGTACAGCAGGTAATGGCAAGGGAATTTATGGTGAAGCGGCTGCTGCTGCAGGAATTAATTACGGTGTTCATGGAAAGACTTCTAGTGCGACTAATTTCGCTCGTGGTGTTTATGGCGAAGCAACCGGCGCTGGAAATGTAATGGCTGTTTATGGCGAAGCAACAAGCAACGGTGCGGTGGCAAATGTTGGCGGTTATTTTACGGCGGCGGGCAGTTTGGGGATTGGAGTTAAAGGAAGCGGCGCAAGTTATGGCGGATTTTTCCAAGCAAGCGGTCCAGGCAGTAGCGCGGTTTATGGAGAATCTGGCGCAGCTGACGGTTGGGGAGGATATTTTTTGGGAGGCAAGGGAGTTTATGCCTCGGCCGAAGTAGTTGGTGCGCCAGCGGGAGGATATAAGGGGAATGGAGTGTTAAATGCGGAGCAGCTTTGTATCCAAGGAAATTGTTTAGGTGCTTGGCCCGCGGGCGTCGCGCCCGGCGGCGGAGACGGGCAGCTTCAATTCAACGACGGCGGAGTTTTTACGGGTGATGCTGGGTTGACCTTTGATAAAGCTACGGACATCCTTACGGTCGGCGGAAATTTAAAAGTTGGGATGGGCGCGGCGGACAACGATGATTATATTTATTTTGATGATGGTTCAAAATATATAAAGTGGGTGGACGCCCAAGCTATGTTTAATTTTAGTAATGGTATTTTGAGCGATTCTTTCGTTTCTGGTACTCAACTCACGGCGCGAAGCGGAGGCTATATTCACGCAGTTGACGTAACTAATGCCAAGTCTATGGGTATGCGTCACTTGGGAACTCATGGCCTTTTACAGGTTGATTCAGCTAATCCCGGAGTTGATGCGGGAAATTTAGTTTTAAGAGCTGATATTGATTATCCTGCTAATTATGTCGAGATTGCAGATGAGTTGAGAGTTAACAGTACCTTGACGGTTGTTGGTGATGCAACTGTTTTGGGCAAAAACGTTTGTTTGCAAGATGGAACAAATTGTCCGGCAGCAGCAGCGGCAGTGCAGTTGCAGGCCGCGACCCCCGGCGTGGCGCAAGTTGGACATTTAAATATTTCTGGCACAGGAATATTTGGAAGCCTGAAGATAGGTGCGTTAAATGGCGTTTTAAAAGCGGCGGGCGGAGTGGTGAGCGCTGACGCGGTTCTCGGAACTGCTAGCGGAGGCACGGGCGGTTCGGCTGCGCCCACCGCGGGCGGCGTAGCTTATGGCACTGGCGCGGCTTATGCTTTCACAGCGGCGGGAGTTAACGGGCAATTTTTAAAAAGTCAGGGCGCAGGCGCTCCGGTTTGGACAGATATTCCTTCAGGAGTCGGCGGTAGCGGAACAGCGAATTATTTAGCAAAATTTACGGGTGCGAGTACGGTTGGTAATTCGCAAATTTATGATAATGGTACTAATGTCGGCATTGGGACCGCGGCGCCGTCTTATAAAATGGACGTCGTAGGAACGATGCGAACTACTGGTGATTTTTTAGCTGACAATAATGTAAGGGGGACATGTAGCTGGCATTCGGTTAGCGGTTTAGTTGCCTCTTATTATGATTTGTTATGCCCTGATAACAAATTTATTGCGGGTTTAAGTTTTAGTGCTGCAAGCGGTGGTTATATTGATGAAATATATTGTTGTAAGTTATAGTTTTTGACAAATCAAAATAAAAATATTTCATGTCATGTTAAAACTTTATAATTCTCTTACAAAACAAAAAGAAATTTTTCAGTCTTTATCTGAAGAAAAAAATAAAAAGAAATTGGTAACAATGTATACTTGCGGACCGACGGTTTATGATTATGTTCATATTGGAAACCTTCGGTCTTTTTTGATTGCTGATTTGCTTCGGCGATTTTTGGAATTTAAAGGCTATAAAGTTAAGCAAGTGATGAATATTACTGACGTTGGACACATGACATCCGACGCGGAAGCTGGAGAAGATAAAATGGAAGCCGCGGCGCGGCGCGAGAAAAAAGATCCTTGGCAGATTGCAAAATTTTTTGCTAAAGCGTTTTTCGCGGACGCGAAGAAAATGAATTTTTTGAAAGCCTGGAAATATCCAAAGGCAACGGACCATATTAAGGAAATGATAAAAATTATAGAGAAGTTAATTAAAAATGGTTATGCCTACGAGGTTAATGGCTCAGTTTATTTTGATTTATCAAAATTTTCTGATTGGGGGAAGTTGTCCGGAAACAAGCTGGAAGATCTTATCGCTGGCGCGCGGGTGGAAGTAAACCTAGAAAAAAAGCACCCGTATGATTTTGCTTTATGGATAAAAAATCCGTCACACATAATGCAATGGAATTCGCCCTGGGGAAAGGGTTATCCGGGTTGGCATATTGAATGTTCAGCTATGGCAATGAAATATTTGGGAGAAACAATAGACATTCATACCGGTGGTGAGGATAATAAATTTCCGCATCATGAATCAGAAATCGCCCAATCCGAAGGCGCGACAGGAAAACAGTTTGTCCGTTATTGGCTGCACGTAAAACATCTGATGGTGGACGGAGAAAAAATGAGCAAATCAAAAGGAAATTTTTATACCCTGAATCAAATTTTGGAAAAAGGATTTTCCCCGCGGGCGCTTCGTTATCTTTTACTTTCCACACATTATCGCGATTCATTGAATTTTACTTTTGAAAGTTTAGGGGCGGCGGAAAAAAATATCACAAAAATTGATGAAACGTGGACAAGATTAAATGGTGTAGATTATAAAGCAGACGGAGATGATAAACTCTTCGGGGTAGCAGAGAAAAATTTTGTTGATTTTGAAGCGGCGCTTAGTGATGATTTAAATATTTCCGGAGGGCTGGCGGCTTTGTTAAATTTTGTAAAAGAAATTAATGTGGCCATCTCTCGGGGAATTTCTAAAGATGAGGTCAATATTGCCGAAAGGACACTTCTTGCAATGGATGGAGTTTTGGGTTTTGGCTTGGAAATATTGAAAGAAGAAAAAATTTCTGAAAAAATAAAAAACCTGCTTTCGGAACGCGAGCAGGCGAGAAAAAATAAAGATTGGGAAAAGTCGGATGAGCTGCGCGCGGAAATTGAGAAACAGGGTTATGTGGTAGAAGATACGACTGAAGGGCAAAAGGTTAAAAAGTTTCGCGGTTAAATGGCCGATAAATTTACAGCCATTTTTTCTTTTCAAAAAAGAAGAGGAGCCCCAAGGCGCCGAACATCATTCCTCCGAGAATTATCCAAAAACCGTAAGGGTGGTCGGTGAGAGGCATACCAGGCGTATTCATCCCAAAGAGTGCGGCCAAAAGCGTTAACGGAAAAACAATCACGGAAAAGATAGTCAGAGTTTTCATTATTTCGTTAATGCGAAAATCAATCAGGGAGGCATTGGTTCCGTGCAATGCGTCGATTGTGTCTTTATAATTATCCAGAAGATCCCAAATTTCTTTAGTGTTGTTTACCAAGTTTTCAAAATAAATTTTCATTTTCTGAGTCGGGAAAAATTTCGGAGCTTCGGCGACGAGAGCCCTGATGACCTGCTTGTGCGGCTGCATTGCTTTACGGAAATTAACAATGTTGGTTTTGATGCGGAGGATTTCCGTAATTGTTCCCTTTTCAAATTCAGACCGCAATTTTGTTTCCACATTATCAATATCGGTTGAAATGTGGACGAGCATGGGAAAACAAGATATCAGGAGCTCGTGAAGAATTTTGTGTAGCAGATCGGTCGGATTCGCGCATTTTTCTTTTTCATTTTGGCATCCGGAAAAAATTTCCCGGAGAGGGATGAGCTCATTATTATTTACCGTGACGAGCGTTTTTTTGGTAATAAAAAAATCCACTTCCGAAGCGTGGAGAATCCTGGTTTTTTTGTCAAAAACCGGGAAAAGCAAAATCATAAACAAATACTCCGGACGGACTACCAATTTTGGCCGTTGAAGCGGCGGCAGGCAATCTTTTAAATCAAGTTCGTGAAAACCAAATTTTTTCCGCAGGTATTCAGTCTCTTTTTCGCTATTTTTTGTAACATTTACCCAAGAAAATTTTGCGTTCCGAAATTCCAGGACGTTTTTTATCATATTCCCCCTAAAAGTTTTTATAAAAAATATTTTATAAAAGTTATCAACAACTTAATTTTAGCATAAATTTTGGAAATGTGATACAATTTTTAAATAAAACGTAAAACAAACAGATGGATATTAAAGATAAAATAGAAAAAATAGGGGGATTAGAGGAGGCGATTCCCGAGCATGAGATTTCTGCAATCCCCGAGAAAAAAGTTGAAGGGGAAAAGGCGCCCAGGCCGGAGTGGGAGAAAGTTGCTCCAGTTGAAGAGAAGAATGGGAAAAAGCCGCTCGTCGCCGCCGTGGTTCATCCTGTCACGGAAAAGCCCGCGAAGAGTGAAACTTTAGTTAAAATTGAAAAAATACTAGAGGAAGATCTTGAATCTTTTTATTTTTCCATGCCGCCGGAAAAACAAGCGGTGTTCAAGGAAAAAGGTGAGGAAACGGCTTCAAAAATAGAAAAAATGGTGGAGGCGGGTAAAGTCGTCGCCCGGAAAATTTTAAAATTAATCCGCGCGTGGTTAAAAATTATTCCCGGAGTTAATAAATTTTTTCTGGAACAGGAAGCAAAAATAAAAACGGATAAAGTGGTAGTGATGTCAGAGAAAAAAATGGAATAGAATTTTTATGGAGGATTTAGAAAAAAAAACTTGGCATAAAATAAAAGGATGGTTTCCGAGGACAGCGCTCGCCGCGATTTTTATTTTTTCCGTTTATCAGATTGCCATTCCGACCGCGGAAATACCGCCGGAAGTTGGGGGATTTATTGAAAGTCCACTCGGAATAATGGTTTTCACGCTTGCCGCGATTTTTTTGGGATCGTGGTTTTTTATTTACTTACTTAGAAGATTTTTGCATCATCGGACAAAAATGTCCACTTCTTTCCGGAATATTGTTTTACTTGTGACTGTGCCAAAAGAATCAGCGGAAAGAGCTCAGGCGCAAGAAAAGAGAGAAATTACTGTTCAAACAATCCAAGAAGGAATCGCCACGGCCGAATCGCTCTTCGCGTCGATCGGCGGATTAAAGGCACAAAAAGGAATTGGTGCTTGGTTCACTGGTCGCACCGATTATCTTGCTTTTGAGATTGTTGCCGATAAAGGATTTATTTCTTTTTACGTAGCCATGCCAAAATATTTGCAGGAATACGTTGAACAACAAATCAGGGCGAATTATCACGAAGCTTTTATTGAAGAAGTTAAAGATTATAATATTTTTACGCCGACGGGCGATATCCGTGGCGCTTATTTAACTTTCAAGCGCCCGCATTTTTTTCCGATAAAAACTTATAAAAAGATGGAGACTGATCCGATGAACAGCTTGACGAATGTTTTGTCAAAATTGGAAAAAGATGAGGGAGCGGCGATTCAATTTGTCCTGCGTAGCGCGCGCAAAGAGTGGCGGCAGCCGGGCATAAAAATCGCCCAAGAAATGCAGCAAGGCAAAAAATTTAGCGAAGCGATGTCATCGATCAGCGGGAATATTTTCATGAAAATTTTGGGTGAACTTGGTAGAGCGTTCTCTGGAGGAGGGAAAAAGAAACCAGAAGACCAGATGAAACCTCAACCGGAGATTTATCGCCTTTCGCCAATGGAAGAGGAAATGGTCAAGGGTCTTGAAGAAAAAGCCAGCAAGGCTGGAGTTGATGTTAATATCAGAATTGTTTCGTCGTCGCCGAACTCCGCGCGGGCGAAAATGAATTTGGACAACATCACTAACGCTTTTTCTCAATATAATATTTATCAATATGGCAATAGTTTTGTGCGCACGGCGCCAGGCGGGCGGGCGTTAAAAAGAGTGATTAATAATTTTATTCATCGTAGTTTTTACGAAAAGAGAAAAGTTGTTTTGAACTCGGAAGAAATGGCCAGTCTTTTCCACTTTCCGTCGCCTTGGACCGAAGCGCCGAATATTCAGTGGCTTTTGGCGAAAAAAGCCGCGCCACCGGTTAATATGCCAAAAGAAGGTTTGACTCTTGGCAAGTCGACTTATCGAGGAGTGGAGGCAATGGTGAAAATCAAACGGGAAGATCGCCGCCGCCACGTTTATATTATTGGTAAATCCGGCGTTGGTAAATCCGTGCTTTTGTCCAACATGGCTAAACAAGATATTCAAAACGGCGAAGGCGTGGCCGTGGTTGATCCGCATGGCGATTTGATTGAAGATATTTTAACCGGCGTGCCGAAAGAACGGCTGGACGACGTGATTATTTTTGATCCGTCGGACGCGGATCGGCCGATCGGTTTGAATATGCTTGAAGCTAGAGATGAATCACAAAAGGATTTTGCTGTTCAGGAAATGATCGCGATTTTTTACAAACTTTTCCCGCCGGAAATGATTGGTCCGATGTTTGAACACAACATGAGAAATGTTATGCTGACGTTGATGTCGGATCTAGCAAATCCCGGGACGATCGCGGAGATTCCGAGAATGTTTTCCGATAATGATTTTCAGAAATCCTGGGTGGCGAAAGTTAAAGATCCCGTCGTCCGCGCGTTTTGGGAAAAAGAAATGGCCAAGACTTCGGATTTTCATAAATCAGAAATGCTTGGATATTTGATTTCTAAGGTCGGCCGTTTTGTGGAAAATGAAATGATGAGAAATATTATTGGCCAGTCCCATTCCGGATTTGATTTTCGGGAAATAATGGACAAGAAAAAGATTTTGCTCGTTAATTTGGCAAAAGGCAGAACCGGCGAAGTGAACAGTGAACTTTTGGGTTTGATTATCGTTTCCAAACTCCAGATGGCGGCGATGGGTCGAGCAGAACTTCCGGAAGCCGAGCGCCATGATTTTTATCTTTACATTGATGAGTTCCAGAATTTCATCACCGACAGCATCGCCACGATTTTATCCGAGGCGAGAAAATATCGGCTGTGCCTTACGATTGCTCATCAATATGTCGGACAACTGGTAAAAGATAATGACACAAAAATTCGTGACGCGGTTTTTGGCAATGCCGGCACAATGATATCTTTCCGAATCGGTGTGGATGACGTGGAAACAATTGCTAAAGAATTTGCGCCAACAGTCAATGAATACGATTTGTTGAATGTGGAAAAATACACGGCTTACATAAAACTTTTGATTGATAACACCGCCTCAAAGGCTTTTAATATGCAAACCCTTGCGCCGCAAAAAGGCGACGCGGAATTAGCGCAGGCCTTGAAGCAACTTGCCAGATTAAAATACGGTCGCGATAAAACAATTGTGGAAGCCGAGATCTCCGAGCGGACGCAGCTCGGAACTCCGGCGAGTGTTGCCGGGCCAATGGCAGGGGAACGGAGTTTATAAAAAATAATAAATAATTAAAATAAAAAAGAAAAGTTATGTTGGGACAAAATCAAAACGATTTTTTTGGTTCATCAAATGATGTTAGTGAAAATAAAAATGAAACATTCGGCGAAGCAATGCCGGCAGTTGTGCCGATAGAGGGAATGCCAACAGAAGCAATGCCAAAAATTTATGACGCGCCGGCCAAAACCGAACTTAAAGATTTAGAAATTTCGTTCAATTTTGAAAAAATAGAATTGATTAAAAAAATCGTCAAAGAAACGCAGGATAATTTGCGGAGAATAAATTGTCTTTTGGGCGAGGACGCGCCAAAGTTTGAAGAAAAAATTAAACAAAGTTTTCTGGATTCCGATATTGCTGCCGCGCCTTCCGCCGTGCCGATGTTTGCTGGATTAAAAACCGTTTCCCAGCCGGATGTGGCTTACGGCGAATCGGGCGAGCGAATTATGGAAGGAGTTTTCAACGGTCAAAATATGATTGGCGCCGACGGGAAAGAATATCTTGTGCCGTCGAACTATGCTTCAAAATCAAAATTGGTAGAAGGTGATATTTTAAAATTAACTATCAATGCCCGCGGAAATTTTCTTTTCAAACAAATCGGGCCGATTGAGCGGAATCGTGTAGTCGGAATGCTCGAAGAATCAGAATCTGGCGGCTGGACAGTTGCCTCCGGCGGAAAAAAGTGGCGAGTGCTCACAGCGCCTGTAACTTTCTTTAGGGGTGAATCGGGCGACGAGGCAGTTATTCTGATTCCTAAAAACACGCCGTCAAAATGGGCGGCGGTGGAGAATGTGATTAAGCGTGTGGCGGAGTAAATTTTTAGAAAATTATATTTTTAAAAGGTTGTTCTTCTATAAAAGAACAACCTTTTTGTCATCCTCGGGTTTGACCCGGGGATCCAGCTTATAATTCTGGATTCCCGCTTTCGCGGGAAGGACATTGTGCGGGTTGACAAAACTGTTAAATTATTTTATAATATCTTGTTGGCTGGGAATGTCTCCCGGCCAGAAGAAGCAACAGGGTTCAGCCGAACCAGTTGCAAAGAAGGAGAACATGTCATGAGCGACGAGTTCAAAATGACGACCGGGCAGGCGCACGAATTGGCGATGGCCTTCGGCCGCAACGGCTGGACCAACGCCGACGTCAAGAAGATGTCCGAGGGCAATCTGCTCACTCAAATGTTGCTGGTCGTCCGGGGGCAGGCCGAGGTGAAGATGCCCTCGTCCGCCGTCGCCGCCGAGTTCGGCTACACGGTGGTCGAGGACGTCGAACCGACTCTGAAGTCGGTCGGCGACCTCGAGTTCCTCTCCTTCCTCCGGGAAGGTGAGTTCGCCGTCGACGGCAAGACGATGCGGAGGCGCGCCGTCGAGGCGAAGGCGAACCTCGGCCTCGCCGATCTGAAGCTCGTCCTCGCACACCGGGCCGAGATTCCGGAAGAGATGCGTAAGTTCTACCTCGTCTTCCCCGGCACGGTCCTGCGCTACATGGTGAATACCGCCCTGAACGTCGCCGGCCTCCGCTGGCACGGCGGCCTCTGGGTCGTGAGCTTCCGCTGGCTCGACGACGAATGGCGCGACCGCGACCGTCTGGTCCGTCGCAAGTAGTGTCCTCGGATCCCGGGTAACTCGGCCCTTAAAACCGGCCGGGTCACTCGGACCCTTGGACTCTCGATCTTCTTTGACCCCTGGATTTTGTGCTTCGGCATGGAATTCGGGGGTCTTTTATTTTTTAATAAATCGGACTGACAGCCTTTAGGCGGTTATGATTGTATTTGGATAACACCCTAAAGGGTGTCAGTCCGTAATTAAGTAGGGTGGGTTTTCCATTTGCCAAATTCAGAAAAAAGGTATAAGATAGGGCAAGTAATTAGTTATGGCCTGAGCCTGTCGAAGGCCCTTCGACTCCGCTGCGCTCCGCTCAGGGAATAATATTTTTTTATGTCCACAACATTATATAGAAAATATCGGCCGCAACTTTGGAAGGAAATGACAAACCAGAACCATATTAAGATTGCCATACAAAATGAAATTGAAACCGACAAAGTTGCCCACGCCTATCTTTTTTGCGGACCGCGCGGTATTGGCAAAACCACAGCCGCCAGGCTTTTGGCGAAAGCCATAAACTGCGAAAAGCGGAAAGAGGGCGAGTCAGAGCCGTGCAATAAATGCAGTTCGTGCGAGGAAATTACTTCCGGTCGGGATTTGGATATTGTGGAAATTGACGCCGCAAGCCACACCGGAGTTGATAACGTTCGCGACAATATTGTCCAGAACGCCAAGTTTTCGCCATCACGCCGGAAATACAAAGTTTTCATCATTGATGAAGTGCACATGCTTTCCACTTCGGCCTTCAACGCGCTTTTGAAAACTATTGAAGAGCCACCGCCCCGAGTAATTTTTATCATGGCCACGACCGAGATTCATAAAGTTCCGGCGACAATAATTTCCCGCTGTCAGCGATTTGATTTTAAAAAAATTTCCCGTCGGGAAATTGTGGAGCGTTTGAAATATGTTTTGAGTATGGAAAGGGTGGAAGTCGATGAGAGTATTTTGGAAAGTATTGCTCGCGCCTCTGAAGGATGCGTTCGCGATTCTGAAAGTTTGCTCGGTCAAGTACTCGCGCTTCGCGACGCGAAAAATAAAATCAGCCGCGAACAGGCAGAACTTGTTATTCCAAAATCTGATTTTAATTTGGTTGGTGATTTTGTCGGACATCTTGCCACGCGCGATGCGGAAAAAGCGTTGCGGCTCGTTAATAAACTTGTGGAAGAGGGGATTGACCTCTCGCAATTCACCGCCGACCTCGTGGAATTTTTGAGAAAAATTTTGCTTGCCGGAGTGAGTGGAAGCTTGGCAGAATTTGCTTTTGATCTCGACGAAGATTCGGAGAAAAAAATTCTTCAATTTGCCAAAGATATTGAACCGCACAAACTGATTAACTGGCTGGAACTTTTTATAGAAAAAAAACAAGAATTAAAATTTTCAGATATTGCCCAGCTGCCTCTTGAAATGGCGGTAGTAGAAATTGTCGGAGGATTTTCCGCGGTAAAAGAAACCGCTGTATTCATTGCGCCGTCGTCAAAACCTTCAGCTCCGGTTTCAGAAATACATCCAAAAATTAAACCTTTGCCCGGAAAAGAAAGCGTAAAAAAAAATAATGAAATTTTGGCAGAAACGAATTCAGGTGAAACGACTTTAACTTTAGAACAAGTGAAGGAAAAGTGGTTTGATCTTTTGCGAGTTGTGGCAGATCGGAGTCCGGCATTAGTTTTTATTTTGCGCATCGGCCAGCCGATTGGAATTGAAAATGGAACATTGCAGATCGGTTTTAAATATCGTTTTCATAAAGAAAGAATTAATGAAAGTAAAAATAATTTGGTTTTGAGAAATTTAATCAAAGAAGTGACGGGTGGCGATGTTAGAGTAGCGGGCGTCGTGGCTGATTTGCCCGAGCCGTCCGGGCCGCCACCACTTGAGGTGGGAAAAGTTTTGGAAGAATTTGGCGGGACGGTGGTGAGTTAAAAATAATTATTCGGGGATCGTCTAATGGCAGGACGCCAGGTTCTGGCCCTGGTAATCTTGGTTCGAATCCAAGTCCCCGAGCCAAGGAAAAGTACAGATGCAAAATCTGTACTTTTCCTTGTTTGTGAGCGAAGGTTCAACTAAGCCCCCGAACCGGTCGCTTTGTCCTTTCGGCACCGAGGAGCCTTCGAATCCAAGTCCCCGAGAAGCGAAGCTTATTTTTATATAAAAAAATCCCGCCGGTTATGTCCCGTCGGGAGTTTGAATTTTTCTCCTTGTTATTTCTTAGCCAGCTTCTCCACGGCTTCGCGAAGTACGGCCAAGAAGAGCACGCGCTGACGTAGCAGACGGCCTCGGGTTTCGTTGCAAACCACGACGTACTCCTGGCCGTTGTGAGTGAACGTTGAAGTTACGGGCAGGTTTGATTCACGGAAAATTACGAGGACGCCATCTTTCCCGGCGCAAGCTCCGGAAATTGGCTTTGGTGGTTCTGGTGAAACGCCATCAGAAAGACCCTTGAAGTAGATGGCAAATCCCGCGGTACCGTACCATTGGATTTGGCCGAAGCGCAATTCCCCAGTGCAGAGGATTTCATGCCCGCCGAACAGTTCCACAAAGCGCTTGAGTTTTTCGCCTAATTCGTAGTGTTTGTTCAAAACAGAAAGAACAGGAGCTAGTAATTCCTCCACCCGCTTCCTCCTTTTTCTCCCCAGTTGGGACTATAGTTATGTTATCGGCGGATATAATTTTTGTCAATTTTGTTATTTTTTAAGCACTTCCTTCTTTATCGTTTTTATGATAAGTTTAAGGAATAAAAACGCTTGAAAATTAATTTAAAACTATGTCTCAATATTATAACGCTCGCCGAACGAGAAATGTTTTTGATCCAAAGTCGCGGGAACCGTTTAGACTAAGCCGTTCAAGATTGGAATTATTTACCGAATGCCCCAGATGTTTTTATCTTGATCGTCGGATGGGGATTGATCGCCCGCCGGGATTTCCTTTTACTTTAAATTCCGCGGTTGATGCGCTGCTCAAAAAAGAATTTGATATTCATCGAGCAAAACACGAAGCGCACCCATTGATGAAAAAATATAAAATTTCCGCGATCCCTTTCGCGCATGAAAAAATGGACGCCTGGCGCGATTCGCTTCGGGGCGGAGTTACATATCTCCACGAGCCAACAAATTTTTTAGTAACGGGCGGAGTTGATGATATCTGGGTGAATGGAGATGAGGAATTAATAGTGGTGGATTATAAAGCAACAAGCACGACGAAAGAAATTACTTTAGATGAAGAATATCGTGCGGGTTACAAACGGCAGATGGAAATTTACCAGTGGCTTTTGAGGCGAAATGGATTTAAAGTTTCAGACACGGGTTATTTTGTTTACGTAAATGGAAAAACCGATCGAGCGGCTTTTGATGGAAAATTGGAATTTGATGTGGATATTTTGGCATACAAGGGGAACGACGATTGGGTTGAAGGAAAATTAATTGAGGCGCATAAATGTTTGAAATCAGAAGAAATTCCCGAGGCGGCGGTCGATTGCGACTATTGCAATTATCGGCGGGAGGCGCAGAGCGTGGAAAAATAAAATTTTTAATTTTTTAATTTATGAATTCTGAAAGAAAATTTGCGCAGGTAAGAGACGACGAAAAGCGCATGGCCGAAAGAAGGCAGGCGGAACGCGAGAGGGTTTTTAAATCTTACGTTAAAAATTTAGGTTTAAAGGAAGAAGATTTTGCCGTTGGTAAAATTATTTTAGATGTAGGCGCCGGAAGATTTGCGAATTTTGCCGATAAAACAAGGCAGATGAATTTGGGTTGTCAGGTAGTATCTTTGGATAGGGGGGAATTCGCAGACACGAGCTTTGACGGTATTGATCAAAAACAAAATTTAAAAATTGGTGGAACGGATTTTGAGAATTTAAATTTAAAGGAAAAACTCGGCTTGAAGCAGGAACCTCAATTTGATTTGATTGTATCGCACAGCAGCGCGCCATACACGATTGCGAATGAAGAAGACCAAGTTTTTATTGATGAGCGAGGTGTCGCACGAGAAAATCTTGAACTTTTGCGGCAAAAAGTCGGGGCAACCGTTGAATCAGCTTTGAGGCATCTTAAGCCCGGCGGCCGAGCAGTATTTTATCCAGTTTTTAAAAGTGAAGTAGTCGATTTCGGAAATAAAAATGGAGGAAGAAGAGATTTTCGCGCTTGGCGGAAAGCTTTAGAGACGGCACTTAAAGAGTTAATTCAAGCCGCGGATAACGATTATATTTTTTATTTTGAAGATATAAAAACAGAAAATAAACATATTTATCAGAGGCTTACAATTATAAGAAAGACTTAGGTTTTATGAAAAAAGTCGCGATTTTCGACATTGACGGAACAATTTTTCGCTCCAGTTTATTAATTGAACTTGTTGAGGCAATGATTGCTGAAGGTTTATTTTCTGCGCGTTTAAGAAAAATTTACGCGCGGGATTATAAAAATTGGTTGGATCGAAAAGATATTTATGATAAATATATCGGCGGAGTAGTTTTGGCTTACAATAAAAGTATTAAAGGCGTTAGCCGAGAGAAATTTTTAAAAGTGGCGAAAAAAGTTATTGCTTTTCATCATAATCGTGTTTATCGTTTTACTCGCGACTTGGTTCGCGATTTAAAAAAGAAAAATTATTATTTGCTTGCTATTTCACATTCGCCCCGGGAAATTGTGGAAGCGTTTTGTAAGAAACTTGGTTTTAGTAAAGTTTACGGGCGGATTTATAAAACAGACAAACGAGGAAAATTTACTGACGAAGTTCTTTATTTAGATTTGATTTCTGATAAATCAAAAGTTTTGCGGCGAGCCATAGAAAAAGAGGGGCTGACGCTTCATGGTTCGGTTGGGGTTGGCGACACGGAAAGCGACATCAGGTTTTTGAAAATGGTTGACCGGCCGATTTGTTTTAATCCGAATAAAAAATTATACGACCATGCACGCCGTACTGGTTGGGAGATTGTGGTGGAAAGGAAAGATGTAATTTATAAATTTTAAAAATAGTTAATTTTAAAAAATTATGAACAAAACAATTCTAGTTATTTTAGTAGTTATGATTGTTGCCGCAGCAGCAATTTTTGGTGTGAGATTTTTTAGTGAAGAAGACAGCTGGATTTGCGAAAATGGCGAATGGGTAAAGCACGGAAATCCGAGCGCGGCAAAACCAAATGAAGGTTGCGGTATTCTGCTGGTAAATCAGCCGGCAAACACGAACGCAGAAGAAACGATGACTGTGAAAGTATTTTTTGGGAACAGCATTTTTGACCCGGAAGTTTTGGATTGCCAGAAAAATTTCGCGGTAGAAAGAACAATTCCGAAAACTGAAGCTGTGGCGCGCGCCGCATTAGAGCAACTTTTATCCGGGCCAACTGACGCCGAAAAAGCAGAAGGATATTTTACGAGCATTAATCCGGGAGTGAAGATCCAGAGTTTGGTTGTGGCGAACGGCATCGCCAATGTTGATTTTGATGAGCAATTGGAATTTCAGGTCGGCGGATCATGCCGGGTTGCGGCTATCGCGTCGCAAATCAGGGAAACTTTAAAACAATTTCCGACCGTGACGGACGTGGTGATTTCCATTAATGGACGAACTGAAGATATTTTGCAACCATAAAAATGGAAAAAAAAATAAAAAATGGAATCATTGCCGTCCGAAAGCCAAAAGGCCCGACATCTTTTGATGTAATCCATAAGTTGCGGAAGATTTCCGGTATTAAAAAAATCGGTCACGCCGGAACTCTAGATACTCTGGCTAGCGGAGTTTTGGTAGTTGGTATTGGCCGTGAGGCGACGAGAAAATTACATGAAATTGTGGAATTGGAAAAAGAATATATGGCGACGATTCGGTTTGGCGAGGAAAGCACGACAGACGATGAGGCTGGAGAAAAATCAGTCGTGGAGTTTGTAAAAAAACCATCGCGAGCTGACGTGGAAAAAGCATTAGCCAAGTTTAGTGGAAAAATTATGCAATTACCACCGAATTTCAGCGCGATAAAAATCGGCGGCGTGCGAGCTTATAAAATGGCGAGGCGGGGACAATCGCCGAAATTAATAAAACGTCCGGTGGAAGTTAAAAAAATAAAAATTATAAAATATAAATGGCCGTTGCTCAAAATTAAAATTATCTCCGGCTCGGGATTTTATGTCAGGGCGCTGGCCCGCGATTTGGGAAGAAAATTAAAAGTCGGCGGATATTTGGCGGCACTCGAGCGGACGCGCGTCGGGCAGTTTAAAAAAAATATGGCCATTAAAATATGAACTTAGAAAAATTAGAGAAAATTTTTGCGGATGAACCGACCTATCGCGTAAAACAGGCGCGAGAGGCGGTTTTTTCTAAATTGATTGAAAATTGGGATGAAGCAACTAATTTGCCGGCGGCGTTACGTGAAAAATTAAATGAAGAATGTCCGCTTAAAATTGATTTTAAAAAAATTATTTCCGATGACGGCGCGACAATAAAATTTTTAATTACGCTCACGGATGATTTTAAAATTGAATCGGTTTTAATGCGCCATGAAGATCGAAATACTGTTTGCGTTTCCTCCGAAGTTGGCTGTCCATTGAATTGTGCTTTTTGCGCCACAGGGAAGATGGGGTTTAAAAGAAATCTTTTGCCCGGAGAAATTATTGAACAGGTTCTGTGTTCGGCGAGATTATTAAAAAAAGAAAAACAAAAAGTGGACAGCGTGGTTTTTATGGGAATGGGCGAACCGTTTTTAAATTATGAAAACGTATTGGCCGCTATCAAAATTTTAAATGATAAAGAAGGATTGGGTATTGGCGCCCGCCATATTTCCATTTCCACTGCTGGAGTTGTGGAAGGAATAAGAAAACTTTCTAAAGAATCAATGCAAATTAATTTGGCAATTTCGCTTCACGCGCCGAATGATAAGCTGCGAAACGAAATTATGCCTGCTGGGAAAAAATATAGTATCAAGAAAATTATGGCGGCGGTTGGAGAATATCTTGAGGCGACAAGTAGAAAAATAATGTTTGAATATCTAATGATTAAAAATTTTAATGATCGGCCGGAACACGCGAGAGAATTGGCCGCGCTTTTGAGTCAGCTTCCGCGACAGCTAATTTTTGTAAATTTAATTTTATATAATCCGACAGGCGATTTTTTGCCGTCGAAAAAAGAGGCGGTCCAAAAATTTAAGGAAATTTTGCGGCGCGCCGGTGTTTCCACGACCGAGCGTTATCGTTTTGGCCGCGGAGTGAAAGGCGCCTGCGGGCAGTTGGCCGGTAAAAATTATTAAATTTGAAAATATGAGAATGAAGATGAGTTTTATTTTTATTCCGATTGCAGTTTTTGCCGTGGCCGCGCTCGGCTCTTGGCTCACGGGCGGAGGAATGGATTGGTACAAAACAATTAACTTGCCGAGCTTCACGCCGCCGGGTTCAGTGATTGGCACGGTCTGGACAATAATTTTTATTTTGACAGCAATTTCCGCAATTATTTTCTGGCAAAAAGCGCCTCGTGATGGAAGGTTTTGGTGGGTTTTAGGATTTTTTATTTTAAATGGTTTATTAAATGTTTTTTGGAGTTTTTTATTTTTCAATCGTCATTGGCTTTACGCCGCAGTTTGGGAAGCGGGAATTCTTGATCTTAGTGTTGTAGTTTTGATTATTTTAATCTGGCCCGTTTCGCGTCTGGCTTCAACGCTTTTTATGCCGTACGCCGCCTGGACAACTTTCGCAACTTATTTAACTTATGTGATTTGGAGCTTGAATAAATAATTTTATTTTTATGTGTTTTGGGGAGAAGAAAAATAAAAAATACAAAGTCGGTTTAGCATTGGGGAGCGGAGGAGCTAGGGGTCTGGCGCACATCGGAGTGATTAAGGTTCTTTTGGAAAATAATATTCCAATTCATTGTATTGTGGGCTCAAGTATCGGAGCACTGATCGGCGGAATTTACGCCACAACCGGCGATGTTAGTGAAGTAGAAAAAATAGCTAGAGGAAATAATTGGCGGCAGCTTCTTGATTTAATGTGGGATCCTACATTAAAGGGAGGGCTGAACGGCGGTAAAAAAATTGAGATGTTTATAAGAAAACAAATTAATGGCGTAAACTTTTCCGACCTGAAAATGCGCTTTGCTGCCGTAGCAACAAATTTTGAAACGGGGGAGCCTGTAGTAATGAAGACTGGTGATGTCACATTAGCTATCAAAAGCAGTTTGTCGGTGCCGATTATTTTTAATCCGGTTGAGTTTAACGGAAAAATTTTAGTTGATGGCGGGCTTTCGGAACCAGTGCCAGTCGACGCGGTAAGAAAATTAGGCGCGGATTTTGTGATCGCCGTTAATTTGGATAATTGCCATTTGGTCAAAAAGAAAAAAATCGGATTTTTTGAGGCGGTCGAAGACTCTTTGAGTATTTTACGCCACCATTTATCTAAAGAAAAAGTTAAAGCTGCTGATATTTTGGTTGAACCGAAAGTTTTTCCACAATCTCTTATTGGTTGGCGCCAATTTATGGAAAGCGACAAATTCATTGCCGAGGGAGAAAGGGCCATGAGAGCGGCTTTGCCGAAATTAAAAAAGTTGATCGGCATGTAATTATGATTGTGATTTTACATAATATCAGAAGCACGCATAATGTCGGTTCGATTTTTCGGACAGCCGACGCGGCAGGGTGCCAAAAAATTTATTTGTGTGGAATTACGTCGGCGCCGGTTGATCGGTTTGGCCGCGTGAATGAAAAAATCAGTAAAGTGGCCTTGGGCGCGGAAAAGTGGATCGCCTGGGAAAAAGTTGGCCAAACGACAAGGTTAATTGATAAAATAAAGAAGGACGGTTATAAAATTTTGGCGATTGAACAATCGCGTCGTTCAATCCCATATCAAAAAATAAAATTATCAAAAAAAGATTTGGCAAAAACGGCGCTTATCGTCGGTAATGAAATATGGGGTTTGCCGCCGGCAATTTTGCGCCGGACTGATAAAATTTTAGAAATTCCGATGCGCGGCAAAAAGGAATCGCTAAACGTCGCCGTAGCTTTTGGAGTCGTAGCCTTTAATTTAATCAATAAATAATTATGAAAGTGCACAGATTTATCAGTAATTTTAATTTTGATAAAAAAATTACATCAATTACAAATAAAGAAATTTATAATCAAATAAAAAATGTTTTGCATCTCCGGCCGGGCGAAGAAATTATTTTGGGCGATGGGGAGGGGAGAGAGGCGCGCGCGGGAATTATGGATTTTGGAAAGCAGAGCGTGGGGATAAAGATTTTTAAAGTGGAAGCAAACGAGACCGAGCCGGAAATGAAACCAATTCTTTACGCGGCGATTTTAAAAAAAGAAAATTTTGAGTTGGTGGCGGAAAAAGCGGTGGAAGCTGGTGTGGCGGAAATCATTCCGGTTATAACTGCGAAAACTATAAAAACAAATTTGCGAATGGACAGATTGGAAAAAATTGTCCGTGAGGCGGCGGAGCAGTCTGGCCGGGGAATTTTGCCAGCAGTGGGAAAGATTTTGAAATTTAAAGAAGCTTTGGCTCATGCCGAAGAAAATGATTCAAATTTATTTTTTGAAGTTCGCGCGCCGCGTTTTGAACAAAGAAAATTAGCGGTTGATGTTGGCCGGCGAGTGGGGGTTTGGATTGGGCCAGAAGGCGGCTGGGATGAAGAGGAAATAAAAGCGGTTCAGGAGAAAAATTTTCAACTTGTCAGTTTAGGAAAATTAACTTTGCGGGCCGAGACCGCGGCAATTGTTGCCAGCTATCTCGTTGCTTCGGCAAAAAATTAAAATGAAGATTTTTGTAAAAGCAAAACCGAGAGCGCACGAAGAAAAAGTGGAAAAAATTGACGACGCTCATTTTGAAGTGTCGGTTACGGCGCCGCCGGTCAAAGGTTTAGCAAATCAAGCGATTATCAAAACCATCGCCGAATATTTCAAAATCGCGCCGTCGCGCGTCAGAATTGTTTCAGGATTTACTTCACGACAAAAAATTTTAGAAATAATTTAAAAAACTATGAAAACAAGAATCGCAATTTTATTAATCGTTCTTATTTTTCTTTCGGGCGGAGTATTTTATTACTACAATTTTTACAAAGAAACTCCACTAGTCGGAAATGAAAATCAAAACGTTCCAGTCGTTACGGTTACAAATTTTGAAGAATGCGTTGCCACCGGAAATCCGGTTATGGAATCTTATCCGCGCCAATGCCGGGCGGGCAACCAAAATTTTATAGAATATATCGGCAATGAATTGGAAAAAACAGATTTAATAAAAATTGATTCACCGCGGCCAAACACAGTTGTCACAAGTCCGCTTGAAGTGACGGGTCAAGCCCGCGGAACATGGTATTTTGAAGCCAGTTTTCCGGTGAAACTTTTGGATGCGAACGGCGTGCAACTTGCCGTTATTCCGGCTCAGGCGCAAGGCGAATGGATGACTGAAGAATTTGTGTCGTTCAAAGCGACTTTAGAATTTACCGCGCCGACTACCGACACTGGTACTTTAGTTTTGGAAAAAGACAATCCCTCCGGCCTTCCGGAAAACGACGACTCGCTTATCGTACCAGTGAGGTTTAGATAAATTAATTTAAATTTTATGCGTGAAAAAATTGGTGCCGCTCCAGAGGGAAAAACCTCAAATTTAAAAACACCGGAAGGTTTTAGCGAGGCGGTAATACGAAAACCGAGCTCGGAAGAAATTTCACGGATTTCAGTGGAAGACACGGCGGAATTGATGAGAAAATTTTTAGGTTTGGCTTGGTTTTTGCCGCATTTAGAAACATACGGCGAAACTCCTGAAGCCGAGCGGGAATTAAAATCAGTAGTTGATAATACTCTTAAAACAATGAGAGAGCTCGATTTGGTACGGGACAGATTGGCTGCAAATAAATTAGACAAGAAATTAGTAGAAAAGAGCCGCGAGGCATTTATTAATCATTTATTTGATTATTTACAATTTGTCAAGGCAAGAATTGAAAGGTTTTTATTGCCATCAGCAAAATATAAAAAACAAGTAGCCGCTGGCGCTTCAGCAGTGCCAGTAAGTTTTAGAGAACTTCTTGAGGCGTATTTGAGAATGGTCCATTAAATGTTTTGAAATAAAAAAAGAGAGCTTGTCGAAGGCTCTCGGTCGGTTCGCGTGTTTGCAAACCGTTTTACGACTTCCGCTGTCGCGTCTCGCGGTAATGTAGAATTATTCCCACGACCGTGATGATGAAGAAGAGTATTTGTACGGCACCAATGCGCCAGGCTCCAGACATGAATGCATCAATTCCGATGCCAAGTTGGCCGAGGAGCGAGAAGATCATGAAGAGTAAAAACTCCCGATCGTAAGTGAGCTTTGTGCCCTTGAGTGAAAGTCGCACCCATGCGATCGCTTGGAGGGTTATCAAGAAATACAGAACGAGTCGAAGTCCGTCCATTAGTTCCTCCTTCTTTACCACAACTTTGTGGTCGTTTAATATTAATGGATATTAGAAAATTGTCAACATAAATTCAGTTTCGTCTTTTAGTGATTTTGTGCTATAATTTGATAATTAATCATTAATATTTTCCATATGCAAATTGACTATTTTTTCAAAAATTTAACCCCGAATGAAAAGAAGTGGTGTGAGGAATATGTTGAGACGAAAATTCCGCAGTTAGAAAAATTAATTCATCGGCAGGCGGAAGATTCAGTCTCGCTCCGAATAAAGGCGGAAAAGTTCAGCACCAATAGCGCTTACAAAATTACTTTCGATTTAAAACTGCCAAAACAAAGTTTTCTCGTGAGCGAGGATGACCATACGATTGTTGAGGCGATTGATTTGGCTAAAGATAAATTGATCGCGCAATTAAAGAAATTAAAAAGATAACTATGGCAAAAAATTTTGACGTCGTGACGATTGGTGGCGCGGCGCGGGATATTACTTTTTATACCAAAGAAGGAAGATTAGTTGCCCAAATGAAAGATCCGTTGCGGCAGAAGCTTTTAGGATTTGAGTACGGCGCGAAAATCAATATTGAAAAATCATTTCAAACTTTTGGCGGAGGAGCGGCGAACGCGGCTGTGGCTTTGGCGCGCTTAGGTTTGAAGACCGCGGCGATCGCGCGAGTCGGAAAAGATGAAGACGGCCGGGCAGTCATCACAAATTTAGTGAAAAATAAAATTGACACAAAATTTATTCAAATTGATCCGGCCGCTAAAACCGGTTTTTCTTTTATTGTAACTTTTGGTCCGGAAGTTGAGCATACGGCGTTTCTATTCCGCGGGGCGAATAATAATTTAAAACTCGCGGCTCGCGATTTAAAATTAAAAACGGACTGGTTTTATGTCGCGTCGCTCTCTGGCGAGGGATGGCGCGGCGTGCTCGATTCCGTGGTCGCAAAAAAAGAAACGCGGCTTGCCTGGAATCCGGGAAACACGCAGCTTGCGGCAGGTCTTTCGGGTTTAAAAAAATACATGGCAAAAACGGCGATATTTTTTGTAAATAAAGATGAGGCAATTCAACTTGTTGTCTCTCTTCCAAAATATAAAAAAGCGAGCACGACTTGGCTAAATCAGCCGAAAAATCTTTTCGGGGTTTTGGCGGAATTTTGTCCGGGAATTTTGGTAATTACCGACGGTGCGAAAGGCGCATATGTTTTTTTTCGCGGGAAAATACATCACCAAATTTCTTTAAGTAAAAAAATTGTGGACACGACCGGGGCTGGCGACACATTTTGCTCAAGCTTTCTCGCCGGCTACATTAATTATTGCGGAGATATTTTAAAAGCCGCCAAACTCGGTGCTATAAACAGCGCTTACAATTTAACTGGCATCGGAGCGCAAGAACCTCTTTTAACTTGGCGCGAGGCCGAAAAATTAATGGGAAAATAATATGAAAACAATAAAAGTAAAAGTGGAAATTTCCGCGCGCCACATTCATCTTAATCAAACTGATTTGGAAAAACTTTTTGGCGCGGGATATGAATTAAAAAAAATAAAAGATTTGTCGCAAGAAGGGGAGTTTGCCGCGGAAGAAACCGTGGCGCTCGTCGGACCAAAAAGAAAATTAGAAAATTTGCGAGTAGTCGGGCCGGTACGCCCAGCGACGCAAATTGAGCTTGCTTACACTGATGCTTTTTCGATTGGCCTTGATGTGCCGCTCCGGATTTCCGGAGATGTGGTCGGTTCGGCCGGGGCGAAAATTATTGGTCCAGCTGGTGAAGTTGATTTAGTTGAAGGTGTAATTGTCGCTAAACGCCATTTACACATTAATCAAAAAGAAGCTGATGAAATTGGCCTTAAAAATGATGATTTGGTAAAAGTTAAAGTCGCGGGTGAGCGGGGATTAGTTTTTGAAAATGTGGTTGTTCGCGTCAAACCTAATTTCCATACTTCAATCCACATTGATACCGACGAAGCCAACGCTTGCGGTTGCGGAAAAGTTTGTAGTTTTGGCGAATTGATTTTGGAATAATTTATGAAATATATTTTAGTTATCAATTCTGGTAGCGCGACGCTGAAGTTTGCACTTTTTGAAAAAGAAACGCTTAAAAAGATTGCTTCAGGAATTGTTGAGCGCATCAATCTGCCTGGGAGTTTTTTAGAATGTAAAATTGGACGCCAAGAATTGAAAATCAATCGCCAAGCTTCTAATCATGAAGCAGCTTTTAAGTTAGTGTTAGAAAAAATTTCTAGCCAATATTCAAAGGAGAATATTCTAATTGTCGGCCATCGCGTTGTTCACGGCGGAGAGGAGTTTACCAAGCCGACGGTTATTACGCCAACGGTATTGAAAAATTTAGCAAAATATGATAAGTTATCGCCGTTGCATAATCCGGCGAATTTGATGGGAATTCGGGCATGCTTGAAGCTTTTGCCTCGCGCTAAAAATGTCGCGGTTTTTGACACGGCATTTTATAAAACTTTACCCGACTACGCCTACACTTACGCTCTTCCGATAGATTTTTATAAGAAGCATGCAATTCGGCGTTATGGTTTTCATGGAATTTCACACGAATTTGTTGCGCACGAGGCGGCAAGAATTTTTAAAAAACCGTTAGCAAAATTAAATTTGATAACATGCCACCTGGGAAGTGGCGCGAGTATTACAGCAATCCGCAACGGCCGGGCGGTGGATACAAGCATGGGCTTTACGCCGCTCGAAGGGCTCGTGATGTCAACGCGTTCCGGCGACCTTGATCCAGCTATTTTGCTTTATTTAATTCGAGAATTAAAATTAAGCCCGCAGGAAGTTGATAATATTTTAAATAAAAAATCGGGTCTTCTCGGTCTTTCGGGGATGGCCGACATGCGTGATGTGCTCACGGCTGCGGGTTATAAAGTAGCGGGATTTAAGGGTAAAAAAGTCGATGCGAAAAAAAGAAAATTAGCTAAACTCGCACTTCAAGTTTTTGTTTATCGGGTACAAAAATATATTGCTGCTTACGCCGGGATTTTAGGAAAAATTGATGCCATAATTTTTACGGCCGGCATTGGAGAGAGAAATAAAACAGTCAGGGATCTAATAATGAAAAATTTAAAAATTTCCGGCCAGCCGAAAATTTTAGCCATTCCGACGAACGAAGAATTGATGATTGTTCGAAAATTAAAAATTTAAGATAAAACCATGGAAGATCAAAAAACATCAATGAAATTAGAAGTGATTGAAAAAATTTCTGGGTTGGCTACAGCTAGTTTGGGTTTGGTGGCGGCTTTGGCTTGGAACGAAGCGATTTTAGAATTATTTAAAAAGATTTTTGGTGAGCAAGGTACGTTAATAGCAAAATTTATTTACGCAGTAGCGGTTACGATTTTAGTCATCTTAATTACAATTCAGTTTGGTAGGGTAATTAATAAATTGAAGGGAAAAACGGAAAAAAAGAATGACATTGCGTAATATTTTTAACGGCGAATCAAAAACTATCACCGGAGCTGCTCTTCTTTTGGGGGCAGCTTCTTTGGCATCCCGTTTTTTGGGAGTTCTTCGTGATAGAGTTTTAGCCGGCGAGTTCGGAGCGGGAGATATGTTGGATATTTATTACGCCGCATTCCGAATTCCGGATTTGATTTTTAATTTATTAATTTTGGGCGCTCTTTCCGCCGGATTTATTCCAATTTTTACTGCCGCGATATGTTCAGCAAAAGAAAAAAATGAACACCCAAAAGAAGCTTGGGAAATAGTAAACAGCGTGATGAATATTATGGGCGTGGCGCTCGCCGTGCTTTGTGGTTTGTTTATGGCATTTGCTCCCTGGATTATTCCCTTGATCACCCCGGGATTTGGATCGGAAAAAATGGCCATGACCATCACAATGACGCAGATAATGATGCTCTCGTCGATTTTTTTGGGTTTTTCCAATATTTTAGGAAGTGTTCTGCAGTCGTTTAAAAGATTTTTTATCTATGCCCTAGCACCGATTTTTTATAATATCGGGATAATTGTTGGCGCGCTGTTTTTTACAAAATGGTGGAATATTTATGGTTTGGCGTGGGGTGTCGTTTTGGGAGCTGCGGCTCATATGTTAATTCAGGCACCTGCTGCCTGGCAGCTGGGATTTCGTTATCGTTTGTTTTTTGATTTAGCTAATAAAAAGATTCGGGCGATTGGAAAAATGATGATTCCAAGAACTCTTGGTCTTGCTGTATCGCAAATAAATTTAGTGGTAATGACAATAATTGCTTCAACTCTGGTTCCGGGGAGTTTAGCTGTTTTTAATTTAGCAAATAATTTACAATATTTTCCGGTGGGAATTATCGGAATTTCTTTTGCCGTGGCTGCTTTTCCGCTTTTGGGAGAATTCGCCGCCGCCGGGAAAAAAGAGGAAATGGTTAAAAGTTTTTCCCACACCACGCGGCAAATTGTTTTTTTTATTGTTCCCGCTTCGGTTTTGCTTTTGGTTCTTCGCGCCCAGATTGTTCGCGTTATTTTCGGCGCCGGATATTTTGATTGGGAAGACACGATTTTGACAGCTGATACGCTCGCGTATTTTGTTTTAAGTTTGTTTGCTCAAGCTTTAATCCCGCTTTTGGCTAGATTCTTTTACGCCCTTCAGGACACTAAGACGCCGTTTTTTATCGGTTTGGTTTCGGCAGTAATAAATATTTTAGCTGCGGTTTTTTTGGTAAAACCTTGGGGTGTCGCGGGTTTGGCCATGGCTTTTTCAATTGCCTCAATTTTAAATTTTTGTTTACTTTGGATAATGCTTCGGATAAAATTCGGGCCGCTTGATGAAGGGAATATTTTAAAATCAACTTTTAAAATTTCCGCTGCGGCTTCGCTTATGGCTTTTGCCGCGCAAACGATGAAATCCATTCTCGCGCCTTACGTTGATATGCAGACATTTTTGGGTGTGCTTGGGCAAGGGTTTGGCGCGGGAACTGTGGGAATTTTTATTTTTTCTGTTGTCGCTTTAGTTCTCGGCTCCCGTGAGATGGCTGCCCTCCGCGACGCCATAAAATATAAATTATTTAGAATAAAACGGCCGATTGTTAATATTGAGGAAGGCCCGAGATAATTATGCAGCAAGATAAGATTAGGAATTTTTGTATCATCGCTCATATTGATCACGGAAAGTCGACGCTCGCCGACCGTCTTTTGGAATTTACCGGAACCGTGTCGCGGCGGGAAATGAAAAATCAACTGCTTGATATGATGGATTTGGAACGAGAGCGGGGGATTACGATAAAATTGCAGCCGGTTAGAATGAATTACAAAGATTTTATTTTAAATTTGATTGATACTCCCGGTCATGTTGATTTTAATTATGAAGTTTCTCGTTCGCTTGCCGCAGTGGAAGGCGCTCTGCTTTTGGTTGACGCGACTCAAGGAGTTCAGGCACAAACCCTGGGAAATTTATATTTGGCCTTAGAACAGAATTTAGCGATTATTCCGGTTGTCAATAAAGTTGATTTAAAAAACGCTGAAGTAGAAAAAACAGTTCAGGAAATTGTGGCTCTTGTCGGCTGTAAAAAAGAAGAAGTGATTTTGGCGTCTGGAAAAACCGGTGTTGGGGTGCCGGAAATTTTGGAAGCGGTTGTTAAAAAAGTTCCGCCGCCGGTTGGTGAAATTAATAATCCTCTCCGAGCTCTTATTTTTGATTCCAAATACGATGATTATAAAGGCGTGGTGGCTTACGTCCGAGCTGTTGATGGCGAAGTAAAACGTGGCGACAAGATGTTTTTAATGGCTACAAAAACTGAAAGTGAAGTTTTGGAAGTAGGGTATTTTAAACCAAAGTTTCAGCCAGCCGAAAAATTATCGGTCGGGGAAATTGGTTATATTGTTACGGGTTTGAAAGAAATTGAAAAGTGTAGAGTTGGCGATACGGTTACTGCTCGTGGTTCAGAGTTAATGGTTCAAAGTTTGCCCGGCTACAAAGAAGTTAAGCCCATGGTTTTCGCGGGAATTTTTTGCAAAGAAGGGGATGATTTTCCGAAACTCAGAGAGGCGATTTTAAAATTAAAACTAAACGACGCATCGCTTACTTTTGAAACAGAACAATCCAAGGCTTTGGGATTTGGTTTTCGGTGCGGTCTTTTGGGACTTCTCCACCTTGAAATAGTGGAAGAGCGACTGCGACGGGAACATAATCTTGATGTTATTGTTACGGTGCCGTCCGTGGCTTACCGTATTACTACGGCAAAAAATGAAGTGATAATTGTAAAAAGTCCGATGGAGTTGCCCGATCCGTCACACGTAAAATTGATTGAAGAGCCATGGATTAAAATTGATGTTGTTTCCCCCGGAAATTTTATTGGTGGAATTATGCAGATGGTTCAGGAAAAGAGAGGGGTGTATCAGAACACGGAATATCTTGACGCTGATCGGGTAATTTTACATTATGAAATTCCTCTCTCGGCAATTCTTGTGGATTTTTATGACAAATTAAAAAGTGTAAGTTCTGGTTATGCATCCTTGAATTATGAATTTTTTGGATATAAAAAAGCCGACGTTGTAAAAATGGATATTTTGGTCGCGAGCGAACCAGTTGAAGCGTTGGCCACAATTGTTTACCGCGATACGGCTCAGGACGTTGGTCGGAGGATTGTTCAGTCTTTGAAAAAAGTTTTGCCGCGGCAGATGTTTGAAGTTAAAATCCAGGCGGCACTTGGCGGAAAAATTGTTGCTTCAGAACATTTGCCAGCGATGAAAAAAGACGTGACTGCTAAACTTTACGGGGGAGATGTAACACGCAAGAACAAACTTTTGGAAAAACAGAAAAAAGGTAAGAAAAAAATGAAAGCTTTGGGCAAGGTTGATATTCCACCAGAGGCATTTTTAGCGGTTTTGAAAAAATAGCGAACGAGATGGAGTGGCACCGCCTTGCGGTGCCAAAAAGTAACAGCGCAAGGCGCTGTCATTCCGGAATCCACGCGAAAAGCGTGGATTTTTATATTGGCGTGGAGTTGTTTGAATTAGTATATATTAGCAATAATTATGACAATTTATTTTGGCTAATTTAAGCTAAAATAATGAATTTTTTGGGAAATAGTGTCAGAAACCCTTGACAAAATACGGAATATATGTTATACTTACTTGTTAAGCTGAAATAGGCTTAAAGATTAAAAAAAGTGCTTGTCGTGCTGGAACAGATGCGCTTCGCGCGCTGTTCTCCTACGAATTACGAATCTATTACGAATATACGAATAGATTACGCACATTGAAAAAAGTGCCAGAGAAACTTGGAGGAGGAAAGTCTTCGTGAACCATTAATTGGTAACCACGAGACCCGGCATGAGGTTCAATTAAATTTCGGTGTCCGTCCTGCGGATTACTAAAAGTTAATTGACCAAAATGCCACCGGCCAGTCCTGTGTTATCAGGACAGGCCAACTCACCTCCAAATTCCTCTGGCACACTCCGTAGAATCGGAGAGCCAAAGGTCAGATCGTGGATGGTTCCCGGTCTGATTTTTCATAACTGCCAAGAGAAGAAGGAGATTGGATATGGCGGAAGCGACGAAGATCGTCCCGGTGCCGGCAGGCACCCTGACCGACGAGGATTACGAGGAAATGATCGTCGCCGCCATGCCGTCTCCCGTGGAGACGCAGGTGGCGCCGACCCTGGTCGTGACCGAGCCGGAGAAGCCGGCCGAGCCCAAGAAGCGGCGGGTTTGCAGCAAGTGCGGCCACCACGACGGGAACAGCGTCGGCAGGATCAGGCGTGGTCGACTGGCCGAGAAGTGGGACAAGGAGCGGGGCATCAGGGTGTACTACGTCGATTGGTTCTGCCAGCCCTGCCTCGACCGCGAGTCCGAATTGCTCGAGCTCGAATGCGATCCGCGTCCGGTCGGCAAGGGCGGATACCTCATCGCCCTTTGCGGCCTCCGGAACAAGGAGGAGGCCGAGCGCTACGCCGCTCGGACCGCCAGGGAGCGGTACCAGGTGGCGAAGGCCACATGGCTCGCCATCCTGGCGGGCGAGAAGCCCTTCCTCGAGAACGTCGAGAGGGAGACGGGGTGCTGCGAGTTCGGCGGCTGCGACACCGAAGTGGACGCCGAGGTGTTCGCTGTCGTGAACGGCCAGCTTCGCCGCTTCTGTCGCCTCCACGCCGAGACGCTGCGGGAGATCAAGGTGAAGGGGCGGAACAAAGACCCGCGCCTCATGGCCTGGCGAGGTCCGGAAGCTGAGGCCAAGTGCCAGCGGCACTTGGCCTGGCTCAGGCACCAGGCCAAGGAAGCCGAGCGCCGCGCGACCCCGGCGAGCCCCGAGTTCGTCGATCGTCTGAAGGGCGTCTTCGACCGTCGCTCCAACGATGAGCGCAAGGCCGACAGGAGCGAGGCGTCTCGGACCGCCAAGGAGCGGCAGGCGGCCTACGCCGCGGCGCTTCGGAACGGCGGGAGCCTCGCTGACGTCGTGTCCGTGTCCGAAGAGACGGTCGAGACCAGGGACGACGGCTCGGATCCGGTCTGGGCCGAGATCGTCGCCCACAACCACGCGGTCGACGCCCGCTGCGCCGGCAAGCGCAAGAAGGGTGGCGGCAAGAAGGACGGCAAGGACAAGGGCGGCAAGAACAAGCGCCGCTAGCCGTCCCCTCGGTTCGTTCCTTTCAATATTTTCTTGGAGCAAGTAGTCTGTGCAATGCAGACACTGTTTGCAAATCGAGAAATCGAGGCGTGACAGGATCTTGCTCCAAGTCCCTTTCCTCTGAATCAGTATAAGTTGGTTTGGAGGAAAGGGATTAATAACAAAAACAAAATTTTAGTCATTTTTGACTATATTTAAATCCCATACAAGAACACTGCCGCTTGGCGGTGTTTTTGTTTTAAAAGATGTGCTATAATAGTCCAATATTTATTTCTTAATTTATTTATGAAAAAAAGAAATTTATTGAAAATCGTTTGGATAATTTTAAGCGCCATGATTGTTTTTTCAATGGTTATTTGGACGGTAGCCCCGATGTTTTAAATTGAGTTTATGAAGTGGAAAATTGCTGAACAAATCAATGGGGAGTTTAAAAATAAATTTCCGGAGATTGATCCGGTGATTTTGCAATTACTGGCAAATCGGGGAATTAAAACTCAGGAGCAGATTGACGAATTTTTATATCCTGATTACAGCCAGGATATTCATGATCCATATCTTTTTTTAGATATGGAAAAAGCAGTGGAAAGAATTTTTTTGGCTTTAGAAAAAAAAGAAAAAATAATAGTACACGGCGATTACGACGCTGACGGAGTTTGTTCGGCGTTAGTTGTGGTTTCTACTCTTTTAGCTATGGGAGCTGATGTTCAGGTTTATTTGCCTCATCGCGAACTTGAGGGTTATGGATTGAATATGCAGACTGTGGAAGAACTTGGAAAAAATGGAGTGAATTTAATTATCACAACAGATTGTGGCATTAGCAATCGTCTGGAAATAAAAAGAGCTGCGGAACTTGGGATAGACGTAATTATTACCGACCATCACGCCGAGCCCCCGAATTTGCCGGAAGCGGCGTTTGCGATTATTGATCCGCACCTTTCTCGTGAGAAATATCCATTTCGCGACTTGGCTGGGGCGGGAGTTGCTTTTAAATTAGTTCAGGCGATTTTAAAAAGTCCACAGTTTAAATTCGGCGGTTTGCAGTTTGACCCTGAGGCTTTTGAAAAATGGTTATTGGATTTAGTAGCAATTGCTACGATTACTGATATAATGCCTCTTTTGGGAGAAAACCGGACTTTGGTAAAACATGGGCTTTTGGTTTTAAATAAAACTCAGCGCATTGGTTTAAAAAAATTAGTTGAATCGTTGGGATTAAATAAAAATAAAGATCTTGATGCGAAAAATGTTGCTTTTCAAATTGGACCGCGCCTTAACGCCGCTGGCAGAATAGATCATGCTAATCAAGCGTATGAACTTTTAAAAATCGATGATGTGGTTGAAGTCCAAAATTTGGTTGACGCCCTAAATAAAACAAATGAAGGCAGGCAAGGTTTAAGCGAGCGCGTGATGGCCGAAGCCAAGGCGCAAATTGGGGAAGATATTGGCGAGCAAAAAGTTTTATTTGCAAAAGGCGACGGGTGGCCGGTTGGGATTGTTGGTTTGGTTGCAGGGAAAATCGCTGAAAATTTTTGGCGACCGACTTTTATTATGACAGAGAGAGAGGAGGATATAATGGGTTCTGGCAGAAGTATTCCAGAGTTTGATATTACAGAAGGGCTTCACGAGGCAAAAGATTTTTTATCTCATTATGGCGGACACGCCGGCGCTTGCGGCTTTACTTTAAAAAATAAAAAAGATTTAAAAAAATTTGAAAAAATATTGAAAAAATTTGTGGAGCAAAAATTATCTGGATTAGAGCTTGTGCCGACATTGAATATTGATGCAGAAGTGCGTTTGGAAAAAATAAACTGGGAATTGTTTGAACTTTTGGAAAAATTTGCGCCATTTGGCAAGGCAAATGAGCGGCCGCGGTATTTAGGACGAGAATTTACAGTGGAAAGTTTTGAAAGTGTGGGGACAAATGGGAATCATCTTAGAACAAATTTGAGCCAGGGGAATGGTGTCCGAAAAAAATTTATCGGGTTTTGTTTTGGTGAGTGGTGTCGGAAATTAAAAGTTGGGGATAAGATTGATGTGGTTTTTGAGGTTGATGTTAATGAGTGGAATGGAAATAGGGAACTGCAGATGAAAATTATTGATTTAAAATTGAGTGAATAATTTATGATTTATAACAAACTTCAAATTTTTACCGACGGCGGCGCGCGAGGTAATCCCGGACCGTCGGCGCTTCGCGCCTCTTTAAAACCCCTCGGTTTTAATATTTCCGCTACGGGAAAACTGCGCTTTCCCGACCCCTTTCCCTCGGTCCGGGCGTTATTTTATTTAACATTATGATTTATAATAAACTTCAAATTTTTACCGACGGCGGCGCGCGAGGTAATCCCGGACCGTCCGGCATCGGCGTTGTGATTTGGTCTGGAAATGAATTAGTTGGTCAGTATAAAAAATATATTGGCGAGGCGACTAATAATCAGGCCGAATATAAGGCGGTAATTTTGGCTCTTGAAGAAGCCAAAAAATTGAGCCCGACTGAGCTGGAATTTTTTCTTGATAGTGAATTGGTTGTGAAACAATTAAATCGTGAATATAAAGTAAAGGATAAAGAGCTGGCGCCGCTTTTTGTTCAGGTTTGGAATTTAAGTATGGGATTTAAAAAGGTGACTTTTACGCACGTGCCGCGAGAGAAAAATAAGGAAGCGGATAAATTAGTTAATGAAGCGATGGATGAGGCGACGCGAAAGTGATTTTGTGCTATAATTAAAGCATGAAACAGGCAAGAAAAATTCTTGGCGGAAAAATTTTTAAATTAGCGCTGATTTTTGTTTTTATTTTTTTAGTCGGCGCTTTTTTGTTAGTAAAAGAAAAAATTAAAGAAGTGCGGGCGGGCGAGGATGATAATGTAGCTGGCTGGGCGTGGTCGTCAGATAATTTTGGCTGGTTTTCGGCTAATTGTTCAAATTTGGGATTATGTCCTGATGTTGGGAGAATTGATTATGGAATGAATGTGGAAGATGACGGAACGGTTAGTGGTTATCTTTGGTCAGAAAACATTGGTTGGGTACGTTTCAGCAATCCTGAAGGAGAACTTGCGCCCGGCGGGGCAATAGCCAGAGCAATTTATGATAGAGTTCTTGGCAGAATTACCGGTTGGGCAAAAGTTTTGGCATTAGGTGATGGAGGGTGGTTGAAGCTTCGCGGGCCTGACGCTGGAATGCCAGGCGGGCCGTATCGCGCGTGCGCTGATTGCCAGGATGTGGAAATTCCCGGCGATCCGCCGACAATTGATTATCAATGCAATGTTTGTTTTACTGATAAATTTCCCGATCCGTCAGAAACGGGAGTTGGGAATATTTGCGGCCAGTGTTCTAATTGTGTTCGGGGAGCGCTGGAAGATACTTGCGCGGCTTGCACCTTTTGTGATAAATACGGCGTATCGGTTGATCGGCAAAACGGCAGAATTATCGGCTGGGCATGGAATGGAAATAATGATCCGGCGGTCGGAGTTGGATGGATCAATTTTTCACCGACTCCGGGCGGTCTTGGTTTGTCTTCGCCCTGGCTTGAAACAAAATATGGAGAAATTTATGGAAAACTTTCGGTTGAATCACCTAGCGCTTTTGTGGAATTAATTAATAAATACAACGCGACTTATTGCATTTTATCCACGGGCGCCATTACGAATTTTAGAAGTGGCGAGGGGTGTATTAGAACACCGTTTGAAAATTTTGATTTTCCCAAGGCAGGCAATCTTTACACCAACATTTTCGGTAAAATTGACTTAGCGGGAATTTCAGCGGGAAAGTATGGGTTGGTAAAAAATATTGCGGGCGAGGCAGACATCCCGGATTTACTCGCCGGCAAGGTTTATTATAAAAATGGTGATTTAACAATTGGTGCTAAAACTTTTAGTAATGGTTCGGGACGGCAAGATGGATCGGGCCTAATAGTCGTTAAAGGAAATTTAACGATTACCGGTAATCTTTCATATCAAGCCGGGGCGGTTATGAATTTAAAAAATTTAGCTTCAGTCGGCTGGCTCGTGCTTGACGACGGTTCTAAAACAAAAGGAAAAATAATTATTAATCCGTCAGTGGAAAAATTAGTGGGGGCGTTTTACGCGGAACAAGAAATCAGCACCGGAACAACTAATAATCGTCGGACTGACCTATCCCTCACGGTTCGCGGGTTAATGTTAGCCAAAAAATTAAATTTTGAGCGGCTTTGGCAGTCGGCGGAGCGCGGTTCGGAACAGGTTATTTATGATGGCCGGGTGCTTGCCAATACACCACCCGGAATGGCCGATTTAATGAGAGCTTTGCCTATTTGGCGAGAAGCAGCGCCGTAAATTGGTTATTGGTTTATTTTTGTGTTATAATAAATTAATTGTTAAGCGTTAACTGTTTTAAAATATGACCAAAAGTTTTTTGGGTGTTGATTTGGGCGCGACGAGCATTAAAATTGTTGAATTAAAAGAAGAAGCAGGGAGGCCGAGGCTTTTAACTTACGGTTATACGGAACAAAGCGTTGGTTATCCGGAAAAAGAATTTACAGAAACCCCCGAGCGGGCGATTGATTTAATTAAAAAAATTTCCATTAAAGCAAGAACCGTTTCCAAACAAGCAGTGGCGGCGTTGCCCTCTGCCTCGGTTTTTAGTTCGGTAATCAATATCCCAGCCGCGCCGGGCAAAGATTTGGCTGAAGCGGTGCGTTGGGAGGCGAAGAAGATCATTCCGTTGCCTTTAGAAGAGATGATTTTAGATTGGAAAGTTTTGACTCCAGAAGCTGCGGTTGGCGCCACCGTGCCGGTCATGCCGCAAAAGACGACCAGAGTTTTACTTACGGCAGCAGCAAAAAATTTAGTTAAAAAATATTTGGATATTTTTAAGGGCGCCGGTTTAAATTTAATAAGTTTGGAGACGGAAACTTTTGCCTTGGTCAGAGCTCTGGTTGGCGTTGATAAATCCACAGTGATTGTCGTGGATATGGGCGCGGCAAGCACAGCCATTTCCATTATCGAAAATGGTGTGCCTTTTTTAAACCGCTCTTTAAATGTCGGAGGAATAAATATTACCAAAGAAATCGCGGCGAGCCTTGGAACTGATTTTAATCAGGCTGAACAGATGAAATACGATGTTGGAATGACGTCGGGCGCGGGCGGAGGAGTCTCGAAAATTGTAGAAAGAGCGTTATCAATGCTTTTGAATGAAATTAAATATTGCGCGAACATTTATCAAAATCAGGAAGGTGGAGCAGGGAAGAAAATTGAAAAAGTAATTTTAACCGGCGGCGGAGCGCTTCTTCCAAATTTTGTTGAATATCTTTCGGGCGCGCTAAATATGAGAGTTTACGCAGGCAATCCTTGGGCAAGAATAATTTATCCCGAGGAACTCCGTCCTATTTTAGATCAGATTGGACCAAAATTTTCCGTAGCAATCGGTCTCGCGATGCGCGAATTGGAATAAACTAAAAATAAAAGATATATTGTTTTTTGCGTTGGTATTATTTCGAAGTTATGCCCCGCTAGAAATCGTCGGCAGAAAATTTTTATCAAAATTTTTTATTTGTGCAAAACGGGGCGGGCAGAATATTTTGTTATAGGGCAGACACTAAATAATTTTATTCAGATTTTTAACGGGGTATGCCCAACGGAAATAAAAATAGCGGGAATGATGACATAGAACTTTTGCCGGTTGAACTCCGGAGGCCGGAAGAGAAAAAGAAAAAGGAAGAAAAACAAGAAGTAAAATTATTCGTTCCCGAAACGGAAGAAAAATCCCAAAAATCAACTTTCATGGGAAAATTTTTTGGTTTGAAATCTGCTCCAAAACCCATGGGTTCGCCAAAACCAGCCGCACCTCCACCGGAATCAGCCACAGAATCAGATCTGTCGGTTTTTAAAATGCAAAAAGAAGTTCCTAATGTCACTCCGCCGACATCAGTTTTTTCTAGGTCAACACCCCCGCAACCGCGAGAAATTGTTCCTCCGCCAGCAAAACCGCCCGCGGAACAAAGACCCGCGCCACCGCAAAAAATTGAACCAAAGCGCTCGCAAAATGGTGCGTCAAAAGGGAAATTATCAAAACCGTCAGGAGAAAAAATATCGCTTAGTCAGAAGCTCGGCATCACTTTGATTCCAGAGGAAGAATCGGCGGTTAAAGAAAAAAGAAAAACGTCAAGGAAGGCGATCCTCCTGATTGTCGTGGCAATTATTTTAGTGTTAATCGGCGGGGGGTCATATTGGGCGTTAAAATGGTATCAGGGACAGGTTGATTTAGATTTACAAAAAGTTGAGGCAGATTTGAGCGTGATTAACGAAAAAAATAAAGCGTTGGATTCAGAAAAAACTCAGGCTCAATTTTTTCAGAAAAAATTAAAAACTGCTGATAAACTTTTGGAAAATCATATTTATTGGACAAACTTTTTTTCTTTTTTAGAAAAAAATACCGTAGCGGATGTTTATTTTGTTAATTTAATCGGTGGGAGCGACGGACAGATTGTTATGTCGGGGGTGGCGAAAAGTTACAGAGCGATGGCAAGGCAGATTGTCGCCCTTAAGGCAGATGACAGGGTTTCTAAGGTTTCCGTTCTTTCCGCTTCAGCAAGCGTGGATACGGAAGGGAATGTGACGGAAATTGATTTTGACGCGAAGCTGCAGATTAATTCGGAAATTTTTCTGAAATAAAAAGATATGGAAAAAGTAGAAGAAAAAAAATCGAAAGAAGAGCAGAAAGAAGAGTCGAAGAAAAAAACATCTTCTTCTCTTTTGATATTTTTATTGATTGCGATTTTCGCAGTTGCGGGCTATCTTTTAATTTGGCCGGAATATAGCCGTCTGTTCGACGCTCGGGCAAAAATAGTTTTACAAAAACAAGCGTTGGAAAATGCATCTAAAGCTTTTGGGGAAATCAATAAATTGTTGGAAAACTACGCTGATATTTCTTCGGAAGAGAAAGAAAAAATTGACGCGATGTTGCCAGATGAAGTTGATGAAGCGGGACTCTTTACTTTATTTGAAACTTTAGCACAAAAAAATAAAATTATTGTCTTGGCGGTTGATATCAGCGAAAAAGAGTCAGCGGAAAATCTAAAAAATTTAGGGATTGTCGAAGTTCAGTCTTCCCTTAATCTTACCGCGGGTCCGGATTCGGAAGATTCATACGGTGATTTTAAAAAATTTTTAGTTGACGTAGAGGCAAGTTTAAGATTGGCAGACATCACTTCAATAAATTATACGCCGGAAACAGCCACCTACACATTAAATCTAAAAACTTATCGCATGGCGCAGGCGCAAAGTTCCTTAGGACAACCTGCTCCGTAAATTTATGAAAAAAAGAGCACTGATTTTAATAGTTGTATTATTGCTTATCGCGGCAGGCGGATATTTTTTATATTATAAATTGATGAGCGAAGAAGTAGGCGGTACGCTTGGCATTACAAAAACTATTGATACGAATTTTGACACAAAAATTTTTTCTAACAGTAAGTTTGACGGATTAAAAACATATGTAGTTTTGCCGGTTGAAGTCGGTCAGAAGGGAAAAATCAATCCCTTTATGAAGTTTTAATATGGATAATAGTCCCTTACTTAGTATTTTGCTCCAGGAAAAATTGATTGACGGAGAAAAAGCAGGTGTATTGATGGAGGAAAGTCAAAAAACAGGAAAAAGTATTGAAGCCCTTATTGACGAATCGGGCCAGATTGAAGAAGAAAAACTGGCCGAAGTAAAGGGCAAAGTTTTTAATTTGCCGTATGTTAATTTAGTCGGCCGTGAAATAAAATATGAAGATTTAAATATCATTCCAAAAGACGTGGCGGAAAATAATCATGTCGTTTCTTTTGAAAAACTTGATGGTGCGGTTAACGTTGGCATTATCAATCCGGGGAATATCGCAGCCATGGAGGCGATTGATTTTTTAGCTAAGGAGAAGAAATTTTCCGTTAAATATTTTATAATTTCTCCGGCCAGTTTCAGGGATGCCGCGAAAAAATATGAGATTTTGAAAAAAGAAGTGGAAAAAGTTTTGGAAATCGCCGAGGAGAGATTTAAAGAAGAAGAAAAGGAAATTGAAGAGATTCCGGTGGGTGAGGTGGCAGAAGCGATTAAAAAAGCTCCAGTTTCCAAAATGGTTGCGATGATCATGAAATACTCCGTTGATAATAAAGCTTCGGATATTCACATTGAACCCGCGTTTAAAGAATCCCGAGTTCGTTATCGCATAGACGGCGTCCTCCGTCCGAGACTCGCCCTTCCAGCCTATATTCACGCAGCTGTAGTCGCAAGAATTAAGGTTTTAGCCAATTTAAAATTAGACGAGACGAGAATCCCTCAGGATGGAAGAATTAGACAGGTTATCAACGGAAGAAACGTTGATTTTCGTATTTCCACGTTGCCTTTGATGGACCAAGAAAAAGTTGTGATGAGGGTTTTGGAGACCGCAACAAAAGCCGCAACACTTGAAGATCTTGGATTTCGCGGGCGGGCGGTGGAAATTATCAGTCGGGAAATAAAAAGACCGCATGGACTTTTGCTTGTTACCGGTCCGACTGGCTCTGGTAAATCCACAACTCTTTACACGGCGCTTTCTATGGTAAATCGTGAAGGAATCAACCTTGTAACTTTAGAAGACCCGATAGAATATTATATTGGCGGAGTAAACCAGTCGCAAATTCGGCCGGAAATTGGATTTACTTTTGCCGCCGGACTTCGTTCTCTCTTGCGGCAGGATCCGAATATTATTATGGTCGGCGAAATTCGCGACAATGAGACAGCGGAACTTGCTATTCACGCGGCGCTTACTGGCCACTTAATTTTTTCCACCCTGCACACAAATGACGCCGCCGGAGCGATCCCGCGTTTGATTGATATGAAAGTAGAGCCGTTTTTATTATCATCAACCTTAAATGTAGTCGTCGCCCAGCGATTAGTTAGAAAAATTTGTTCTTTTTGTAAAGAAGAAGTTGCCATGCCCGTCGATGTTACAGAAAATATCAGAAACGAGCTGGTTTCCATGCCCAAGAAATTTTTGCCGTCAGGAGTTGATCTGGATTCTCCTTTCAAACTTTGGCACGGGGCAGGCTGCGCGCGTTGTAATAATGAAGGGTATATTGGTCGAGTCGTTATTTCTGAAGTTTTGGAGGTTACGGATAATTTAAAAAGAATTATCGCCGAGGGATTTAATATTAAAAATTTTAATGAGGAAAGAAAAAATCAGGGCATGGTCAGCATGAAACAAGATGGGTTTTTAAAAGTACTTGAAGGATTAACAACCGTAGAAGAAGTTTTGCGTGCGACACAAGAATAAAATAGAATTTAGGAAAATCTGCTTATGGCGATGGATACAAATCTAGATAAATATATTGCGAAAATACCTTTTTTAAACCGAGTCCCGGCTAAAGACTTGGTTATTTTTGCTCGTCAGCTTTCGGTTATGATTTCCGCCGACGTGCCAGTTGTTCAGGCTTTGAAAATTTTGATCCGGCAAACAGCTAACAAAAATTTACGAACTGTTGTGGCCAATCTCGCCGCTGATGTTGAGGGCGGCGCGAAACTTTCCATCGCCCTGGGACGGTACCCTCATATTTTTGACGATTTTTTTGTTAATATTATCCGTTCAGGTGAAACGACGGGAAAGCTAGACGAGGTTTTGGATTATTTGGCAACTCAACGGGAAAAAGATTATGATCTGCAAAGCAAAATAAAGGGCGCCATGATTTATCCAGCGTTTATTTTGTTTGGTTTGGTAGCGGTCGGCATTGTGATGATGATTTTCGTTATTCCTAAACTGACGGATATTTTAAAGGAAACGGGAGGGGTCCTACCTCTTTCTACGAGAATTTTAATTACAACTTCTGATGTGATGACAAATTATTGGTGGGCTCTGGCGGTCGTTGTTGTGGGTATTGTTTTAGGCGTGAGATATCTAATCAGTTTTCCTCTTGGCAGAAAATATTGGGATACGATGAAATTAAAGTTACCAATTTTCGGCCAATTATTTAAAAGAATTTACATAGTCCGTTTTACTCGCGGACTTTCAACGCTTCTTACTGGCGGAGTGGAAATTGTAGGAAGTTTGAAAATCGCCGGAGAGATTACTGGAAACGCGGTTTATAAAGAATTGATAACGGAAACCATGAAAGAGGTGGAGGACGGCAATCCAATTACGACGGTTTTTGCCAAAAGCAAAGATATCCCAATAATGGTTACTCAAATGCTGGGCATTGGAGAGCAAACCGGGAAAATTAGTGTTATTTTGGAAAGAATTACCGATTTTTATACGCGAGAGACGGAAAATATGGTTAGGAATTTAACCACGATTATGGAGCCGCTTATTATGCTTTTGATGGGGGTGGGCGTTGGCATTATGGTCGCGGCGGTAATTTTACCAATGTACAGTCTGGCGACGCAGTTTTAGTTGTGGAACTTAAAATTTGAAACTCGCAACTCGTTGACAGTTTATCAAGCCCAAAGTTCCATGTTTCAAGTTCCATGTTTCATGATTTTGTGTTATAATTTAATAATAATTTAATCCTAAAAAATCACAACTTAGAAGCTTAAAGTTGTGATGGACGAAAGGAGGTGGAAGAATGTTTAAAAATAAAAAAGGTTTTACCTTGATTGAATTGCTCGTAGTTATTGCCATTATCGGCTTGCTTTCAACCTTGGCGGTCGTCGCTTTGACTTCAGCTAGAACTAAAGCCAGAGATTCAAAGAGAGTTGCGGACATGAAACAGGTCCAAACAGCTATGGAATTGTATTACAGCGCTAACAACGCTTATCCTCTTTGTGCTGCCGGAACATTGGTTTCTGCTTGCGGAGTTTTGGCGCCTGATTATTTGCCCGGCGTTGCTAATTTGAAGGATCCGGGTGGAATTGCAGCGGCTTGCGCCGATCCAGCAGCAGCGAAGTGCAATTATTCTTTTGGCGCACCAGTAGCGGGCGAGTTTGAGGTCAATTTTTGGTTAGAGGGAGCGACAGGAGATTTAGCTGCAGGTGCTCATACGGTAACACCGGCTGGTCTCAAGTAAATTTAGTCTCAAAATTTTGAGAGATCAAAAAACTCCCGCGCGGGAGTTTTTTGTTTGGTTTTTGCTTATTTTTGTGGTATAATTTTTGAATATGGTGATTACAATAGTTTTTATTTTTGGCTTAATTTTGGGAAGTTTTCTAAATGTCGTAATTTGGCGGATGCATGCCGGAGAGTCGGTTTTAACCGGCCATTCCCATTGCCCAAAATGCCGCCATATTTTAGGTCCTTTTGAATTAATTCCGGTTTTAAGTTTTCTAATTCAGAAGGGGAGGTGTCGGCATTGCGGAAAATCAATTTCCTGGCAATATCCGCTCGTGGAACTTTCTACCGCGATTTTATTTTTGCTCGTTTATTTGCCGTACGATTTACGGTTTACAACCTATAATTTTTTTCTCTTAGCAAGAACATGGTTTATCATTGCTACTCTGATAGTAGTTTTTGTTTATGATTTAAAATATTATTTAATTTTGGATAAAATAATTTATCCCGCAGCGGCGGTTGTTATTATAACTTTGCCGTTAATTTATGGAGGAGAAATTTCTTGGTGGGGATTAGTTGGTCCGATTATCGCAGCAATTCTGGGCGGCGGATTTTTTCTTTTGCAGTATTTAATTTCAAAAGGTAAATGGATTGGCGGGGGAGATATAAAAATGGGAGCGTTGATGGGTTTGATTTTGGGAATTGGCGGGCTCGGCGTAGCTTTGTTTTTTGCGTATGTCGTCGGCGCGGTTATAGGGTTGATTTTAGTGGCCGGGAAAATTAAAACAATGAAAAGCCAAGTGCCATTTGGGACGTTTCTCGCCGCCGGAACTGTTTTCGCGATGTTTTTGGCTCGGCCAATTTTAAATTGGTATTTAAATTTTTAAAATGAGAAAAGGTTTTACGATAATTGAACTGCTTGTTTCTTTGGGAATTTTTATTGTTGTGACGACCATGGTCGTGACGAATTTTCGGGGAGGCAGTCGGAGTGATGAATTGAAAATCGCGGCGGAAACGATTGCTTCCAATTTGCGGCGGGTACAAAATATGGCTTTGGCCGGCGAACTTACAGACGGAGTAACACCTCCGGGAGGATATGGTATTTATTTTAATTTGGGAAGTTCGGACCGCTATATAATTTTTGCCGACAAAAATGGAAATCTCGCTTACGACATGAACGAAGCTTTGCCGGACGGGACAATTATTTTAGCTAAAAACATAAGTTTGAGCGGCGTTTTTCCCGCGGTCGCGTCAACAGTAATTTTTAAGCCGCCAAAGCCGACAATCTACATTAATGGAGGCACGGCCGATAATGTTATTACGGTGACGATCAAGCATGCGTTAAGCGGAAAGATTAAAAAGATTTTGGCTAATAGAATTTCGGGCAGAGTTGACGTAGAGTAAATAAAAGAGATTTGAGAATCGAGAATTGAGTTATGGGTTTTAATTTTCAAAATTTAAAAATTCGGCAATATCGTCTTTGGTTAAATCGTTTCCGCGCCAAAAATTTTAATCGGGAGATTGCTAAAATGCTTTATCCACTAATGAAATATATAAAATTTAATTTTCAATACTCAGCTCTCGGTTCTCAATCCGGCCAGAGTTTAGTGGAAATGATTGTTGCCATTGCCATAATTTTGACCGGTTTGGTGGGAGCTTTGTCGCTCACTATTTCCAACTTAAGCGGAGTGGACGAGGCGGGGACAAGGGTTGTAGCGTCAAATCTCGCGAGGGAGGGCGTTGAAGTTGTGCGTAATTTTCGCGATACAAATTGGCTCCAAAATTTAGATTGGGATACTGGACTTTTTTTAATAAATGATTTTACGGCGATCGCCGTTTTTAATCCGCTAACAAATAAATGGCACCTAAATTTTACTCCGAACACTGTGGCTGATCCGGCGGCGAAATTATACCGCGGGGCGGAGAACATATATTTGCAGGATGTAGTTCCGCCGGGTGGCACGGCGACTTTTTATTCGAGACTTTTGACTCTTGATCCAATTTGTTTTAATGCATTGACCCAAACAGAGAATATTACCGGGAATTCTTGCGGCGCGGGAGAAGAAAAAATTGGCATCAGGGTTAAGTCGGAAGTGATATGGAATTTATCTGGCCGTCCGCGAGACGTAACATTAGAAGACAGAATTTATAATTGGCGGTAATAAGGGAGTATGAATAAAAAAGGTTTTACACTCGTAGAAATGATGGTGGTGCTCGCGATTTTTTCCGTGGCAACGGTTGTCATTGTGGATATTTTTATGATGGCGGGCAAAGCGCAACGCCGGACTTTAGCGATAGAAAAAATTCAATCCGACGCGCGATATTCCATAGAAGCGATTTCTAAAGAAATAAAAATGGATATGATTGATTATGGTTGGGCGGGATACGTCGGCGGAATAACTTTGCCCGAAGATGCGCTTGCTCTTTTGGACGCGGACAACAATTCGATTATTTTTAAAAAAAGTGAGGATGATTGTCCTACGGGAACGACAAAATGTCTTGTGGTAAGTCTTGATGGCGGATTGACCTGGGCGAGCATTACTTCTGAAGGAAATAATGTGGAGGATTTAAAATTTTATATTGATCCGCCGGTTGATCCGTTTGTAATGAATGCGGGAAATACTTACGACTCGGATAATCAGCCGAGAGTTACTATTGTTCTTGCAACCAAAGGTATTGGCGGCCGGGCAGAGGAGCAGCAAACGATTTATTTGCAGACAACGGTGTCGAGTAGAATTTACCGCAGGTAATTCAAAATTAAAAATGCAAAAGTCAAAATTACAATTAAAAATTAAAAATTTCAAAAGTGAAGACGGCAATGTATTATTGTTAGCTCTATTAGTTATGGCCGGAATTATGACCGCCGGGCTAGGAATTGGCACGATTATTTTGAACGAAATAAAACAAGCGCGAAATATTGATTTTTCTACCGTAGCTTATTATGCGGCTGAAGCGGGAGTTGAGCAGGCTATTTATAAATTAAGAAAAGAAAACGCAGTTTTAAATTGTCCGGTTGGGGTGTGCGGCGCGAACGGGTTTTGTTCGGGTGGAGAAAAAGAAGCGTGTTTTTCGGCGACAGGAGATTTGAGCAATCAATCTTCCTGGACAAGAACGGCTATTAATAAAGAGTGGCAAATTTATGGCAAAATAGAGAAAGATAATTCAATGCAAATAGATCTTTTCGATCCAGAAAATGCCGTTGCCGCAGGAGTTGAATCCGTTAAAATTGAGTGGGTGCCGAACTGCGTCGCTCCGGATGTTTCCACCATTGAAGTCAGTTATGTTAGCTGGGATCCAGCGGTCGGATGGTTAGAAGAAACGGAACGAAAATTTAAATATACCGCATTTGAAAGTCCGGCAAAAATTAACGGTTTTACAAGTACTAAGGCATACCGGCTTAGAATTAAATCTTTTTTCTGCGATATCAGTAATGTTATAATTACGGCCTGGGGAGCAGATAACGCTGATCCTCCGCAGATAGAAATTCCCGCGAGGATTATTTTAAATTCAACTGGTAAATATAGCGTTGTGCGCCAGGCAATCAAAGTGACCATGCCCCGAAAATCTCCCATGTCCGGACTTTATGATTATGTCCTTTTCAGCGAGTGTTCGCTTGTAAAAGGAGGCGCGGCAGTTTGCCCGGTAGAATAAATATGACAAGGGAAGAAATAAAAAAGAGAATAGAGAAATTAAAAGCGGAAATTGATCATCACCGCTATCTTTATCATGTTCTAGATCGGCAAGAAATTTCCGATTCCGCCCTGGATTCACTAAAACATGAATTATATAAATTGGAGCAAGAATATCCGGAATTTATCACGATCGATTCGCCGACTCAGCGCGTTGGCGGCGAAGCATTGAAAGAGTTCAAAAAAGTTGTTCATGAAACTCCGATGCTTTCCATTGAAGATGTTTTTGAATTTAAAGAATTGGAAGCCTGGGAAGAGCGGATTAAAAAACTTCTGCCACATCAAAAATTTGATTATTATGCGGAAGTAAAAATGGACGGTTTGGCCGTGGCGTTGATTTATAAAAATGGGATTTTCGGCGTTGGGTCTACGCGCGGAGACGGGAAAATCGGAGAAGACGTAACGCAAAATTTGAAAACAATTGAGGCGATTCCATTGCGTTTGAATGAATCGTCGGAACGGGAAATTGAAAATTTTATAAAAAAATACGGCGAGGCGGTTGATAAGAAAAAGTTTTTGGAAAAAATAAAAAATTTTCCGGAAAAAATTGAAATTCGCGGAGAATGTTTTATGAATAAAAATGTTTTTGAAGAACTGAACCGCGAGCAAAAGAAGAAAGGGGAACCGCCCTTCGCAAATCCCAGGAACGCCGCGGCCGGAAGCATCCGTCAGTTGGATTCAAAAATTACCGCTTCGCGCAAATTAGATTTTTTTGGCTACGCGCTTATGACCGATTTTGGCCAAAAAACCCATGAAGTAGCGCATGAAATTTTAAAGTTACTTGGGGTAAAAGTAAATCCGGAAAATCTTTACGCGAAAAATCTCGCGGAAGTTGAGGAATTTCATAAATACTTAGCGAAAGTCAGAGGAAAATTAAATTATTGGATAGATGGTGAGGTGGTTATTATAAATAGTAATGAAGCTTTTGATAAATTGGGCGTGGTCGGTAAAACGCCACGCGGTATGGTTGCTTATAAATTCCCGCCGGAGCAGGCGACAACAATTGTCCGCGAGGTTGTCTGGCAGGTTGGCCGAACGGGTGCCATAACGCCGGTCGCGGTTATGGATCCGGTTTTTGTCGCCGGCACGACCGTGACACATTCAACTTTGCATAATTTGGACGAGATAGAAAGGTTAGGTTTAAAAATCGGCGATACGGTGATTATTGAAAAAGCTGGAGATGTAATTCCAAAAGTTGTCCAGGTTTTGCCAAATCTTCGGACAGGCAAAGAAAAGAAAATTATTCCGCCGGAATTTTGTCCGATGTGTGAAACAAAACTCATGCGGCGCGAGGGGGAAGTCGCGATTTATTGTCCTAATTCAAAGTGTTTTGCCCAGACGCTTCGTCAAACATCGCATTTTGTTTCTAAACGAGCTTTTAATATAGATGGTTTAGGTCCAAAAATTCTTGAAAAATTTTTAGAGGAAGGATTGATTCGCGACGCGGCGGATTTGTATGAACTTGAAACCGGAGATATTTTACCCCTAGAACGTTTCGCGGAAAAATCAGCAGATAATTTAATTGAAGCGATTGATAAAAGCAGAAAAATTCCGCTTAGTCGGCTTATCTACGCCCTTGGGATTCGTCATGTCGGAGAAGAGACTGCCGCGGATTTAGCGAATTATTTTGGTAGTTTGGAAAAATTACGCGAGGCGACGCCGGAAGATTTGGAAGGTGTGCCAAATGTCGGCGGCGTGATGGCGGAAAGTATTTTAGAATGGTTTCGGGATAAGAGTAATAAAGATCTTGTGGCGCGATTATTAAAAAATATTGCGGTCATAAAACCGCCGGCGACAAAAAAAACCTGGCAGGGTTTAAAATTCGTTTTGACCGGAACTTTGGAAAATTTGACGCGCGATCAGGCAAAAGAAAAAATTCAGACACTTGGCGGCGATGTGGCGGGTTCGGTGTCGAAGGAAACTGACTACGTCGTGGCTGGTAGCGAGCCAGGGTCAAAATACGACAAGGCCAAAAAGTTAGGCGTGAAAATTTTGGGCGAAAAAGAATTTTTGGAGATGCTCCGCAAGGCTGGTTAATTATGTTTTTAGGCGGTATAATAAGTAAATATGAAATTAACAAAACTTGAAGTTGAACACATCGCCACTTTGGCGCGATTGGAATTGACCGAAAAAGAAAAGGAAAAATTTGCCGAACAGTTGTCGGCGATTTTGGGATATTTTAAAGAGTTACAAAAAGTTGATTTGAAAAATGTTCTGCCAACGGCGCAGGTGACGGGATTGGAAAACGTTGCTCGGCCGGATGAAGTTAAAAAATGTGATGAAGAAAAAATGAAAAAATTAATTGTCGCCGCGCCGGAGAGGGTGGATAATTTGGTAAAAGTTAAAGCCGTGTTTGAGTAATGAATTATGAATTAGGAATTGTGAATTATGAAGTTGAATGAGTTAACAATTAAACAAGCCCACGACGGCTTGGTAAAGAAAAAATTTACATCAGCCGAATTGACTTCGGCCTGTTTGACGCAAATAAAAAAGTTGAACAAAAAATTAAACGCGTTTATTACTGTGATGGAGCGTGAGGCTTTGGAGCAAGCGGAAGCGGTTGATAAAAAAATCGCCAAGGGTGGGAAGATTGGAATTTTGGAAGGAATACCAATGGCGCTAAAAGATAATATTTTAGTAAAAGGTTTTCGCGCGACTTCGGGTTCAAAAATTTTAGAAAATTATGTTGCGTCCTACGATGCGACAGTGGTGGAAAAATTGAAGGTGGCCGGAGCAATAATTTTGGGAAAAACAAATATGGACGAATTTGCCATGGGCGCTTCAACCGAGACATCGTATTTTGGTCCGACAAAAAATCCGCATGACCCAACTCGTGTTCCGGGCGGATCGTCTGGCGGTTCGGCGGCGGCCGTGGCGGCAAATATGTGCATTTACGCGCTCGGTTCTGACACTGGCGGTTCAGTGCGCCAGCCGGCATCTTTTTGCGGTGTTACGGGTTTAAAGCCGACTTATGGGGCAGTTTCTCGTTATGGTTTGATGGCTATGGCTTCGAGTCTAGATCAAATCGGACCGATTACAAAAAGTGCGGAGGACGCGCAAGCGGTGTTTGAAGTAATAGCTGGCCATGATACGTTAGATTCTACTACGGTAGAAAAATCAAAAATAAAAAATCAAAAATCAAAATTACAATTTGAAATTAAAAATTTAAAAATAGGTATTCCGAAGGAATATTTTATTGGTGGAATAGATAATGGCGTTGAAAAAGTTGCACGAACATCTGTTGAAAAATTAAAAAATGCGGGCGCGAAAATAGTGGATGTCAGTTTGCCACACGCGGAATATGCCTTGGCTGTTTATTATTTAATTATGCCAGCCGAAGTTTCCGCCAATTTGGCGCGTTTTGATGGCGTGAGATATGGATACCAAACAAAAAAAGCAAAAACACTTTTGGATGTATATTTAAAAACTCGTGCTGAGGGTTTTGGTGATGAAGTTAAGCGCCGAATAATGCTTGGCACTTATGCCCTGTCGGCTGGCTATTATGATGCGTATTACTTGCAAGCGCAAAAAATGCGGACATTGATTCGCGAAGATTTTGAGAAAGTTTTTAAAGAAGTCGATTGTATTTTGACGCCGACAGCACCGACCACGGCCTTCAAGATTGGAGAAAAAATAGATGATCCGTTGACGATGTATCTGTCTGATGTTTTCACTGTTTCAGCGAACGTTGCCGGAGTGCCGGCAATTTCCGTGCCGTGTGGCGAGGTAAAAAAAATGCCGGTGGGTTTGCAGATTATGGGAAAATGGTTTGATGAAGAAACAATATTGGAATTAGCAAAATTAATTTAAAATACAATGAAAAAAATTAATGTTAAAAAAGGGAAGAAATCAACGAGTCAGACCGCGCTCACAAGATCAGTAAAAAATAAATTGACGGCAAGCCATACGCCGCGCGTTGCACCGAGCTGGTGGGAACACGAAGTTAAAGGAAAAAAGCCGCTTCGCGTTTGTTCCCGTTGCGGCGCGGTTTATTTTGATGAGCATTGGCACACTATTCCGAATTTTCTGAAACTATATAAAAAAATGTTGTCTCCAAAACCGGTTGCGAAAGAATTATGCGCCGAGTGCAAATGGATTATGGGCGGAAAAAATAAAACCGGATGGGAAGGGGAGTTAGTTTTGGAAAATTTAGTGCCTGAAGAAAAAAGTGAAATTGTAAATTTAGTGCGAAATGTCGGTAAGCGCGCCTTTCTCCGCGATCCCGAAGATCAGATTATAAAAATTGAAGACATGGGCCGCAAGGTGCGCGTCACAACCACGGAAAATCAACTGGCTGTTTCTATCGGTAAACAAGTCGCGAGCGCTTTTAAGGGTGGCCGCTTGGAAATAATCTGGTCGGATGAAGACGCGCCAGCGAGAGTTCGGTGGATAAGGAAAAATAAGAAATAAGATATGACCGTTGAAGTCGATCTCTACTCTTTAGTTAAATTTATCGGCGGGACGCTGGCCGCGATCGCTTTTATTTTTTTAATATACCGCGCGTACAAAGCTATTGCGGTATTTTTTAAAAGTAGGGAATATGATCTAGATAAGAGCGGCATAAAAAAACGTTGGCAGGAGATAGAAAAAATGCTCGATGGTCCCGGTGAAATGAATTATAAAATAGCCGTGATGGAAGCGGACAAAATGCTTGATTATGTTTTAAAATCAATGTCAATGGCTGGAAAAGATATGGGAGAGAGGATCCGATTCGCGAGTTTTAAATACAGCCGGCTAAGAAAAGTTTGGTGGGCGCATGTTTTACGAAATCAGCTTGTGCACGAAGCGACTTTTGTTTTGGATTATGGCATGGCCAAGAGAGCAATAAAAACATTTAGGCGCGCGCTCGAAGAATTGGGCGCGTTATAAATAAATTAGTAATTAAGAGTAAATTTTATGCAGTCAAAAAATTTAAATTTTTTTCTTGCTAATTTATTTTTTGCCGCGATTATAATTCTATATATTTTTATTTTGTGGAAAGGTCAGGATATTGGCGGATTTTTTCTGACGGCGTTTTTTACTTTATCGGTTTTTATTTTTACGCTTTGGCACGCCTTCAGGAAATTCGGCGCGAGAAACGCGATTCTCTTTCTTTTTTTAGTTTTATTTGTAAGTTTGGGAGCTGAGTTTATCGGCGCCAATTTGGCTAATAACTTTGAGGGGTATTACAAATATTCAGAATTTTTAGGATGGAAGTTTTTAAATATTCCGTTGCTTATAATTTTGATGTGGACGGCAATTATTTATCTTTCCTATCAGGTTTCGGAACACATTACCAATTTTCGATTTACGAAACAAACTCCGTTTTTACAAAAGTTTTGGGTTAGTTTCTGGTGCGCGCTTTTGACATCGCTTGTAGTTGTGGCTTGGGACTTTGCCCTTGAGCCGCTCGCGGTAGAGATGGGATGGTGGTCGTGGCTTCATCCCGGAGAATATTTCGGCGTGCCGATTAATAATTTTTTCGGCTGGATGACGATTTCTTTCTCCACAGTTTTTCTTTATAAAATTTTCTTTGAGAGAGAAAGGCCGGAAGAGGCGACCTTGTTTGATTACGCTCCAATTATCGGATATGCCATGATTTGTTTTTTCACCATTCTTACGGCTATAAATATCAATAAGCCCATCTTTGCCCTGATTGCTTTTACGGGAATGTTTCCCTTTGCCTGTATTATGGTTGTTAAATTCTTGGTTGGCCGGCTTAATTTTCCCGAACAATACAGGAAATAATCGTATAAAACATCTTACCGCCGGCGAACATAGCTGGCGGTTTTCATTTGCTGTTAACCTTGACGCCCTTTTGTGGTATAATAAATGTAGATAGCAATACGCGAAGCAAGATTAATTAATTACTCAATTACTATCAATTACTTAATTACAACGAGGTAATTGGTAATTAGGTAATTAAGTAATTATTGTTTTGGTTTTGTGTTATTTAAATTCAAGCGATGATCACTATTGATTTGAGTTATTTTGATACTTTAGCGACAATGTCGCCGCTTGCGATTATGTGGCGGCTTTTCGCCGACGGAGGGTGGGCAATAATCCTCTGGGTTTTTCTTTGGGGATCTTGGGAAATTTGGGTTAATTGGCGGCAAAATCTTTATGAGGCCAAACGCCGTTGGATATTTTTGGCGGTGGATATTCCCAAGGCCGTCTTGGATGAGCCTGGCCAATCGCCGCGTGCCGTAGAAAATATATTTGCTCATTTGGACGGTGCTCACGGCTCTGACACTCTTTGGGAAAAGTATTGGGAAGGCAAAACTCAGGATTGGTTTAGTTTGGAAATAGTGAGCATCGAAGGGTACATCCAATTTGTCATTCGCACTCGCGATAAATTTCGTGACCTAGTGGAAGCGGCGATTTACGCGCAATATCCCGACGCGGAAATTACGGAAGTTATTGATTACACCAAATGGGCGCCAAAGAAATTTCCCGATCCTGAGTGGGATTTATTTGGTACAGAGTGGATTAAAGTTAGAAAAGAAGATGCCTACCCGCTTCGGACATATCATGATTTCGAAGATCCGGCGACTAAAGAATTTAAAGATCCTCTGGCAGCCGTGCTTGAAACGATGTCTAAAATGGGAAAAGGTGAACATATCTGGTTCCAAATAATTGTGACGCCGATCAGTCAGAAAGAATGGACTACGAAAGGTGTAAATTTAGTTAAAAAGTTAATCGGCGCGAAAGTGGAAGCTAAACAAACTTGGGCGGATAAAGCTTTTGATTTGCCGCTTAAGGTGGCCGATACCGCGCTTAGTCAAATTTTAAGCAGCGCGGAAGAGGCACCTAAGAAAAAAGAAGAAAAAAAAGAAGCATCGCAAATGCAATATCTTTCTCCCGGAACAAAAACTTTAGTGGAAGCCATTGAGAAAAAAATTTCCAAGATTGGTTTGCAAACAAAGGTAAGGATGATTTATCTCGCTCGAAAAGAAGTTTTTAAAAAGTCCCGCGCTGCGCATCCAATGGTTGGGGCTATTAAACAATTTAATACGCTGGATGGTCAAAGCATAAAGCCTGAGTATAAAAAAGTTGGCACAGCCGCCCATTATATTTTGGTAAAGAAAAGAGTGGCTTGGAAAAAAGAAAAAATCATGAGGGCTTACAAGGGACGCAGCCCCTCGCGCGGGATTGGTAAGGGTTTTGTTTTAAATATTGAAGAATTGGCTACAATGTGGCATTTTCCGGCGTTTTGGATTAAAGCACCGCCAGTTAAGACCGTGGAGAGTAAGCGAGGCGTTCCGCCCATTAATTTGCCTTTTGAAGAGCCGTCTTACATGAAAGCAATCGCGGAAACAGCGGGTGAGGAAGAATTGGAAAAAGAAATTCCGCCAAACCTGCCCACGGCGTAGAGATCTAATGTGGAAAATATTAAGTATAAATACTCACAATGGAGGAAGTCGCATTGTTCGCTGAAACAAATTTTCGGGGGGAGCGGAAACGTTTCGGCATAAAAACCGACGATCGCCGTCGGCACATGTATATCATCGGTAAAACCGGCATGGGAAAAACTACCACGCTGGAGAATTTGATTATCTCCGATATCAGAGCGGGTCGCGGTGTGGGCGTGGTTGATCCACATGGCGACTTAGCGGAAAAAATTCTTGATTTCATCCCGGCGGATAGAATTAACGACGTGGTTTATTTTAATCCGGCTGACTTGGATTGGCCGATTGCTTTTAATATTTTGGAATCAATTGATCCAAGATATAAACACCTTGTCGCTTCCGGTATGATGGGAGTTTTCAAAAAAATCTGGCCGGATGTTTGGTCGGCCCGAATGGAATATATTTTGAATAATACAATTTTAGCGCTCTTGGATTGTCCGGGGTCCACGATGCTTGGCATCAACCGGATGTTGGCCGACAAGGATTATCGGAAAAAAGTTATTCTTAAATTGAAAGATCCGGTGGTTAAAGCTTTTTGGGTTGATGAATTTGCAAAATATAATGAAAGATTTGCCACTGAAGCGATCGCACCAATTCAGAATAAAGTTGGTCAGTTTTTATCGGCTTCAATCGTTAGAAATATTGTTGGCCAGGTGAAATCTACGATTGATATGCGCGAGATAATGGACAGCCAAAAGATTTTTATAATGAATTTAGCAAAAGGCCGGATAGGTGAAGACGCGAGCGCTCTTTTGGGAAATATGCTTGTTACAAGAATTCAGTTGGCAGCCATGGGGCGCGTTGATATTCCGGAACCTCAGAGAAAAGATTTTTATCTCTATGTCGACGAATTTCAAAATTTTGCCACGCTGAGTTTTGCCAATATTTTATCCGAGGCCAGAAAATATCGTTTGAATTTGATTTTAGCTCATCAATATATTGAACAGTTGGCCGAAGAAGTTGCCGCCGCTGTTTTTGGCAATGTCGGAACAATTGTTGCTTTTCGAATTGGCGCGGCTGATGCCGAGGTTTTGGAAAAGGAATTTTCACCAACCTTCACGTCTGAAGATTTGGTAAATCTGACTAAGTACGACACGTACATGAAATTGATGATCAATGGAGTATCATCAACGCCTTTTTCCGCTTCGGGTTTGCCGCCAGTTATGGGCCCGACTGATAATCGAGATAAAGTCATCCGCGTTTCCCGGGAACGTTATGCCAAGCCGAAGGAAATCGTTGAAGAAAAAATTATTCGCTGGAGCGGAATGCAGGTTATTGGCACTGAAGAAAAATCAGATGAAGAACTTGAAGCGGAGATTAAAAAGTCAATTGAAGAAAAAAAGAAAGAGGCAGAAGGTCTAAAAAGCGGAGTAGCGGAGGCGGGAGAAAAGAAAAAACCGGAAATGTCTCAAGTCGAACTTGAAGAACGTGCCATTACCGCTCGTGAAGCATTTTTGGAAAAATCAAAAGTTCAAGCGGTTGATTTCTTAAAAATTTTTGCTTCAGAACCAGAAGAAAGGGAAAAGATTATTGAAGAACAAGAAATAAAAAAGGAAGTGGCTGCTCCAACCGTGATTGTACGCCCGCCGAAAGTTGTGATTAAACCGACAGAACAAATTAATATAGATATACAAATAAAGGAACCGCAGCGGCATGAAAAGCCGGCAAGGGAAGAAAAAAGGGTGCCGGTTCAAAAACAAGAAAAAGCTGTCCCTCAAAAATCAGCGACAGAGGAAGATCTTCCGTCGCCCCTGAAGCTGGATGAGCCGGAGGAGAAAAAAATTGCATCTGTTTCGGAAAATCTCCCTACAGTTTCTTTGGATAAAAAATCAACTCCGGCTGTGATGCCCGCGCCTCCAGCTGTTTTGCCGATTAAAAAAGAAGAAAAGAAAAAAGAAGAGGATAGGGATAAAAAGACATTTGAAGAAAAATTTCCTTACGAAATAATTTGCTCGGCTTGCGGAAAACCGGATAGAGTTTCTTTTAACCCCGATCCGAATCGGCCAGTTTATTGTAAGGCCTGTCTCAAAATTGAAAAAGAAAAGGAAAGGCAGGCGAAGAAAAATAAAAATAGACAGAAACAAGTGCCACGAGCCGCAGGAACGGAGCCGAAGAGTTCATAATTTACAAAACATAAAAGAAAAACAAGCTCTTGAAAAGCTTGTTTTTATGTGGTAAAATTGGTTCGCTATGAATTTAACTAAACCTAAATTATTACTTCATATTTGTTGCGGCGTTTGCGGGGCATGGGTGCCTAAAAAGCTGTCCGCAGATTTTGACGTAACTTTATATTTTTTTAATCCAAATATTGCTCCGGAGGAAGAGTACAAAAAAAGATTGGCTGCGGCGTGGGAGGTAGCAAAAGAGGCACAAATAGAATTGGCTGAAGGGCAGTATCAGCCGCAGGAATGGCTGGCTTTAGTTCGTGGCCACGAGAGTGACCCGGAAGGCGGAGCACGATGTGAAATGTGTTTTAGTTTACGTCTCGGGGAAACCGTAAAACATGCCAAAGAAAATGGTTTTGAATATTTTGCTTCAACCTTGACCATTGGCCGGAATAAAAAAGCGGCGGTGATAAATCCGCTCGGGGAAAAATGGGCAAAACAATTTGGCCTGAAATTTTTGGCGGAAGATTTTAAAAAGGGCGGCGGGCAGGTAGAGACCGACAAAGAGTCGCGTCGCCTGCACTTATATCGGCAAAATTATTGTGGTTGTATTTTTTCAATAAAAAAATAAAAAAGAAAGAGTTGACAAAATTGTTTTTTTAATATATCCTCTCTCCAAGAGGAGGAGCAAATGTTGGACGACGGTGGAATAGACTGGGGTGATGATGTCCGCGAGGGGAGGATGGTTCGTTGGCGCGATCCGCGAAACGCGGAATTGTTCAACAGCGGTCCTGGACCATTCCGCGCGGTGAGAGTTAGAGAAGATGAAGCTGCTCCCGTTTGTACTTGCGGTGGTAATGGCGGTGGTTTGCTCGACGATGGGCACAGTTTTCATTGTGAAATTCGAGTGAAGCGGGTTGTGGCAACGTTCGTGACGGTCGTAATGAACGGACGGCATTGTTCTTTTGACGCAGATCTCTTCGAGGTCGAGAAGTGAGGACAGAAAGCGATGGTTAAAAGCCGTCGCTTGTTTTTTATCAAGAATTGTTGTAAAATTGGGTAATTATGGTTAAAAAGAATAAAAAAGTAATGGTGGCAATGTCAGGCGGGGTTGACTCCTCGGTCGCGGCCGCACTTTTGAAAAAGCAGGGCTATGATGTCGTTGGCGTCTTTATGCGTTTTTGGTCAGAGTCGTCCAGCGGCGCAGGGTCGGCGATGAATAAGTGTTGTTCGTTTGAAGCGTATTCCGACGCACGGCGCGTGGCGCAAAAATTAGGAATTCCGATTTATACGCTGAACATGAGGGTTCGATTTAAGAAGTCGGTGGTCGATTATTTTTTAAAAGAATATCAAGCCGGGCGGACGCCGAATCCTTGCGTGGAATGCAACAGGTTTATAAAATTCGGTGAACTATTAAAGAAAGCGCGGGCGATGGACCTGGATTATATTGCGACCGGCCATTACGCGCGAGTGTACGGAGCGAAATTATTAAAAGGAAAAGATTCAAAAAAAGATCAATCATATTTTTTGTATACTTTGACGCAAGATAAGTTAAAACAGGTTTTGTTTCCGGTAGGAAATTATAAAAAACCGAAAGTTCGCGAGATGGCAAAAAAGTTTGGTTTGCCGGTGCATTTGAAAAATGATAGTCAGGAAGTTTGTTTTGTCGGGGCGAGTTTGAAAAATTTTTTGAAAAAATATTTAAAAGTTAAAAGTGGAAAAATTATAGAATTGAAAAGTAAAAAAGTTTTGGGTAGACATGAAGGTTTGCCATTTTATACAACTGGCCAGAGAAGAGGACTCGCGCTTGGCGGTGGACCGTGGTATGTTGTGAAAATTGATGTAAGAAAAAATGTTTTGTATGTTAGTCGCGATCAAAAAAAGTTATTAACTAAAGAATTGACAGCCGGAAAAGTTAGTTGGATTTCCGGTGTGGCGCCGAAGTTGCCGATTCGCGCGAAAGTGAAAATCAGATATAAGCATAAAGAAGCGCCAGCCGCGATTCGAAAAATAAAAAATAATTATAAAATAATTTTTGATAAACCTCAGAGAGCCGTGACAGCCGGACAGTCAGCAGTTTTTTACAAAGGTGACGAAGTCCTCGGCGGAGGAGTTATAAAATAAAATTATGACAGCAAAAGAACTAAGAGAAAAATTTTTAGAGTTTTTTAAGGAACGCAGTCATGCCGTTCTTCCTTCGGCTTCTTTAATTCCGGAAAATGATCCGACCGTGCTTTTCACAACAGCTGGCATGCATCCGCTTGTCCCGTTTTTGCTTGGCGAAAAACATCCGGCCGGGAAGCGGTTAGCGAGCGTTCAAAAATGCATTCGTACTGGCGATATTGATGAAGTTGGCGACAATTGGCACAACACCTTTTTTGAAATGCTTGGCAACTGGTCGCTTGGAGATTATTTTAAAGAAGACGCGATTAAATGGAGCTGGGAATTTTTAACAGATAAAAAGTGGCTCGGTCTTGATCCGAGGAATTTAGCAGTTTCAGTTTTTGCCGGAGACGCTGACGCGCCGTTTGACGAAGAGGCATATAAAATTTGGCGTGAGTTGGATGTGAGTGAAGAAAGAATTGCCCGACTGCCAAAAGAGGATAACTGGTGGGGACCAGCCGGCACAGTCGGACCATGCGGACCAGACACGGAGATGTTTTTTTGGGCGGGGGAAGGCGAGGCGCCAAAAAAATTTGATCCTCAAAATAAAAATTGGGTGGAAATCTGGAATGATGTTTTCATGGAATTTACCAAGAGAATTAAACCGAATAAAATGGATGAGCATGATAAATTATTAGTCCAGGGAGAACCAATACCAGAGGATTTTTATGAATATGTAAAATCTGAACAAAAAAACATTGACACTGGCATGGGCCTTGAGCGGACGATCGGAGTTTTGAATGGTTATAAAAGTGTTTATGAAACAGAATTTTTCTCAGATCTTATTAAAAAAATTGAGGAAATCTCTGGTAAAAAGTATATTGACTGTCAACGGGAAATGAGAATTATCGCTGATCATGTTAAAGCGGCAGTGATGATCTTGGGCGATGATAAAGGAATTACCCCTTCTAAAACAGGGAGAGGTTATGTTGTAAGAAAATTAATTAGGAGAGCTATTAGAAATGGTTGGCTGGTAATGGATAAAGGTAACTGGAATATTTCAATTTTTGCGAAGATTGTTATCCAAAATTATGAGAAAGTTTATGAAGAATTGCGGAGGAATGAAAAATTTATAGTTGATAATTTAATCGAAGAAGAAGATAAATTTAATAAAACGTTAGAGAGGGGGTTAAGAGAACTCCATAAATTAGGTTATAATATTTCAGGGAAGGAAGGTTTTGATTTATATCAAAGTTACGGACTAACGGAAGAAATAATTTTAGATGAATTAAAATATCATTATTTTTATAGCGTTGATAATGAATTGCTGGTTGAGGCTGGTTGGGATTCAAAAAAAATCCAGGTTGAAAAAGAAAAAAATGAAGCCCTAATAAGGGGATTCGATAGTTTTAAAAAGAAGTTTAAGAAGGAATTTAATGAGGCTTTTAAAAAGCACCAAGAACTTTCGCGAACTGCTTCGGCTGGACAATTTAAAGGTGGTTTGGCAGATGCCGGCGTGGAGACGACTCGACTGCACACCGCGGCACATTTGATGCTCGCGGCTCTGCGGCAAGTTTTGGGCGATCATGTTCAGCAAAAGGGAAGTAACATCACTGCCGAGCGATTGCGCTTTGATTTTTTTCATCCACAAAAGGTAACGCCGGAAGAAATAAAAAAAGTGGAAGATATAGTTAATAATGAAATCAGCAAAAAAACACAGGTGCAAATGGAAGAGATGACAGTTGACGAAGCAAAGGCAGCGGGCGCGACCGGAGTTTTTGAACATAAATACGGCGATAAAGTTAAAGTTTATACAATCGGCGACCCCCGATCAGGTCGAGGGCAAGCTTTCAGTAAAGAAATTTGTGGCGGTCCGCATGTGGATAATACCGGAGAATTAGGTCATTTTAAGATTATAAGGGAAGAGGCTTCAAGTGCCGGAATTCGTCGAATTAAAGCGGTTTTGGAACAATAGGAGCTTTTATTTGACAGAAATACGAGTATTCTGTATAATATTACTTGACACCTTTTAAGGGGAATAATATAATAATTCCAGTAATAACGAAATCAAAATTTTAGGACTGGGGACTCGGAGGAGATTCCGGGTTCTGCGGTTTTTATTTTAGTTATCAAAGAGAAAATTAAGAAAGTTCACCTTATGGTGCAAGACACAAGTAAAGATTTTATTGAAGTAACTGGCACGGTAGAAGAACTTTTGCCGGCAGCTACTTTTAAAATCAAACTGGAGGACGGCCATGTTATTTTGGGCCATCTCTCCGGCAAGATGCGTTTAAATAAAATTAGATTGCTTCCCGGTGATAAAGTTAAAGTGGAAATGACGCCGTATGATTTGACTAAGGGGAGAGTGGTTTATAGATTTTAAAAAATTATGAAAGTCAGAGCTTCAGTCAAAAAAATTTGTCCGTCATGTAAAGTTATAAAACGCGGCAAGCGGATTTTTGTCATTTGTAAAACAGCTAAACATAAACAAAGACAAGGCTGACCGACGCGGTGCGTGTAAATTTGCTTGGGCTGTTATCACGCAACAAGTCGATAGAAATTAATTTAACAAGAATTTATTTATGGTAGTTAGAATCGCGGGTTTAGTTCTCCCACAAAACAAAAGAATAGAAATCGCATTAGGTTATTTATATGGTATTGGCCGATCTCAGGCGAATAAAATTTTGGCGGCCACAAAAATTAATCCCAACACAAGAACTAACGCCTTGACCGACGATGAGGTTAATAAATTAAGAGAATTTATTGAAAAGAATTATAAAGTTGAAGGTGATTTAAAAAGAGATGTTTTTAGCAATATTAAAAGATTAAAAGAAATTGGCGCGTATCGCGGAACACGGCATGCTCGGGGACTTCCGGCGCGCGGACAGAGAACAAAAACAAATTCCAGAACTGTTCGCGGTAATACCAGAAGAACAATGGGTAGTGGACGAAAAGCTGCGGGACAAAAAACCTAAAATAACTCAAAAGTCAAAATAAAATAATTTATGGCAGAAGAACAAATTGTAAAAACCGAAGCAGCCACAGAGGGCGAGAAAAAACCCGTAGAGAAAACCGGAGTCGCCCCAAAAGCAAAAGCTAAAAAGAAAAAAGTTGTAAGGCATGTGCCGAGTGGTCGAGCTTATATTCAGGCTACTTACAATAATACGATAGTTACTTTGACTGATCCGAATGGAAATGTTTTGGCATGGTCTTCGTCCGGACTTTGTGGTTTTAAAGGTCCTAAAAAGGCCACACCTTACGCGGCAGGCATTGTTGTGAAGAACGCGGCGGAAAAAGCCGCGGATTATGGTTTGCAAGAAGTGAATGTTTTAGTGAAGGGTGTCGGCTCTGGACGAGAAGCGGCAGTTCGCGCCTTAAATGCAAATGGATTAAATGTTTTATCAATTAAGGATATGACCCCGATTCCGCACAACGGTTGCCGGGCGCCAAAACCAAGGAGAGTTTAAACTGAAATATGGCAAGAAATTTAAAAGCTAGATGTGCGCAATGTCGCCGAGAGGGAGAAAAACTTTTTTTAAAAGGGGATCGTTGTAATTTGGCTAAATGCGCGATTGTCCGCAGAGGTTATCCGCCGGGCGTGCACGGTCCAAAAGGGAAAATTAGATTGACTGGCTATGGAACACAGCTTCGAGAAAAACAAAAAGCCAAACATATTTATGGAATTTTAGAAAGACAATTCAGAAATTATTTCGAAAAAGCTATAAAGAGAACCGGGGATACGAGCGAATTTTTACTCCAACTTCTGGAAATGCGCCTTGATAATACTGTTTATCGTCTTGGAATCAGCAAATCGCGCCAGGGAGCAAGGCAATTTGTCGGCCATGGGCTTTTAGCAGTAAATGGGAAAAAAGTTACGATTCCTTCATACCAGGTAAAAATTGGTGATGTAATTTCTATTAAAACAAGCGCCACGCCAAAAAAAGTTTTCCAAAATTTATCGCAGACACTTGCGAAGTATGAACCGCCGGCATGGCTTGCGCTTGATATTGTTAAAATGGAAGGAAAAGTTACAAGAAAGCCAAATAAAGACGACGTGAAGACGCAGTTTGATCTCAAAATGATTATTGAGTTTTATTCTCGTTAATAATTTAAACGAGTTTAGCAAATTCTTATGGAACCAATTATTTTACCGTCCAAAATCGAAATCAAAAAAGGAAAAAACAAAAACGAGGCGACTATTGTAGTTGAACCTTGCTATTACGGTTATGGAACGACTTTGGGCAATGCCATCCGGCGCGTGATACTTTCTTCCTTACCGGGAGCGGCGGCGACAGCCGTTAAAATAAAAGGCGTCCAGCATGAATTTTCCACAATTCCGCACGTGAAAGAAGATGTGGTGGAAGTTCTCCTGAATATTAAACAGTTGAGATTAAAAGTCTTTTCAACTGAACCGGTGCGTTTGGTTTTGAAAGCCAAGGGAGAAAAAGAAGCGACAGCCGCTGACATTTTAAAATCTTCTGACGTGGAAATCATAAATAAAGATTTACATATTGCCACTTTGACTAGTAAAAATGCTGATTTAGAAATGGAAATTTTTGTAAGCCAGGGGAGAGGATTTTTGCCGGTGGAAGCGCGGGAAAAAGAAAAATTAGAACTTGGGGCCATTGCCGTTGATTCAATTTTCGCTCCGATTAAGAATATTGGTTATAAAGTGGAAAATGTTCGTGTTGGTGATATAACAAATTATGATCGTTTGATTTTAGATATTGAAACTGACGGAACAATTACTCCGGAAGAAGCCCTAAAACAAAGCGTCCAGATTTTAATTGATCATTTCAATTTATTTTTAAACGGAACAGATTCAAAAGAGGAAATTTCAGAAAAAGTTAAGGACGAGGAAGGGGAAGAGGAAGTTGTTCAGGAAAAAGAGGAAGAAGCTCCGGCCGAAGATAAGGCGAAGAAAAAAAGAGGAAGACCAAAAAAAAGCTAAAAGTTAAAACTGCAAAGCGTAAAGTTAAAAGTCATTTATGAGACACAGAAAAAAGGGAAAAATTTTAGATAGAAAAGTTGGACCAAGAACCGCCTTACTCAGAGGATTGGCGGTAAGTTTGATTTTGTATGAAAAGATGCAAACTACTAAGGCTAAGGCAAAAACCGTAAAGCCGATTGTGGAAAGATTAATTACGCGCGGTAGAGAGAATACTTTGGCGGCCAGACGTTATTTATTGAAATATTTGTATAAAGAAGCGGCAGTTAAAAAAGTTCTTGAAGAAATTGGGCCGAGATATAAAGATAGAAAAGGCGGTTATACGAGAATTATAAATGTCGGTCGTCGGCAGGGAGATGGAGCGGAAATTGTTCAAATTGAATTAGTATAAATTTAACGGGATATGCCAAAAGCAATAATAAAAAGACAAATACATACAATTGACGCGGCGGGCGTGCCTCTCGGAAGATTGGCGACGCACGTTGCCATGCTTCTGCGTGGAAAAAATAAAACGACTTTTAGATTTGATGTTGATGGCGGGGATTTTGTTAATGTCCTTAATGCTACCAAGGTAAAATTTACCGGTAAAAAATTTACTGATAAAAAATATTTTTGGCATACTTTTTTTCCGGGCGGGGCGAAGCAGCCGACAATCGAACAGTTATTCAAGAAGAGCCCGCAAAAAGTTATTTGGAAAGCCGTATGGGGAATGTTACCTACAAATAGATCAAGAAAAAATATAATCAAAAGGTTAAAAATCAGCAAATAAAGTATGACTGCGGAAACAAAAAAACCTAAAAAAACAACAACCAAGGCTGTTAAACCGGTCGTGAAAAAAGTTGTCAAGAAGAAGATAGCCGAAGGAAAACCCAAAATGGAAGAAGAAAAAGAAGTGGTGGCGGTTCAAGAAAAAGTAACCGAAGATAAAAAATCGGGATATATTTATGCTATCGGCCGGCGCAAACAAGCTATTGCCACCGTGAAGCTTCATAAAAATGGTAAGGGGAAAATTACGGTAAACGGAAAATTATATACTGAATATTTTCCAACTGATGAAATGGAACAGATTGTCTCTGGACCATTGAAATCGGTCGGGCAGGCGGATAAAGTTGATATTGAAGCAAAATCTTTTAGTGGCGGTCTTCGCGGCCAGGCTGAGGCGGTTCGTTTAGGCATTTCCAGAGCTCTCGTTCAGTTGAATGTAAATTTTAAAAAGAATTTGCGCAAAGCAGGATACTTAACTCGCGACCCGAGAGTAAAAGAAAGAAAGAAACCGGGATTGAAAAAAGCGCGTCGAGCCCCGCAATGGCAAAAGAGATAGCGCCACGCGCCACAACCGCATAAATTTCCTATAAAATAGCGGAAATTAGCGAAACTACACACTCTATGAAGTGTGTAGTTTTTTGTTATGTTCTGCCGGTCTTGAAGGGAGGTTGTCCGCTGTGGATAACCACGAACTACACACTCGCTCTTCAAGCCGGGCAAAAAATAATAATTCTTAATCTCACACCAAGGTGTGAAGAAAGGAAACTATGGATCAGAAATTTGATCAAGCATTTGTGAATTACAATCTTGATTTGAAAGCGGCACGTATCCGGAATGGCACGGATCACGGCCCGGTATCCAACCTCAGCTACAAGTGTGTTGAGTGCGGAAAATTCGTGAGCGGCCGGGTGGTTGATTTTTACGATGGAGAGGTTGAGAGAGTCCGGTGCTACGAGTGCCAAAATAAAGAATAATTTTAAATTATGGAAAATCAAAAATCAGTTTATACGCAGTACGCCGAAGTGGACAAACAAATTAAAGATCTCCAAGAAAAACAAAAAATACTTCAGGTTGAGTGCTTAGTAGAAATGGAAAAAAGAAAAGCCACTCAAATAAAAACAGATCTCGGAATTTTCTCGGTAGCCGAAAGAAGAACCTGGACTTATAGCGCGGACTTGAAAAAAGAAGAAACAAACATCAAGGCCCTAAAAAAGGCGGAGGAAATTTCGGGCAAGGCGACGTGTGAAATTTCAAAGTCAATGAGATTTCTAAAAGCAAAAGAGTAAAAATTTATAAAAACTTTAATCTCACACCAAGGTGTGAAGAAAGGAAAAGTATGGCTGATACCATGAAGCCGGAAAATGAAAAAAGAGAACCGACACAAATTGTTAAAGCAGGAGAAAGTTTACCGCCGCAATTGATTGATCCGGCTAAGCAAGTTGAATTTGCCGGCCGCGCGGCCAAAGTTTTGATGGATATTATCAAAACAAAACCAAAAAAATTAGTTTTAAATGGTGAGCAATACATTGAGTTTGAGGATTGGCAGACTGTCGCGCGGTTCTACAACATGACGGTTGGCGTTGACTGGACAAGAGAGATTATGCGTGAAGGAAAAATCCACGGATTTGAAGCCAAGGCAAATGTCTACAATTCTGGCGGAACAATAATCTCGTCGGCCGAAGCATCTTGTTTAAGGGATGAACCAAAATGGAATACCCGATCAAAATACGAATATAAAAATGGTAAGAGAAATAAAGTTAGTGACGAATTGGTCCCAGAATTTCAGTTAAAAAGTATGGCACAGACGCGGGCCTCTGCCAAGGCGTTGCGCAACGTGCTGGCCTGGGTTGTAGTGCTGGCTGGGTTCAAGGCCACGCCGGCTGAAGAAATGGATGGTGTAGAGGGTTTTGAGAGCCGGGCCGCAGCGCCGCCCGCAGGGTCAGTTGCCAGACCGGCAGTAAGACCTCCGGTTGCACCGGTCGCAAAAGATACATCGGCCAATGTTCCGGGAATTCCTGAAGAAAAATTAATCTGCGCGATGACCGGTGTTAAAATCACTCAGGAAGAATATGCCTACAGCATGCGCAAATACGGAATGCCTTTAAGCCGGGCCGCGCAAAGAGAACAGCAGCAAGGAGGGGGAAATTAATATGGCAAATCCCATGGGAAAATTCGCGACTGGATGGAAAACAAATAAATTTAAAAGACTTGTCGGAGCAAAAAAGATGTTGAATGTCGCGGCTATAAATCTTAATTCTGTATCAAAAGAAATCGGACGCGCGATTAAGGACGAGGAGCATGGGAGTGAGGAATTAGTCAGAGCCTTGGATTACGCCGTAAAAATAGGACAGATAAGCGAAGAGGTTGGAATGGAACTTCTAAGTGACAAGCAGAAGGCGGATAAATTTCTTTCGACGGGGGAAGTCTAACTAACCACTAAACGCTTGTCTTATGGCTACGCGAAAAAGAATGTTAGCGCCAAACATTTGGCAGGACTCAGGGTTTGGCCTTCTCTCTCAGGTTGGCAAATTGCTTTGGATCGGATGTATCACTCAGGCTGATGATGAGGGACGATTGACTGGCAATCCGGTTGTCTTAAAAGGCATTCTGTTTCCTTTTGGCGATCCTGATTTGAATGATGTTTTTGACGGAGTAGAAGAACTGCGCCAAACGATGAAAAATTTTATTCTTTACGAGGTTGGCGGTGAATGTTTCATCCAGTTAAAAAATTGGAAAATACATCAAATTTTGAGAGCAGACAGAAAGGCCGATTCGACCTTTCCTGCGCCACCTCGGGAGGCATTGGTTGATAAACGGTTGTCGGGCGGTTGTCAGGTGGGGACACAAGTAAGTAAGGAAGTAAGTAAGCAAGGAAGCAATGACGCCGCAATAAAAATTTTAAACCATTGGCGGACCGAACTGGAGAGCAAGGGAATTCTTACTAAAAAAAAGTTAATTTAATTTTATGACAGAACAGGAATTGAGAAAAGATAAAAATTTAGTTCTTTGCAGTCATTGTGACACACCGGCAAGTTGGGATTTATCATGCGAAGCTGGATGGGTTGGCTGTGCGCCATGTATCACTGGAGAGGCGGCAAGTTTTGATCCGGGAGATTTAATTGCTGCCGACAAAGATTGTACTGATTCTTTTTTGGAAGAATTTAATAAAAAATAAACAAAATGACCCCCTCGGAAATTAGAGAAAATTTCCAACTCTACCAGTCCGGCAAGATCTCGCTTGCGGACTATACTCACCGAATCACGCCGGCCGGTAGAGTTATTGCGCCGGTTCCGCAAACTATGCAGATTCCATTTTTTGACGCCGCAAAAACTCAAAGAGCAAAACTACTCAATTTATTGCAAGATGGTTTGCCACATTCTACGCCGGAAATTATGCAAAAAGTTTATGGCAACGAGCATTGTGGCATCGCGCGAATCGGCGCGCGAATAAACGATCTTGTAAAAGAGGGTTATGTATTCGTTGACGAAAATGGGATTGAACTTAAAGAGAATCGGCGCGGTTGGGCTGACAAAAATGACAGATCGGTTTACTGGTATTGTCTTAAAGAATTTAGACAAAAATGGTATGCGAAATAATTTATAAATAATTAATTTTTCCATGAAAATAATTTATTTTGATACTGAAACGACCGGCCTCAATCCAGTGGTTAATGACATAATTCAATTTGCCGGAATAATTGAAATTGATGGTGAAGAAAAAGAAAGATTTGATTTTAAATTACAGCCATTCAGTTACGAAAATATAAATCAGTCCGCGATGTCTGTTCACGGAATTACCGCTGAGCAACTTAAAAATTTTGATTCTCCCGGAGAAGCCTATAATAAAATAATTTCTATTTTTGACAAATACATTGATAAATATGATAAAAACGATAAATTTATTGTTTGCGGGTATAACGTAAAATTTGATGTAGATTTTTTAAAAGAATTTTTTTCTAAAAATAAAAATAATTATTTATTTTCATATTTTGGGGTTGTTAAAGATCCATTGCCCGTTCTCGGATATTTGAAGAGCATTAATAAAATAGATTGCGAGAATTTAAAACTTGAATCAGTTTGTAAAATATTTGGAATAGAAATTTTTAATGCTCACAATGCCTTGGCTGATATTGATGCGACAAGATCGGTTATAAAAAAAGTTGATGAGATATTAAATTCGGTCAAACTTTAATCATTAAATAAAAATATTATGGCTGGTATGCCAAGTAAAGGGGAAATTACAATCACGAGTAAAAATGCCGCTAAAATTTTTGATGCTGCCAGAGAAAAAATAGACAATTTAGTGATTGGAAATGCGAAATGGATATGTCCGATTTTTTGGATGTATTGTCCGCGGTGTTTAAAAGTTCATGTCTTCAATAAAAAAACAAATAAAAAATGCAGAGATCAAATAATGAAAATTATATCGGCCCAACTGGCAAAGTAAAATGCCAAGAAATACAGCTCAAAGGCGGTGCCAAAGTGATTGTCAACTGGAGTAGTAAAACAAAATGCAAATGCGGCGCAGAATTTTGGTGGGCATGCACTAAAAATCACAAAATGATTCCGATTGTTTTGGTTGGTCATTGTGAATGGGCCGCACACTTCGCCGATTGTCCGCTTGCGGGTAAATTTAGAAAAAATAAATAAATTTTATGCCAAACACTAAAATCGCAGAGCCGATGGATATAAATAAACCGGAGGCAATGCCAGCCAAAATTTATGTCATTATTACAAGTGAAAAAGGAGAGGTTGTTTTTCCGAAAGGTCAGGGAGTTCAAATTATAAAGGGTTATTCACTTGAAGACGCTTTCGCCACTATTCGCAAGGAAAGGCCGGGTACACGAGACGTGACTTTTGTTGCATCACTTCTGCTTGATGATTTTCAAAAGAGTTTGGAGATTTAAAAATATGAAATGGTTTATTTGGGCAATTCTTAATTTAATACTTGGATCAATCTATGTAGGTTTGGAGCGCTACGGAATGGCGACATTTATGCTTGGGATATTTTTGTATGGAATGTTCATTTCTTTAATTGAGAGAGAAAAATAATTTTTAAAAATGCTTGGTTTTCTTCGTTCTTTATAACAAAAATTTAATCATACCTTTTTGTCTGTTTTTATCAGAAAGGAGTAAGGGCAAGCATCGTCCGTCAATAAATCATCTTTGAGAAAACAAAAGACGGGCAAGAAATTAAAATATTATGCCAATTAAAAATTATACCACGACCGTCCCGGCCAATCGAAGCATTGAAGAAATACAGAGCGCTTTAGTTAAACACGGTGCGTCCGGCGTGCTTTACGAATACGAAAAGGGGACCGGGAGGATCGCGGCATTGAAATTTAAACTTCAAATTGGAGAACAGGCGGTGGCATTTTCTCTGCCGGTCAGCTGGCGTCGTTTTCAGGCGGTGTTAGAGGAGCAGCAAGTTAAGCGCAGCAACGATGAGGATTATGTTTATCGCGTTTCTTGGAGAAATATCAGGGACTGGGTACTAGCGCAGCTCGCGCTTTATGAAACGGAGATGGTGGAATTGCCTCAAGTATTTTTACCATTCGCGACCGGAAAGGATGGTAGCACTCTTTATGACCGAGTGCTAAATCAAGGCTTTTTATTAACTGATGGTGAAAAATAATTTTATGAAAGAAAGAACAAAAGAGTTAGTAAATCTTCTAGCGATATGTATTTTCTGTATCGGAATTATAACATTTTTAATTATTGTGACAGTGAGATGTTGGAACATACCACTTATGGAAAGGACCGGGGTTTGTGCCATGCAGTTTATGTCACGTTAAATTTATGGATAAACCAAAAAAGTGTTGTGGGCTTGGAGAGTTTAAATGTCAAATTCCGATGCCAATTAAAGGACGAAGCCAAGACATTGATTTTTGTATAGCAGATATTGTTGCCGCCCTAAACGCCGCAAATATCATCACGATTGCCTCTTGTTGCGGACACAAAAAATTTGATGGAAATATTATTTTAGAGGACGGCAGAGAATTGATTATTAAAATTAAAAAATAAACCCACGAATAAACCCTGAGAGACAAATAGGCGGAAAGAATTAAAATTTTAGAGTATGAAGGAAAAATGTAATGGCTGCGGAAAAGAGGGTGGTGTGATCAAGCACTACATCATTGCCGACGATTTGGAAAATCCCCGCCCTTACCACCAGTCTTGTTTTAGAAATATGATTTGGCGCGCCTGGCAGAAATGGAAGGAGGCGAAGAATGATTAAAATTTTGATGGATAATATCCGGCCGCTTTCAGTTAATGAGGCATGGCAAGGCCGGAGGTTTAAAACAAAAAAGTATAAAAATTATGAGCGTGAGCTGCTGTACTCTTTGCCGGCCAGGGAGAAGATTCTGGGAACCGTGGGAGTGGATATTAAGTTTTATTTTAAAAATCCGAATTGCCGGGATGTAGACAATCCAATTAAGCCGCTGCTCGATATTCTGGACAAAAAAGGATATTTTGAAAATGACAAAAAAATTGTTTGTCTTCACGTGGAGAAAATAAAAAGTGAAATGGAAGGTTTTGAAGTTTGTATTTATCCGACTATTTATGTGTCAAAGCAAAATTAAAAAACTCCGGCAACTGTACAAGAGGGAGTTTCGGGAAAAACTTTTGAACGGCTGGGTACATCTGCCGAGCGCCATTTGGGAGCTGATAAAGCCGAAGCCAAAATGGATGCCGCAATTTTTGTGGGTTAAATTAATAAGATTAGTTTTAAAAATTGACGAAGTAGAAAATGGAAATAAAACAAATCAAAATCAAGGAACTCCTCCCGTCGGAATACAACCCCCGGATAATGCCGGACGACGAGATGAAAAAACTGATTAGATCGATTCAGGAATTTGGTTTTGTGGAGCCGGTAGTGGTAAACCAGCATCCGGGGAGGGAGAACATCATCATCGGCGGCCACCAGAGAGTTCTGGCTGCCAAAACGCTCGGCTACGAAGAGGTGCCGGTTGTTTTTGTCAGCCTTACGCCGGAGAAAGAAAAGTTGCTGAATCTCGCGCTGAACAGAATTTCCGGATCGTGGGAAGAAGAAAAGCTGGCCGCGCTTTTGTCCGAACTGGAAGAAGCAGACGTTGATTTATTTTTATCCGGTTTTAATTCGGCCGAGATAGACGAGCTGCTGAAAAATTTTCATGAGACAAAGGAAGAAGATTTTAATGCCGTAGAGGAATTGGAAAAAATTACCACACCGGAATCTAAGCCCGGGGAAATTTATGAGTTGGGCCGGCATAGATTGCTTTGCGGTGATAGTACGGAAATTCTGAATCTGAAAAAATTGATAGGAGAGAATATAATAGATTTGGTTTTTACTGATCCGCCGTTCAACGTCGGTTATAAATCAAGCGGCAAAAATCGGGACAAGTGGTCTGAAGCGTATGGAGATGATGATTACACGGACGAGGGCTTTGATGAATTTTGTATAAAAGTATTTGGAAATTTTAAGAAATTTTTAAAGGGTGGTGGTGCTTATTATGTTTGCTCGGGCTGGAGTTCCTGGGCATCTTTTTGGCAGGCGTTGAAGAAAAACAATTTGAAGCCAAAGGGATGTATTATCTGGGACAAGGGGCATGGCGGGATGGGATGGTCTGATTACTGGTACCAGCATGAATTAATCGCAGCCGGGCTGAAATTTGAGGCCACCGGCGACACAGAAAGTGAAGTCTATGAGATGGTGGTTTACGGCTTTGACGAAAAGGCAAAACATTATTTTGCCAAGAGGGGCGGCGCGCGGCTTACCGATGTTTGGCGTATTCCGCGAGATCCGAATAACAAGTATGAACATCCAACGCAAAAGCCGCTGAAATTAATTGAGAACGCGATTTATAACAGCTCGAGGATTGGTGACAAAGTTTTGGATATGTTTGGTGGTTCCGGATCAACTTTAATCGCGTGCGAGCGGACCGGGCGAACAGCTTTTTTAATTGAGCGTTCGCCTTTGTTTTGTGATGTTATTAGAAAAAGATATGAAAAATTCACCGGAGGAAGAGCAGTTAAAATTACCCCTACCGGATGAGGATAGTTGGGTCTTTGATTTAATAGAAAAATATGGAGGACAAGAATAAAAAAATGGATCAGAAACAAGGTTCCGCCTTTATGGCGTACTGGGGTTTGGGTGGAGATAGAAGTTTAGAACGGTTGTACCGAGAATGGACTAAATTACTACCGAATCTTAATCGGCCGCGGAGTATTACAACGCTGAAAAATTGGTCTTCTAAATTCAGATGGCAGGAGGAGATGGAAAAGATGGATGATGATGCTAACAAAAATCTCTTTGATGAAGCTAAGAATGTAGCGCGGGAAAGCAGGATTGATATTTTAAAGGTTTTTAGAGCCGTAGTTTTGAGATTTGCCACACAACTTAAAAATAACCCGGGCAAAGAAATTAACAGTTCTGACGTGGCAACTTTCTGGAAGATGGTAAGAGTGGAGATGGGATTACCGGCCGAACAAAGCAAAATGGAAATTAGTGAGGCAAAAACTCTTGATGACTTATTAAAAGAAGACGAAGAGGACTATGAGAACCAACAAAGAATTAATAGAGGGCCTGCTGAGAATTCAGAACAAAAAGCAGCAAAAAGTAAAATTCAAACTAAACGCAGTTCAGGCAAAATACGAAAAGGAACAAACAAATAGGGATCTGATTCTTAAGGCTCGTCAAGAAGGTTTTTCAAGTTATATTTTGGCGGATTATTTTATTGATTGTTTACGAGCTCCAACCTCTGCAGTGGTAATCTCTCATGAGTATGAAGCGACTCACAGACTTTTGGAAAAGGTAAAATATTATATTGGTAATCTTAAAGTTAAACCGGGAATTAAGTATGAAACAAAGCAGGAGATTACTTTTCCAAAACTGCCAAGTTCGTTTTATATAGGCACGGCCGGGCAGAGGTCTTTTGGCCGCGGCGACACAATTCACCGGGCACATCTTTCAGAGGTTGCTTTTTGGAATAATGCGCCAAATATTATTTCCGGCATAACAGAGGCAGTGCCACTTTCCGGAAAGATCAGGATTGAAAGTACTCCGTTCGGCCGCGGCAATTGGTTTTATGATGAATGCCAAAAAGCTAAGGCACACGAAAGTTCATACACATTTCATTTTTATCCTTGGTGGTTGAATCAGGAATATTCGGCCGAGTATTTGACTGAAGAAGACAGGGCAAATCTACCGCCAAAAATCGCAGAGCTCTTTTTAATACCGGATGCTGAATTTAAATTAACAGATGAAGAAAATGATTTGGTTTTAAAAAATAATTTAACCATAGGTCAAATAAAATGGCGGCGATATAAGGTTTGGGATCTGGGTGATCTTTTTGTGCAGGAATATCCGGAAGATGATGTCACTTGTTTTTTACAATCGGGCAGACCAGTCTTCCGGACCGTCAATATTTCTACTCAAGAACCATTGGTGGAAAAACATTTTTATCTTGGAGGATTGGACGGAGCGGAGGGCATTGAGAATGGAGACAGACATTGTTTTTCTTTAATTGATCCCTGGACTAAACCGGCAAAAACTGTTTTTGAAATTGTAAGTAATGAGCCAATTGAGATTTTTGATTTTAAAGTATCAGAAATTTGTAAAAAATATAGTGTAAAGTTGGGAGTGGAAAAAAATGGTATTGGAGTTGCGCATTGCCAGAAGTTAAGAGATTTGGGAGTTGATTTTGAAGAATGGGAGACAACCTCAGCAAGTCGTCCTTTGATGCTTGTTGAACTTGAGGAGGCGCTTCGTAAGGATGAATTGCGCGAATGTTATCTTGAGGCGAAAAATGAATTTTTGGACATGGTTTACGATGAAAAAAACCGGCCGACGCATACATCAGGAAAACATGATGATAGAGTTTTTTCCCGCGCCATCGCGTGGCAAATGCGCAAATCATTAATGGCTAACTGTGAAGTCAAATGGCTTTAGGTAACAAAACAAAAGTGATGAGGGAGATCCCGGCGGAGTGGGACAGACTGATCAAGTTTGCCGAGGCGTTGAAATTTGGTGAGGCAAAGGTTGTTTTTCAAAATGGCCGGCCGGTTCGGATTGACCACGCGATTCAGCAAATCAAAATTGATAATGAAAAAGATTTTGATGACGGACTTAAAACAATTCCGCTGATTTAATAAAGTTGTAATAATTTTGTGATAGAGTATTTGTGGATAAGTTTTCTTGCGCGGATTTTTTTAAAGTTGTATAGTTAAATTAACAATTTATTTTTCGGGCTGAGTTGATTACCAATAGGCTCGCAATCTAATCTGATTTTTAATCGGGTTCGGTTGCGAGCCTTTTTTGTTTATATGAAACTTTTAGATAAATTTTTAGATACCATCGGCTTGGTTAGGAAATCTTTTACCACGCCATCGGCCTTGATCGCCGGGATGACAGGGTGGCTCTCCGGCGGCGGCATCAGTAAAGACGTGTTGATGGATTCAGGAAGGAACTGGGTTTATACCTGCATGCGCGCGATTGCCGAAGAGGTTGGGAAAATTGAATTGCGGCTCATCTCGATTAAAAAAGATGGCACGGAAGAAGAAATTTTTGAACACGAGTTGCTGGATGTTATTTATAAGGCCAACAACTTCATGACAAAAAACGAACTCTTTGAGTTATTGTCAATGCACTGGGATTTGGCCGGTAATGCATATTGGTTTATGGAAGGAGTAAATAAGCCGGGAGATCTGCCGACCGCTTTTTATCCTCTGAACCCAAAATATTTAAAAATTAAAAAAGGCAAGTGGCCGGTTCTGATTGAAAAATACGCGTACAAGGAACCGGATCAGCAGGGCGCGGAGTATGATCCTTTTAAAATTTTACATTTTCGGTTGCCAAATCCAAACAATTTAGCCGAGGGGCTGGGAACGGTTGAGGCGATTGCTGAATGGGTTGATGTTGAAAATTTTGCGACAAAGTGGAATCGCTTGTGGTTTTGGAATGGCGCGCGGCCGGATCTCGCCCTGACAACTGAGAATAATCTGACCGCCGACCAGCAGGAAATTTTGCGTACTTCATTTGAATCGGTCTACAAAGGCGTTGAGAACGCGCACAAAGTGGCGATCATGCCCAAGGGGACCGACCTTAAAGACATCAGCAAATCGCACAAGGACATGGATTTTACCGAGTTGGACCGGGTGTATCGCGATAAGATTTTGGCCGGCTTCAGAGTGCCGCGCACAGCGCTCGGAATTACCGATGATGTTAACCGCGCGAACGCCGAAGTGACAAATTATGTTTTTGCTCTTCGCACAATCAAACCGCGCCTGCAGAGGATTGTTGATTATTTGAATGAATTTTTGGTGCCGCGATATGGCGAAAATATTTATTTAACTTTCAAAGACCCGGTGCCGGAGAATAGAGAGCTCGAGCTCGAGGAAAATAAAGCGGCTCTGGGTGGTCAACCTTACAAGAGTGTTAATGAAGTTAGAGAAAATGATGGACTACCGGCGATTGAAAACGGCGACGCGGTCAGCACTAATTTCTCGCTTGTGCCACTTGGCAAACCGATTGAGAAGGCACAGCCGAAAAAGATTCAAATAAAAAAACGGCCGGGTCAAAGAAAAAAAGATGAGATTTTATCGGGAGTAGCATCGGCCGCGGCCAAGATGGTGACAGCAGAAATCAAGGCGGTGGTGGAGAAAAAATCTTTTAAGAATGAAGATTTAAAAAATGATGATCTGTGGGGTGCGGCCTGGAAATTATTTATTGGAAGAGTGACGCCTTATGAAAAAGCGCTCAGGGAAGAGATTAAAAAATACAACGAAAAACAAAAAGAAAAAGTGTTGGCCGCCTTGTCCGGATTGGTTAAAGGAGTAAAGGCGATTAATCCAAAAGATTTATTGAACGTGAAAGATGAGATTGGAGCGTTCATTAAACTTGCCACGCCAGTTTTGTTTGAATTATTTGGAAAAGAAGGCGAAGCGGCGCTGGCTTTAATCGGCGCGGATCAGGCCTTTGATTTCACTTCTCAAAAGGTCAAAGAAAAATTAAATGCGGCAATTAATCTCTTGGCCGAAAGCTATAACGAAACGACGCTTGATTTGCTTAAAACAAAATTGAGTGAGGGGCTGGATGCCGGTGAGGGGCTGGATCAGCTAAAAGACAGAGTCTCAACGATCTACGAATTCAGCGATGAATACCGGGCGGCGAGAGTAGCGCAAACGGAAACATTCAGGACCGGGAACGCGGCCACGCGCGAGGCGTGGAAACAATCCGGTGTGGTTAAAACCTTGAAATGGTACACGGCCGAGGATGAGCAAGTTTGTGAATTCTGCGGGCCGATGCACGACAAGACGGTCGGCGTAGAGGAAAAATGGTTTGACAGGGGAGAGGAAATCACCGGCGCGGATGGTGGGAAATTGAATGTTGATTATGTTGATATTGAAAATCCGCCGTTGCACGCCAACTGCCGCTGTTACATTCGTCCCGAGGAAATTTCAATTGAATAATTAATTTAAAAATTTATGTACCAAAAAAGCACACTTTACAACAAAACATTGACGCTCGCGGACACGGAGTATTCCCAAGCGCTGCCGACTGACACGAGAAAAGTTTTAATTAGTGAACGATCAGGCGGGGCTGATTTGAAACTGGCTTATGTTTCAGGGGAATCAGGTACAAAATTTATTACCATTCGGGCCGGGAGTTCTAAATATCTTGAGGGAGTTTATTTGAGCGGGGTTACTCTCTATATGCAGAGCCCGACGGCCGGCGCGGTGATTGAGATTGAGGTTTGGCAGGATCAATAAAATTTTAAAAATAATTTTATAAGCTATGCAAAAACTTTTCAATTCAAAGTGGTTTAAAAGAATATCCATTGGCATTTTAGCCGTGGCTATTTTAATAATTCCACTCATTACGGCCGCGCAGATGGGCGGAGGTATCAGCGTGCCAAATTTCTTTAAGAGAGTAGGCAACGCCATAAACCCGACAAACTCCTCCTGGACTCTCGGTTCTTCCGGCACACCTCTTGCCAACGGCTACTTCACGGCGCTCACCGCGGGCACGCTTACAATCTCTTCCACTGTCTCCGGCGACTTATCAGTGGGGGGCGTGATTAAGGCAAGTGCCGGCACCGCCGCCGCACCTTCCATAACTTTTACGGCCAATCCTGATACCGGATTTTATTATAGTGCCGATACTATGGGCGTTGTTATAAACGGAACAATCGTTGGCAGTTTTACCGGATCAGGAGTACGAGCGACACAATTTATGAATACGGCGGCAGCTCACGTGTCCATTTTGGGCATGAACGCCGACGGAGCTACGGCTTATGCAACAAAAATTGGAAGCAATACGGCATTGACAACCGTCGGAGCAAAAATAGTTGGATTTTATAATGATGGATTTGTAACCGAAAAAGCGTACATTGATAAAGACGGCAATATGTATTTAGGCGGTGGGGCGATGATTGCCTTAACTTCAAATACTGCGGCTTATTTCGCTGGAAACATAAGCAATGGTGCTTCTGCTATCGGAGTACAAATTGGAAATATAAACGCACTAAGCACGGCTGGAGCTAAGATTGTAAGTTTTTACTCTGATAACAGAACAACTGAAAAAGCTTATGTAGATTATCTCGGTTCTTTCAATGCCGGTGCAGGGACTGCTTTATTGCCTGCTTACTCGTTTGTTGCTGACCCGAATACTGGTATCTATTCGTATGGCGCTGACCAGATTGGATTTACTACAAACGGAGTTGCAAGAGCTTCATTAGACCAAACTGCTTTCTGGAATAGTACCTTTTATTCATTTGGTGCGGCGACCATTACAATGAAGGGTCAAGTTGCGGATGGAGCAAGTGCTGTTGGGGTTACTCTCGGTTCTTATGTATCCCAGACAACGGCAGGCGGAAAACTGTTATCTGTCGTAAACAACACGACGGAAAAGGCCTTTATAGACAAAGACGGCGCTTTCGGCTCGGTTCTCGGCGCGGCGACTATCGCGAACGCCGCTACTACTTTTGCGGCGCAAGGCAATGTAATGACCGTTACCGGCGATGCTGGCGGAAATACCGTGGCGACAATTACGGCGGGCGTGGTCGGACAACGGCTCACGATGAAATTTGTTGACGCTTTGGTAACAATTACTGATACGGACGCGGCCACCGCGAACACAGTCAATTTAAGTGCGGCGTTTACTTCCACGGCGAACGACACGATGACGATTGTTTTTGACGGAAATAAATGGTTTGAAGTTTCTAGAGCGATTAATTAATGTTTCAATCTTGGATTATGGAATTTGCGATGTTCGGCGCGAGACATTAATTGTAGATTTTCAAGCCGATTATCAAGTTTATTTCCATTATTATGGTGGACAATTTCCGAAGTAATGAGTTTTCTTTTTAGATGTTTTTCCATGATAAGCCGATGTTCGCTGACCCGTTTTCCTTTAATAGAAAAAACCTTATATCCTTTCACAAGAAATCCACTTCCATCATTAATTAATTTTAGGGGATCACCGTGTCGTAAAAATCTATGATAATGCATTGCACAAAATCCATGAGAGCCACCCTTATAAGTATCAGAAATATTATTGCAATTTTCTATAATACATTTTTTGGGTATAGAGTGGAATTTACGGAGACAAGACATAGAGCAAAATTGTGTTTTTCGTTGTTCAGAATGAAAAGTAATATGGCAAAATTTACATTCTTTATCTGGAACTTTATGATGAAGAAGTTTTATTGGATCACCATATCTTCTCCAACGAGTGTAATGCATTAGACAAAAATCTTTGATAATTCTCGTCGTGTTGTGGCAATTCTTGATTGAGCAATGTTTCATAAAATTAAATAATTATTAATTATTTAATCATATCATAATTGCTATGAAATAACAAGAAGTGTCAATTAAATCTTAACTTTCAAAAAAATGGACTCATCAAAAAAATCAATTCTCGTTGGATTTTCGTTGGGCATTATGGCCGCAATTTTGGGTTTTGGAATTTACTTTTTTATAGGATTGCGGACGCTCACAATTCAAAATGTTTCAGCCACAAATTATATTGTCAGTTTCTTGGCCAGTAAATATCCTGATTTTGGCCAGGCGCCGCAAGCGCAACCTACGCAACCGCAAGAGTAATCTGGGCAAAATAAATACAAACTGGGTAAATAATAATTAATTTAAAAAAGTATGGACTACATCAAAAAACTTCTTAAATCAAAAACTGTCTGGGCTGGCATTGTCGCGGTCGTCACCGGCTTCGGGCTTTTTATGACCGGCGAGCAAGAACTTTCAGAATTTCTTTTTGGAGCGAGTGGCGTTCTTTCAATTATCTTGCGCTCGATGACTAATCAGCCGATTGAAAATAAATAGTATGGAAAATAAAGCAAAACAAATCGCTCTTGGCTTAGCACTGCTCGGCACTATGGTCGGCGGGGTTTTTACTTGGAACGAAGGAACGAGGCCTGAGCCGTTATCTTTTGAAGAGCAGGAAACACTACACAAAATATGGAATTACGAAATTGAAAAAGCGGGTGGGACGATCACACTGGAAAATACCACAGCAGATAATATCATCGTGAAAATTAACGAACGATTGTCCGACCCCTCTAAAGTGGAAACAAAAGATGTAAAACTGGACGGCGAAGAAGCGTTGACCGCTACGGAATACGAAACTTTAAAAGCTGGGTTGATGGATAAGGCCGAACAGAAGACAGCGATTGGCGAACTTTTACAATAACAACCAAAGGCGGCAGATAGAAAGAGAGGACGGAAATGATGGTCTATGAGGTGTTCAAGTGTCCGCAGTGCAAGTGTGTCCATTCGTGCAAGTGGGGCGAGCAGATGAGCCGCTGTGCTACTTGCCCGCCCTCGGCGCAAGCGTCGTGTTCTATGCACGAAACGGCGACGAGGGTGTGGACTTATTGCGAAGACTGCAAGGGAGGTGACGGAAAGAAGGCAAGGCGATGAATATCCGCTACTGGGTTCGATCAAACTTGCGGTGTCCGCATTGCGACCGGAATCTCACGGAAATACTACTGGAAGATGATCCTCTCAATTACTACTGGTGTCAGCCGTGTCGCAAACTTTTTCGGCTTTCAAGAAATCCGAAGAAGTTGCTCTCGCTCGCACCGCCGAAGGAATGAGCAAACTCTGCCGCCATTCCTTTAATTCTTAAAAGAAAACTTATGAACAAAATTAAATGGTTAATCGTTAGTGTCGTTTTTTAGTCGGGATTTTTATTCAGGGGTTTGCCTGGAAGAATTACGAAACTTTTGACAAGGACTGGATACACAAAGGCGGCGTTGCTCACAGGGAATTGAAGGTTGAAATTACAGCCGAGCCACAGAAAAACGAAACAGGGAGGGAGCAGATAGTGTTGGCGAATGGGAATTCCGAAATCAAAGATTATATCCGAAGTTTGTGGGGTGATGAAACAGAGAGGGCGTTTGAAATAGTGAATTGTGAGAGTGGCTGGAAAACAGCAATTATCTCGCGGACAAATGATGTTGGGTTGTTTCAAATAAACCTCGCGGCTCACTGGGCGCAAATACCAGGGGAAGACAGAGCGGAAAAGATTTTATGGCTTCAGAATTGGCGTAATAATGTTGAATTCGCCTATATGCTCTGGGCGGATCAGGGGTGGAGGCCGTGGGTATGCTCAAGAATTAAAAACTATTTATGATCCACTTTAATACTTACATACCGGAAAGAATCAAAAAGGGAAACGCCATTTATGAAATGATTTTTGGCGCAGGTGTGAAAACAGAGTCCTTTGACTGGTTAAAATATTTGCCGGATCGCGAGCGGCAGTGGTGGTTGCCTTTTTGTGTAGCGTTCAGCCGCCTGGACTGCGCCGAAGCGGTGGCGAGAAAAGCCGGAAAGACGCTTGATTTTTCAGATAGACGGCTCGCGGTTGAAAGCGGAACGAGTAAAAGAGGCAATACTCTTGATGCCGTCTCTGATTGTTTTCGTAAGAACGGCGTGGACAAAGAAGAAGATACTCCTTTAACAGCAAAGATGATAGCCGACGGCTGGAACGCCTGGGAAGCGATTAACAAGTTGCCTCGGGCCGGTGAAAGATATTTTGGCGGGTCGCACTCTTGGGTATTAAGCAAGGCCGCGATGATAGACGCGCTTGATCATTCGCCGCTTCAAATCGCGGTCGGAGAGACGGACGCAAACTGGGAACGGGACGGCGAGGTTCAAAATCCGACAAAGATTGACTATTATCACGCCGTGGTTCTTTATTTCATTGACGCGGACGGAAGATACTATGTTCGAGATACGATTGGAAAAGAATTTAAAATATTAAATAAAAATTATCCAATCGGCTGGTGTAAGTCCTTTCGCGACTTACCCGAAAATTGGAAAGACGCTATGAATACTTTTGTAAAAATTATAAAAGACAAGAATTCCCCATCTGTTGGCTTTTGGATGCCGGCCATAAACGAGAGCGCTCTTGAAACTCTGGCGCTTGGATTTAACAAACCGATTGAAAAGAAAAGCGACGGCGCGATTGATTGGGATAAAACGATTGAGGGCGAATTGGAATTAAAAAATAATTAAATAAAAATGCCAGACGAAAATTTACAACTTTGCGAGCGCATAAAAGGTGTTGAAGTTGAAGTTAAGGGAGTAAAAGAGGATATTTCTGAAATTAAAACTAATCATCTCTTCCACATCAACGCAAACATTTCTAAAATTTTTGACAAGATTGAGGATCTATCGACGAAGAGTAATTCTAAGCCTAGCTGGGCAGTGGCAATAATTTTGACTCTGTTGTCATCACTCGTGGTTGGATTAAGTGTTCTGCTTTTTAAACAATAATTTTTAATTTATAAAATATGAAAACTCACAAAATTTTTACAGAGGAACTCAAAGCAAAATTGCTCGGATTTTTGCAGTCGGAAAAAACAAAAGAAGCTTTAGAAAAAATTAAAGATTCAAATGAAAGTGGAAACTTTCAGGGGATGGTTATTTCTACGGAACATGATGATCGTCAGGGTGAAAAGGTTTTGCAAAATGGGATGGATTCTTCTTTCTATATGTTAAATCCGGTCGTGACTAACGGTCATAAATACGACGGAATTGAAAATATAATTGGCTTAACAACCCGACTCTACTCGGGAGAAGTGGAAGGTATTAAGGCTACCCTTGCCGATGGTAAGTGGGCACCCACGGAAGAAGGGCAACTGGCACGGAAGTTATGGGATGGAGGATTTCTCAACGCGGCTTCAGTGGGATTTATTGTGAAAGAGTTTGATCCATCAAATTCTAAAATAATCGCAAAATGGGAACTTCTTGAATGGGCGGGTTGCGTGGTTCCGTGTAATGGGAAGGCTACGCGTAAAAAATGGTTACTAGATATGGGTTTAAATGAGGATGATTTACGCTCTAAGGGTTTTACGGTTGTTGAAGAAAAGGAAGAGCCAAAAGAAGGTGACATCTGTACGATGGAAGATGGCACGGAAGGTGAAATGCAAGCGGACGGCGACGGAAAATTAGTCTGCATGGCAAAAAAGGCTGTTAAAACCGAAAAGCCAGCGGAGGCTAAGGGTGAAGTATCCGATCAACTAGATGAAGAAGCAAAACGAAAAATAAAATGCGACAACTTAAGGGCGATGGATAATATTTTATACGCTTTCTGGGATGTCTATCTTGATGAGAAAACGGAGCCAATGCAGTTTGGGCCGTTGCTGAAAGAAGTTATCCAACTCCTGGCCGCTCTGGTGCCGGCCGACGCGGTGCAGGCGAGCGCCGTGGCCGAACGAGTTAAAACTATCGCGGAGAAAACGATTGAAGATATTTTGATCAAGAGAGGAATTGATGTTTTGAAAGAAAAATCGGGCAAGGTGTTATCGGAAAAAAATCGCACTTTGATTTCGTCCAGCGTATCAACAATGGAACAATCTATCGCCGCCTTGAAGGAGTTGCTTACCGCAACCGAGCCCCAGGGTGACGAGGGTAAATCCGTGAAATCGGATGACCCGAATAAAAGGTCGAGCGACGCAGGATCTGACTCTGAGGAAATATTAAATCAATATTTCTTCGTAAAACAGGTTTTGCGTTCAGTCAGTACAGCCGTGAGCGATGCTCTCGGCAAAACAAAATTAAAAATAAAAAAATAGTTTAAATAATTAATCATAAAATATTATGTTAGAAAAAGAACAGATGGAAAAGATGCTCGCCGAGATTGAATCCAAATTCAAGACTGTGGTTGACGCATCCATGGAAGAAAAACTCAAGTCCGTCGTCGGACCTCTCGTGGCCCAGGAGACCAAGAGTATTGTGGAAAAAATGCGCGTTGAGCGGGCGCTCTTTGGTCATGACAGATCCGGATTGGATGAAGAGCAAAAAAAGAAATTTGTTGAAAGTGTTAAAGCCATTGCTCTTGGCCGCACTAAAGCCAATGAGGCTCTTATTCCGGAACAAGACAGCCGCGGCGGTTATTTAATGCCGAAAGAAGTTGCGAATGCCATCGTGCGCATTGCCGCTTCAGTCGGTTTAGTACTGTCTCAGGCCGCAAAATGGGAGATGAAAGGGGATGAGTTGGAAATTCCCAACTACACTGGTTCGTTCCTCGAGGGTGAATATCTTGGCGTGGACGCTGAGGGCGTGGTTACCGCTCTTAGTTTTGGTACAGCCAAATTAATCACCAAAACTTGGCAGTTAGTTTTCGCGGTTAACAAAGTTCTCTTGGCTGAAGCCAGTGTTAACTTGGCCGATTGGCTCCTTGCCTTGGCTGCTGAATCCCTGGCCAACATGGTTGATAAGCAGGCCTTCGTCGGGACCGGCAATCCATTCGTCGGTTTGCTCTACAACGACGACGTGGCCGTGAAAACTCTTGCCAGCGGCAAAGATACGTTCGCAGAGTTTAACGTGGTTGAAGATTCTTCTGCCATGATTGGTGATATTGAGGAATCAGTACTTGATGGAGCCGCGTTCTACATGAACCGCACCGTTTGGGCAAGTCTCCGCGTGCAAAAAGATGGAGTAGGTAAATATCTCCTGGATCACGCCGGTGCGCCGACTGACGCAATCTTGAAATACAATCCGACCGGTGGCGGAGTGAAACCGGCCGGCGAGATTCTTGGTTTCCCGGTCTTCACTTGCAGACATTTGCCGTTGCTTTCTGCCACTGCCGTCTCCACTAAGTTCTTGGTGTTTGGCAACTTCAAGGCGATGGCTTACGGCGACAAGGGTGAAATGGAAATGGAAGAACACAAGTCAGGTTCATTCGGCGGCAAAGAAATTGCTCGTTCTTACCAGCGTGCTTTGGTGATGAATCATCGCCATGCTTTGGTGACGGCGCTTCCAGCCGCGTTCGAAGTGGCTAAGACTGCTGCCAGCTAGACCTAAGAAAGGATAATTAAGTTTTTCCGTCCCTCGGGTCGTTCACTCGGCCCGGGGGACGCGGAGTGAGGATTATTTATGAAATATAAAGTGCTAAAACCAATCGCATGGAGCGGCAGGAGAGAAAAGGGCGAGATTGTAGAAATGCCGGAGGAAGAAGCGAAGAATATCGGCGCGGAATTTTTGGCGCCGGTCGAGGACGAAATAGACAAACCTTCTGCTTCCAAAGAGGGAGCGCCGGAGTCCGAATCCGTGACAACGGACGAAGAAAAGGTCGAGGACGAGGCGAGCCGTCCGGCTCAGAAGAAAAAAGGAAAAAATAAGAAATAAAAAATTACTTTTATGCGCAGCGTATACGATGGAGTAAGAGCATTGGCCGCGGTGCGGCCGGTCGCGGCGGATGCCGCGGCTACAGCCATTGCCATTGATACCCTCGGGTATAACTCGGCAATGTTCGTAGTTCATAACGGCGCGGCTACCGGGACACCGACTAGCTACACCGTTGACGGCAAGGTGCAGGAATGCGCCACGTCCGGCGGTTCCTACGTCGATGTTTCAGGTGCGGCGATCACTCAAATTGTCGCCGATAATAAGACCGCTCAGATTCGCGTTGAAGGTTTGGGAACAAGCCGTCTTCGTTATCTGAAACTTCTTATCACCCCGGCCATGACCGGCGGCACAACGCCGAAAGCGTTGATCTCAGGCACGGCTCTTTTGGGCCGCGCTTACAAAAATCCGGTTGGCAACAGCGCGACCGGTGCCTAGAATATCAGTTTGATTTCTGATTACTCCTTCCACTTCCGCTTTTAGTGAAGTTTGGGAAATAAAGTACCAAAATAAACTTAAGCAGAGGAGGGAGGAGAAATGAGCAATTAAATTATGGCAACCATTGCCCACGCAATTACAACTTTAGACAGGGTAAAAAGTCGCATAAACATCGCGACCGCGGTTACTACCCATGACACTGTTTTAGAAGGGCTGATAGCCGCGATGACCGACTGGATTGAAAATTTTTGTGATAGAAGATTTAAAGAGACGGCGTATTCAAACGAAGTTTATGACGGCGGAAATTTAGATGGCCTCAGAAAAAAGTGGCTTATTTTAAAAAACTGTCCGGTGATTGGAAGCTTAACGGCATTTTCATACATGGCCGGAGTTCCGTCCACGCCATACTGGACCGCTTTTTTGAGGGACGACTATGATTTGAACGGCGACTCAGGGATCATCAAACTTTTTAGCGTTTTGCCGAATGGATTTAGAAATATCAGGGTAAGCTATACCGCCGGATATAAAATTGATTTTACCGCGCCGACAGATCCGACTAAGCACACCTTGCCATTTGATTTATCCAACGTGGCTGAGCGATTAGTGATCAAGGAATTCAAAAGGCGGGAATCGGTTGGCAAGGCGCAGGAATCGCTTGGAGATTCTTCGATGACGTGGCGCGATGGTTTGGAAAAAGAGGATCTGGAAGTTTTGGAAAGATACAAGCGAACAATTTTTGTATGATTTATGCCAAAAGGAATTTATAAAAGAAGCGAAGAACAAAAAAGAAAAATGAGTGTGACCCATAAAAAAATAGGCACACCATGGTTGATAGGTAAAAAATTATCAGAAAAAACTAAACAAAAAATGAAGTATAGTCATAAAGGATCAAAAAATTATTTGTGGAAAGGTGATTTAGTTGGCTATCGTGCGTTACATCGTTGGGTACAAACATGGAAGGGAAAGGCTGATCATTGTGAAGCGTGCGGAGACGACAAAAAATACCGCAACCCAAGACATTATCAGTGGGCAAACGTAGATCATAAATACCGCAGAGTTTTAGAAGATTATATTTCATTCTGTGTAAAGTGCCATAAAAAATTTGATTCTAAAAAATGTGATTGAGTTGGAAATCAAAAATTTAGATAAATTGCAAGATTCATTAAAAAAATATCCGGTGATTGCCGAGAGGTGGCTTCAGAGAGCGATTGAGGCAAGCATCGCTGAAATTCAAAAAAATGCGACAAGAGGGGTGTTGCCCTGGCGGACTGGCAGATTAGCCCAAAGCTTTGGTGAAGGCATCAGGTTGGGCAGATTATGGGGCAAAATAGGGCCTACCGTGAACTATGCCATCTTCGTCCACGAGGGTACGCGCCGGGGAATAAAGCCAAACCGATTCATGAACAGGATCGCGGAAAAAGCCAGCCCGGCAATTCAAAAACATTTTTCATTGGCCTTGGATAAAATTGTTGAAGAGGTCGCCGGTTAAACAAAATAAATTTATGTCTTTAGTAGCAACTTTCACTAAAGTTTTAGACAAATTAACCGGACTAGTTCCGGCGACTTTGAAAGAAGTTTATGACTGCAAAATAGATCCTCTGGGTGCGGAATTTGGGAGCTATCCGGTGGCGCAACTTCTTGAATCGCAAAATGAAGCTGATTATTTTACCAATAAAGAAAATATTAGTGTATTTGCTTACGAAATATTTATTTTTGTGGAAGCAGAAAATCAAGGATTGAGCAGTGCTCACAGTTTACTTAGAAGTACGGTAGACACCATAATCAATGCTTTTGATTCAGATTTTACTCTTGGCGGCGTAGCGGACGCGGGAGTAGAGGCGGCCTTTGCCGGTTTTTCAAATTTTAGTCGCCGGGGCGGAAAGATGGCGGTAGCGACCATTACTCTAAAATGTCACAAAACAAAAGTAGTGTAATTAAAATTTAATATCTAAATTTATGATCAAAGCAGCAAAAAACAAAATGATTGATGGAGAAGAAAATAAAACCGCGCCGGTCGAGGAAGGGGAAGAATATTTTTTCCCGGATTACGGAGTGACGGTTCGAGCAGCCTCCCGGGAGGAAGCCGAGAAAAAAGCCAAGGAGTTATCTAATAAATAATTTAATTTTATATGGGAAAAATTTTAGGGCGCAGAATAAGTTTGGGCATCGCAAAAGAGGCGGTGCGCGGCACGGCCGAGACCGCTGCCACTTTCTACCTTCCACTTTTGTCTAAATCTTATGACGAGAAGATTGAGCAAGTGGTTGATGAATCATCAATCGCCGTGATTGAGGATTCGGTTGACGCAAAAATTGTTAAAAAATTTGCGGGCGGAGATTTTGAATGCAACATCGGAGACAAATCATTCGGACTGTTATTGCTTTCTCTTTTGGGTACGGTCACGTCGGTCGTAAAAGAAACTACGGCTTACAATCACACATACGCTTTCGCTCAAACAGCGCAACATCAGGCTCTGACGATGTTTTTGGATGATCCGAACGTTCAGGATTACAAATACCCGCTTGGGATGGTTGAATCGTTGGAAATAAACTTAGAGACCGGCAAGTTTGCCACGTTTAAAATCGGAGTGAGATCCAAAAAGGGCGCGACAGCAACCTTGACACCGAGCTATACGGCCGAGAATAATTTTTTGGCGCAGCACGCGGTATTTAAAATCGCGACTAATCTTGCCGGACTCACCGCGGCGAGTGCCATCAGCATTAAAAAAATAACCCTCAAATTCAGCCCGAAACTTGAAGATGATGTTGTCTTGGGAAGTGTTGAACCGGCTGATTTTAATAACACAGAATTTTCAGTTGATGGTTCCGTTGAATTAACTTACGACGACGCGACTTTCATCACAGCCTTGACCGGCGACACGGCAAAGGCCATGAGGTTGGACATGATCAACACTGATGTCACAATCGGCGCTACTTCAAATCCGGAATTAAAGATTGACCTAGCCAAGGTTAAGTTTCAAGAAGTGGCGAGAAAAATGGACAACAAGAGCATCATTACCCAGACCCTGAAATTTAAAGCGTTTTATTCCATGACTGATTCGCAGTTGCTCTCCATTGTGCTCACAAATTTACAGACGGCCTACTAATAAAACAAAAGCCCCGCTCTTTTGCGGAGCGGGGCGACGGTTCCTTGAAAGTTATTTAGCTGATCGCTTTGCGTAATGTTTTGTTTCAGTTTTGACTTTAGTCGCATGGCAATGATATTCAGAATCAGACAAACCCCACTCAGAGCAATTCGTGCGGCAGACGTGACATCCATTTTTGTCGGTTCGGCCCGGGTGAGCAGAAACAACAGATGGAATCATCAAGGAAATGATTGTAAAAAAGATAATTAGATTTTTCATAGATTTATGAAATGGCGAAGCCAATGACTATGGCCACGGCGAGAATCACGGAAACCATGATGAGCGCCACGCCCAAATTGCCCTTTTTAATCTCTTCCCACTCATCGATCGGATTAATAACAGAAAAGATTTTAAGGACAACCGGCAGAATAATCGCCATAGAAATTCCGCCCGCGAGCGCCCAACCAATCATGATGAGATACTCCTTAAAAATTGGCATACGGATTTAAATTAATAATTAAAATAAATTTATGGCAGACAGAGAAACTAAGACAATCACCACTCCGGCCGGCCACGAAGTTGTTTTGAAAGAATGGGTCAACGGTAAAGAGATCCAGCAAATTGAAAATTTAATTTACAAAAATTTTGACATTCAGGGAGCGCGGGAAAATCCGAATTTTAAATTAAACACTTCTTTTCTTACCGAGCAGACAAACAAAACTTTGGAATTGGTTGTGGTTTCTATAGACGGAAAGACAGAAAATATTTTGGAAGAAATCTTGGCCCTGAAAGTGAAGGATTACAAATTCATCGTCACCGAGGCGAACAAAGTTATTGAGGGACTGGATGAGGAAAAAAAAACCGCATAGAAGAATCCTACCGGTATTTATTGAAGGTGGGGGAGGCGGAAGTTGAAAAAGAAATGTCAATCATCATGGTTTGTGACCGGATGAAATGGACTTATGAGGAATATTTAGAGCAGCCAAAATGGTTCATTGATACTTTGAGAATAAAATGGAATTGTGAAGCGGAAAGAGAGCAAGAGATGAATAAAAAAAATTATTGAGTTAATAATTTTGTGCAATCCAAAACAGTTAATTGATTTGGATCTCTCTGCACTTTTTCAAGACACTCATTATTCTTGTTCACTCCATCATTATATCTCTTGGTGTCATTACAAACATTACATTCTAACGGATATTTATAATTATTCTCTAAAAATAATCTACCACATTCTCCTCCAATACAATCAATTCCATCAGGCATTTTTGCACAATCATTGAATTCTTTATCAAATTTATCCTGATAAGCCTGAACCTCGGCAATGCATTTCTCATATTCTGCCTTAATCGGAGATAATTCTTTTTTCAAATCATTTACCGTTTTGATGCCATTAGAACAGCCCGAAATTAATCCAACACTAATTAAAGCCAATAAAATAATTAAGATTTTTTTCATAGGTTTATCAAAATTAGTTAGGTATCTAGAGAATATCATACCAAAATAATCTGTCAATATGGCTGAGACAACCCTATCCATCGTAATAAACGCAGTAAATAATGCTCAAAAGGCTTTTAATGATGCTTCAGCTGGATTAGAAAAAATTCAAAAAAATTTAAAACCGGCGACGGATGCAAGTAAAAAGTTTGCTCTTGGTTTGGGTGTTGTTGCTACTGCGCTGAGTACTTTTGGTATTTTATCCCTTAAAAGTGCAGGGAATATGGAGCAGACAAAAATTGCATTTGAGACAATGCTTGGGTCGGCCGATAAAGCCAAAAAGCTGTATAGCGACCTCGTAGCATTTGCAGCCAAGACACCATTCACCTTAACGGGTTTAGAAACAGCTTCAAAGCAATTGTTGGCCTATGGGTTTACGCAAGAAGAGCTTTTGCCGAACTTAAAAGCCCTCGGCGACATCGCATCGGGTGTTGGAATGGATAAATTGCCAAATCTTATCCTTGCATTCGGGCAGGTCCGCGCTGCAACAAAGCTTACGGGGATGGAACTCCGACAATTCACAGAGGCAGGTGTGCCATTGCTCGGAATGCTTGCGGAGCAAATGGGAGAACCAGTCTCCAGAATTCAGGAAATGGTTCATGATGGTTTGATCGGTTTTCCTGCCGTTGAACAAGCACTCAAATCGTTAAGTGGTGAAGGCGGTCGCTTTAATAATCTTATGGAAAAACAATCAAAATCGCTTGGTGGGATGTGGAGCAATTTACAAGATGCATGGGAACAATTTCTCCGTGGACAAGGCGCAAAACTTCTTGAGTGGGGAAAAAAATTAGTTGAAATGATAACAGACATTGTACAAAATAGTTTGCCACAATGGATCGCCGGAATTGAGAACGTAATAAAATTTTTTCAGGAGCATAAAGTTGCGATTTATATTGTGGCGGGCGCAATAATTGGTGCGCTTGTACCGGCAATTATTTCGGTGGCAATCGCTTTTGGAATAGCTGCAATCGCACTGGCACCGTGGCTCATAGGCGGAGCAATTATTGGAGCACTCGTGGCTGGGATTGTTTGGATTGTTCAAAATTGGGAATTAATTAAATCTAAAGTGGTTGAAATTTGGAATGCAATCGCCGGATTTTTAAGTGGAATTTGGGGAACTATAACTGGAGCCATCACAACTGCGTGGAATGCCATAGGTAGTTTTTTCAATGAAATTTGGGAGGTTATTAAAAATATTTTTAATTTTGCCATTACTTTTATTACTGGTTTAGTGATTGTGATTTTTAAGGCAATGGGAATTGATATTGTCGCTGTTTTTGAAGGAATAAAATTATTTTTTCAAAATGTTTGGAATGAAATTATGATTATTTTTAACACGGTAATTTCGACTATCCAAAATATTTGGAACACTGTATGGACGGCAATAAAAAATTTTATAATGCCAATCTGGGATGGGATTAAAAATAGTATACAAGCCGCATGGAAGTGGATAGTAAATGAATTTAAAGAAAAAACTAAGCCAATTGCTGAGGCATGGGAGACTTTATGGAAAGGGCTGGGCGACACAGTATCCATGGTTTGGGAAACTGTAAAAAATACAATAAAATCAAGCATTAATTGGATTCTTGAAGGAATTAATAAAGTAATTAATGCAATAAATAGCGTTGCAAAAGTTGGTGGTAAAGCGCTTGGTATTGAGGCCGTACAAATTCCAAATATCCCACTCTTGGCCTCTGGCGGAATTGTCAGTCGGCCGACTCTAGCCATGATCGGCGAGGCCGGGCCGGAAGCGGTGGTGCCTTTGTCGCGCGGATTCGCGGGCGCGGGAGCGGGCGGGATAACGATCAACATCAACGGCGGGACTTATCTTTCAGAAGAGGCGGCGCTCGATATAGCTAACACCGTTGCTAATGTCCTTAAATTACAACTCCGAACTTAATATACTATGGCTATTTTGGTCAGGGTAAACAACATAGATAAAACCGACCAAATCGATTGGTCTTCTTTTTCCAAAACAGAAGTTTTGACCAATCAAGTTGATACCCTGGAATTTAAAATTAAAAATTACGGAACAAAAATTTATAAACCCGAGTTGCTTGACACGATAGAGGTTTGGGATGGAAGCACAAAAATTTTTGGTGGATCAGTCATCGGCATTGAAGAAGAAAACAAAGGCAGGGTATTTCACAGAAAAGTAAAATGTAAAGATTGGACACATATTTTTGACCGAAAAGTTGTTATTGAATCTTATGAGAGCCAGACGGTCAACGCGATCATCGCGGATATTCTCACCACTTATTGCCCGGGCTTCACCGCGACAAACGTCAGTTGTTCTTTGACAGTAGATTTCATCGCTTTCAATTATGAGCAGCCTTCAAAATGTCTCCAGCAGCTGGCAGAGCTGTTTAATTATGACTGGTACATTGATTATGCCAAAGATATTCATTTTTTCAGCAAGGAAACAAATTTGGCGCCGTTTGATTTGGATGATACGAGCGGAAAATTTGTTTGCAAATCGTTGAAACTAAACCGGAAGGCCGAGCAGATGAGAAATGTCATCTACGTCCGAGGCGGGGAGTATAAGGGCAGTAGCTATTTTGAAGAGCAGGAAGCGGACGGTGACAAGACGGTTTATACTTTTGGCTACAAATACGCAAGTGTAGTTGTTAAAGTCAATGGAGTGACACAAACGCTCGGTATAGATTTTATTCACGACCCGGCATCATACGATTGTCTTTATAATTTTAATGAGAAGGCAATTAAATTCAGATCAGACAACAAACCCACGGCCGCTCAGATTGTGAAAATTGAAGGGTTACCCTACATTCCGGTCATCGTAAAAATTCAAGAAAATGCCTCGGTGACGCTGTACGGAGAATATGAGTTTAAGATTATTGATAATTCCATTGACAGCAAAGAAGGCGCGCGGCAGAGAGCGAAGGCCGAGCTCTACGCGTATGCAGGACAAATTTCAGAAGGCAGTTTTAGGAGCTATGAATCCGGCTTAAAAGTCGGCCAGAAAATTCATTTGAATTCGGCAGTGTGGGGTTATGATGAATGGTTCACTATCAATCGCATTACGTCCAGAGTGCGCAAGCCGGATACCGGAGAAATGGAACACACTTGTTCTTTAGTCACGACGCGAACGATGGGCATGATTGAAATTTTGCAGAAATTGTTGACCGCGGAAGACAAAAAAATTGAAATTAAAAAGGATGAGGTTTTGGATAAAATTGAAACAGTCCAGGAGGAAGTTTCAATCACGGAGCAGATTACTAAATACGCAAATATCAGCATAACAGAGGCGGTTAGCATCAGCGAGAATGTCCGGCGAGATCCATTTACAATCCAGTGGGTTTTTGGACCATACACTCCAATCGATGAGAATGATCCAAAACGGCCGTTCGCGTTTGATCGATGTTCATACTTTAATTAATTTATACTTAATATGTTTAACCATCAAATTAAAGATCCGGTATCAGTGACCGAAAACGTCACTTGCACTATCAGAGACGCTAAAACTGGAAAAATAAAACGAACCTACAAAATAAAAAATACCGTGCAGCTGGCCGGCCGGGCAGTTGAAGCCAGGCGTTTGGCCAATAACACAACTTATACAGGGATTATAAATTATGGTATTCTCTGCACCGGCGGAACACCCGCGGAATATTTTAGGAAAGTGGTGGCGTCGGCGACTTACGACGATGCGACGGCCAAGGCCTATGTTTCATGGTTTTTTACGGCCGCGGAAGTTGTCGGGACTTTTACACAATGGAGAAACTGTATTGATGGTGCGGCCGGGGCGGGAACTGGGCAGGAATGGACGAGGGTTAATGTTTCCTGGGTTAAAAGTGCTCTCGAATCACTTACTGTGGATTGTATTTATACTTTTAATGCAGTTTAATTTATGCCAAAAATTCTAAAAATTGAAATTGAAGTAGACGACAAAATTGACGCCTACCGAGCCGTCAGTATTTTAGCGCAGGAGTACAAAATTACTTTTGCTTCTTGGAACGGAGAAAACTGGGTCTTTGCCAAACCGGAACAGGCCAAATATTTTTTAAATCATCAATATCTTGATGAGACCGGAAAAGAAATTAAATTATAATTTTTATGTCAGAGCCAACAAAATCATTTGCCGCCGGTGAATATCCAATCTTAGTGACAGACATAAATGCTAATTTTATTGAGGCCTTAAACGACTATCGTGATTTTACGCTTGGCGAAACCGTCGCCGTTAATAACGCACTCTATTTAAAAGCCAGTGATGGCAAGGCGTATAAATGCGATGCTGATTTTGGTGATGAGCGAATTTTGAATTTTATCGGGTTTGCCAAAGAGGTGGGGAATGCAGATGACGTGAAAAAAGTGCAAACGAGCGGGAAGGTAACCGGATTATCGGGTTTAACAGTTGGAGCGCTTTATTATCTTTCAGCAACGGCAGGCGCGATCTCCGCCACGGCAGGGGCGTACGCCAAACAAGTTGGCATTGCCGTATCCGCTACGGCTCTTTTAATCAAGCAGGAAGATTTGACTGCGGCTAGGAAACTGGGGATTGCCACAAAAGATTTATCAGCGGCCAGCGGGGATCAGACAATCGCTCACGGACTTGGAAGAATACCAAAATATATCAGACTTACGGTTGTTTATAATCAATCGGTTGTAGCCGGAAGAGCCGAGGGTTGCTACAACGGCGTAACGCAAGAGTGTGTTGTTTTAGTTCACGATTATTCCGGTAATTCGTACATCGCAGAAAATCCGGCTGGGAAAATTGCCAAAGCGTACGGTGTTGCCTTGGCTAACTATCAAACCGCCGTTGCTACTTTTGACGCCACAAACATCACTTTGGCGTGGACAAAAACCAACTCTCCAACCGGCACGGCGTATATTCTTTGGGAGGCATACGCTTAAATTTTTGGCATAAATTTTTCCGCCACTTTTTCAATCTACCAAACCGTGGTATAATTTAGAAACAAGATTTGAGTTGTGGATAACTCTAAAAAAGACCTTTATGCTTGTCGGGGCCTTGACAGAAAAAAAATACTTTGGTAAAATTGTGCATACCGATATTTTGTGTTTTGAGTAAAACGAAACGGCCCCCATTTTAGTGAGGGCCGTTAAGTGTTTAGCCGGCGGTGGAATCAGCAGTTTGCTCTGCTGGTTCTTTTTTTACATAACGCTTTTTGGCGTCAACATAAAAACAGAACGCACGCTTGCCATGGTCTTTCGCATAAATGCGAACGCCATTGCGAAGCGTTATCCACGGACGGCAAATCATTGCCATACTCGTGTTTGTTATCCGGCGCTTAAACATGACCGGTTTGCCGTACCCCGGATTTAATTTAAGATAGATAACAAAACCACCGGGCGCAGACGCCCCGCCGTTTCTGTTTTTCACATTTGCGGCGAGTGTTCATAGCACTCCACAAACCCGAAGGTCTGGCGGAGCGACCACGCTCGATGGTTTATCTCTTTTATGGCGATTGAGATAATCCTGCGCCTCGTCTATGAAACGAGAATAAATTGTTTAACCAACTAATTTTAGATTAACACAACCCCTAAAAAAGCGCAAGGCCTATCAAGACCCTGGGAAGAAAATCGCTCTTAAAATCATAACCACTCCCGCGGCAATTACAAACCATGCAAGAAGATCAAGAAAGCTGCGGCTGTCGCGCGTAAGTCGTGGCATATTCTTTAATTTTACCGCACCCTAAATTTTTATCAAGAGTCCTTGCCGGAGATTTGATGAACCATAAATTTTATGGTACTCCCGCTCGATGTCTTTGTCTTCGGGATGAATGTAAATCTGGGTTGAGCGGATACTCGCATGGCCTAAGATTTTTTGTAAATATACCAAGTTAATATTATTCTTTGATCCCAGCGTGGCGAATCCGTGCCGGCAGGAGTGAGGAGTAATTTTTTTATCTATGCCACATTTCGTGCGTAGCCGACGAAAGAGGCGCTGGACCGCGCAAGGGCTGATTCTGTTTCCATAATTATTGGCATCAAGCGCGATGAAAAGTGCTCCGGCTTCCACGTGCTCCCGCTCGAGCATTTTCTGCCGCACGTCGAGCCATCTATACAAAACATCGTTTGTCATCTCATCCCAGAAAATCTGACGTCTGTGATTTTTTCTTTTGAACGTTTTGATCTCAGTCATTTTTTTATTAAGGTTTATGTCGTCAGCATTGATGCTTAAAAGTTCGCCAATCCGCACGCCGGTCGCAAAGAGTAAAGAGACGATTGTTTTGTCGCGCAGATCCCTGGGGAAAAACTCGTCGAAATAATTTATCATTCTTAAAAATTCATCGGGCGTTAAACATTCGTGAGATTTAACGTCGTATCTGTTCGGGATCGGGATCAGCCCTTCGGCATAGGGAACGAGGCCTTGCTGATGGAGCCAGTGCCAGAGGGAGCGCGTGGCCGTGATGTAGTGATAGCGCGTGCCACTATGCAGCCCCCGGTTTTCAAGCCACAAAAGAAAATTGGCAAAATCAGAGACGGTCAATTTTAAAATTTCTTTTCTCGTCAGGTCGAGCCAAATCTCAAGCTGGCGCAGCGCCCAAAAATACGATGAGACGGTCGCTCCCGAATGGCCGGCGCGGAGCCACACTAAGAATTGACTGATGATTTCTTTGTTGACCATAGTTTTTGTTTTTGTTATTATTTAATTAAAGAACATTCAACTTTACAATAGGCAAGGAATTTGTCAAATAGTTTAGTTGATTTTTGGTTGATATTGACTTTTAAAATTCAATTTATTATAATAAATTTATATGAGAAAAAGTGCTTTACACAAAGCGATTATTTTCCTTTATTTTTGCGAAGGATACACGATCACGGAGATTCACCGCGAGTTGAAAAAAATATCAAAACAGGCCGTCCATAAAGTTGTTAAAAATCGGTTGACGGAATTAAAATAGATTGTGGATAACTTGTGATTTGACAGATCTTTGATGTAGGTGTAAAGTTGAAAAAGAAATTGACAATTGAAGTCCGGAAGTTAAAAAGAGTGTGTAGTGCACCGCAGTGGCAAAAGAGATAAAGAGCATTTTCATGTTATAATAAAAGGGACGTTAATTCGTCCTTTTTTCGTATGAAATTATCTGAATTTGATTTTAATCTTCCGAAAAATTTAATCGCCCAAAAACCTGTTTCACCACGCGATGCCTGTCGGCTTATGGTTTTAGATCGTGAAAAAAAATCCATTAAACACGACTGTTTTTGTAATCTCGGGAAATATTTTCAGCCGGGCGATCTCTTAGTTTTAAATAATTCAAAAGTTTTGCCAGCGAGGTTGATCGGGAAAAAGGAAACAGGCGGTAGAGTCGAGATTTTATTATTAAAAAATCTTAAAGCCACTCTGTGGCAATGTCTTGTGGGTTTTGTTCCGGTTACTAAGCAGATTGGGCTGAAAATAAAATTTAGTAAAAAATTATTTGGTGAAATTATAAAGCGGGCGGGGGACACTGCCGTGATTAAATTTAATTTAGGCGGTGCGAAATTAATGGAACAAATTTTAAAGATAGGCCAGCCGCCCACGCCGCCATACATAAAAGTTAAAAGTGAAAAGTCAAAAGTGAAAAGTTGTTATCAAACGGTATACGCCGAGAAAATGGGTTCTGCGGCAGCTCCGACGGCAGGTATGCATTTTACGAAGTCATTGATGAATAAACTGAAGAAGATGGGCGTAGAGATTCAGTATGTTACGCTCCACGTCGGGCTTGGTACTTTTCAACCGGTAAAAGAGGAAGATATTACCAAGCACAAAATTCACAGCGAATATTTTGAATTGGATAAAAAAACCGCCGAGCGGTTAAACAATGCCAAGCGCGCCGGTCGGCGGATTATTGCTTGCGGGACAACTACAGCGCGGGTTTTGGAAAGCTGTTCTAAATTATTCCCTGAGTCCTTCGACGCGGCTCAGGATAAACTCCGCGTAGCGGTGGAGTCGAGGGGCGGCCTTCGACAGGCTCAGACCATAATAAAACCGCAAACCGGTGAGACAAATATTTTTATTTACCCCGGATATAAATTTAAATTTGTTGACGCCTTGATAACTAACTTTCACGTGCCCAAATCAACTTTGATAATGCTCGTTGCGGCTTTCGCCGGGAAAAAGTTTGTTGACCGCGCATATAAAATTGCTATAAAGAAAAAATACAGATTTTACTCCTTCGGCGATGCAATGCTGATTTTGTAAATTGACTAAAAAATAAAAATAGGTTTAAATGTAAGCAGAAGGAGGGCGCTGATGGTCGAAAAAAACGAAGAATGTCCACGGGGCGAGAAGCAGCAACTGGTCGCGGAAAATATGCCCGAAGGATGGCGGTCCAGCACCAGGAAGGTGATGGTGGTCGTGGTTCCACTGAAACCGTCGCCGTTTGTCGTGCCCGAAGAAAGCTACGACTTCTCGCTCCCGCTTTTCGGAGGAACGATTCCGCACCGCGGGAGCTGACAGTTTTTTTGTGCCATCACTGGCGCTGAGATGGAATTTGTCTCGCGCCTTTTTTATAAAATTAACCTTGACAAATTATTTTTTTCTGTTAATCTAAAATTAGAACCTTAGGACAAAATTTCCCCATCAACAAAAAGAAGGGAGAGATTTTCATGCGCCAGGAAACGACAGGAGCTCATTGTCTGGAGACTCGTTCCGATAACGGAGGTTCAAGGAAGAGAAGGGAGCTCATGGAAAAACGCCGCGTCTTACGCTTGCTGACCATCCCGGAAATCAAGCGAAAGCTTTTGCTGCGTAAGGCGTATAGGAGTCTTTCACGCTGGCAGCGCTTCATGCACGACATGGGTTTGGCCGAATTCCTTCTTAAAGATGGAGAGATTCACCCAGAGTATCGCATAAACTGGGTTAGTGTCGTTGTTTGGGTTTTTACGCTTTGTCTTGCTGCGTTTTACATCTTCAGGATGCTTTTGTAGCAAGGCGGAGAGGCCTAACCAACTCGAAGACACAACTACCGACGCGGCTATTTTTGCGTCGGTTTTTTTATTGATTTTTTTCATCCATCGTGGTAAAGTAGGTTGATTTCCTAAAGGAGGAAGGGAATGCGAAAACAGGAACCGCCTCTCGGCGATACGAGTGAATGTGCTCGCCTGACTAAGGCAGAACTCGTCAATTTGGGTGTTGTACTTTCCGCCTTGCGCTCTTTTCGGGGTGACCGGCGGCAGCATATCGCCTATGTTACCATGCCAATCACCGGCGGCCGGCGCCTGTACGACACTTTGAAAAAGCACGGCGCAAAAAGTGCTACTGAACTTGCGGTCAAGATCGGGGACGAGGCGTTTTACGGACTTGTGGTAAGGCCCAACATTGAAGACGGGGTTGCTCTAGCTGATCGCCTCGGCAGCAGCAAGTCTCTGCTCTTTATCGCGCCTTCGGTTTTCGAAGCCAGGTGTTGGCAATGGTCGCAGGATGCCTACATGTCACTCTGGTATCGCGTTCTGGGCGAAATGGCTGGAGCGCACTACCTCGCGGATGGCTGGGAATACTGCGTCGGCGGCGTGAAAGAAGTAATGTTTTCTATGGCCATGCAGTGGCGTATCTTCAGGCGTTACAATATCCATGAGATGGCGAGAGCCTGGGGCCTGCAGAATTTCCTTCCCGGCATGAGCGCCAAAGAGGAAATGGCCGGGTTGGAGCGTATGTGGAGTATCCGCCTTTACGACGAGCGGGGCAAGGAACTTCGCATCGATCAAATTTTGGTAATGGTCGTTCGCGCAATCAAGGAGCTATCAAGAAACGGCTTGCCATACGAGGATCTGCTTGATCCCGCCTGGAACTTGAAAGCGATGCCAATCTTGTCGCCGATGCTTGGGGGCGGTTACGGAACTGTGCCGGCTATAACGAGTGTTTACCAAGAGGCGAGAGAAGAATTAGAAGTACTCCTTACCGCTCACAATCGTGGAGGGAAAAAGCGGTAATAGCGGAGGAGTTGCGACGCGGATAACGGTTCGCGTCGTTTTTATTGATTTTTTCTCTAAATCGCGGTAAAATTGGATAATGCTTATGCCTCAAGAATCAGAAAAAATCGCGAGAAATACTATCTATTTAACTATTGCCACGGTCGGACAAAAAGTCCTGGCTTTTTTGTATTTTATTTTAATTGCCCGCTTAGCCGGAGTTGAGGGCACGGGAAAATATTTTTTTGTTGTTTCTTTTACTACGATTTTTTCTATTTTTGTTGATCTTGGCCTTTCCTCAGTTTTGATTCGCGAGACGGCGAAGAAGAGAGAAATGGCGGGAAAATATTTGGGAAATATTTTGGGAGCAAAAGTTGTTTTAGGTGTGCTCGCATATCTCGCGGTTGTTTTTGTGATTAATATCATAGATTATCCGGCGGCGACCAAATTGATGGTTTATCTTTCCGGGATTGTGATGCTTTTGGATTCTTTCAACGTAACTTTTTACGCAGTTTTCCGTGGCCATCAAAATTTGCGATATGAATCAGTTGGCGTGGTTGTGAGTGAAATTTTGATAATCATCTTTGGCGGCGTAAGTTTAATTCTTCACGCGCCGTTATATTTTTTACTGCTTGCCCTAATGTCGGGCAGTCTTTTTAATTTTTTCTTTTCTTCAATTTTACTTTGGAAAAAAACCGACATCCGGCCGCGTTTGATGATGGACAAAAGTATTTTAATATCACTTTTTAAAATTGCTTATCCTTTTGCGCTCGCGGGAATTTTTGTAAAAGTTTATTCTTATCTTGATTCAGTTTTGCTTTCAAAAATGGTGGGGGACATCGCGGTCGGGTTTTGGAGTGTGGCTTATAAACTTACTTACGCCTTTCAGTTTATTCCCATGGCTTTTGCCGCGGCCGTATTTCCAGCGATGAGCGCATATTATGTTTCTGATAAAACTATGCTCCGGAAAACTTTTGAGCGCGTACTTTTTTATCTAGCAATTTTGGCTCTGCCAATTGCTTTTGGTATTTTTTCTTTGGCCGAACCTTTAGTTTTAAAAATTTACGGTGCTTCCTATATTCCGTCGATTTTACCGCTGCAGGTTGCTATTTTTGCCGTGGTTTTTATATTTTTAAATTATCCGGTCAGCTCGCTTTTAAATGCCACAGATCGCCAGATGGCCAATACTACCATTTTGGGCATTTCCATGTTCGTAAATGTCGTTTTAAACGTAATTTTGATACCGAGGTTCTCGTATCTCGGAGCGGCAATTTCCACGGTGATATCCCATACATTACTTTTTATTCTGGGATTAATTTTTGTCGGACGAGTGGTGGATTACAATAAAAAATTCATTTTTGGCGCTCTTTTTAAAATTGTTATTTCCGCCGGAGCGATGAGCGCGGTTATAATTTATTTGCGGCCGTATGTTTATTGGATATTTTTAGTTCCGGTCGGGGCGGCGATTTATTTTTGCTTATTATTTTTGCTTCGCGGGATGGAGTGGCGCGATGTAAAAAATATTTTTAAAGCCTTGAAAAAGGAAGAGGCCATGGATATGATTGATGGGAGAAGCGAGAAAATATGAAAAAATTATTAATCGCAACAATTGAATTTCCGCCGCAAAGGGGCGGGATCGCGAATTATTTGGCTGGGGTGGCCGGAGCGTTGCCGGCTGATAAGGTCGCGGTTTTAGCGCCGCGACAGAAGGGCGAAGAAAATTTTGATAATCATGAGCCGTATAAAATTTACCGCAAAAAATTATTTGTGAATTTTTTATGGCCAAAATGGCTGCCGCTCGTTTGGCATTTATGGCGCGTGGCGCGGCGGGAAAAAATAGAAGTAATTTTAGTCAGCCAAGTTTTACCGGTTGGAACGGTCGCGATGATTGTGAAGAAAATTTTTAAGATTCCGTATTTTATTTCCTGTCATGGCATGGATATTTTGACAGCCGCCGGAAATCCGCGGAAGAAAAAGTTGATGAACAAAATTTTAGAACAGGCGAGTGGTGTCGTAGCAAATAGTGAATTCACAAAAAAAGAGTTAGTAAAACTAGCCGTGCCGGAAAATAAAATCATTATTATTTATCCTTGTCCGGGGAGGATGTCCGGTATTGCACCGGAAAGAATTTCTGAAATAAAAAATCGGCTGGGGTTGGCCGATAAAAAAATAATTCTCACGGTTGGGCGGCTCGTGGCGCGCAAAGGGCAAAATAAGGTAATTGAGGCGATGACAGAGATTTTAAAACATGTGCCAAACGCTATTTATGTAATTGTCGGTGATGGGCTGGAAAGCGAAAAACTAAAAATTCAGAGTGAAAAATTAAAATTAGAAAATAATATTTTATTTACCGGAGAGATTTCCGAAGAAAAAAAATTGGCCTTTTATCAATTGTGCGATGTGTTTATAATGACGCCGCGGCAGATTGGGGCGGATGTAGAAGGTTTTGGCACAGTGTATCTTGAAGCAAACCAATTTGGTAAACCGGTCGTAGCCGGAGGAAGCGGCGGCGTGGGTGAGGCGGTGGCGGACGGTGTGACGGGATTAGTTGTGGATCCGGAAAATATAACTCAAATTGCCGAAGCAGTGATTAAAATATTAACTGATGAAAATTTAGCAAAAAAAATGGGTGAAGAGGGGAGAGAAAGAGTGGAAAAAGAATTTGAGTGGGAAATTCAGACGGAAAAGTTGAAAAAATTTTTAGATTGACATATTAAAATATAAGTGATAATGTGCTCACAGAAAGGAGGGCAAGCAATGTCTTGTCATCACGAGGATTTAGGTCTCGAGGAACTGGAGCAGGTGGAACGAGCGGCGGTGGCGGCTGGGCTGACGGCTGAGCGGGCTGCGGCGGTCACCAGGGATATCAGGCCAGCGCGGGAATTGGCCAAAGAGACCATTGTTCGGTTGGAGCCGCGGCACATCAGCGGTTTCCAGACGCTCATCGCGATTTTGGAAACGGCTTTGCAAGAAGCGCGTGCCAAGCAGTGGATCAACGAGCCTCGCGACGAGCCGCAAGCATCTCGGACAGAATCGTGAGTCGTGTCTATCCGACTACGCATGGTCACTGGCGAACCTTTGGGAACGCCAGTTTTTATACAAAAAAATCTCTTCATTACGGAGAGTTTTTACGTTTGCGCCAATTTACATTTACAAATATCTTACAAATTTATTTTTTCTATCCACTAAAATATTTTTTTGCTTTATTGGTTTGCCAGTTAATTCAAAACCCATGATGATTATTTCCTCCCCAGTTTTGATGAGATGAGCCGCCGCGCCATTCATGCAAATTACGCCGGAATCGCGTTCGCCGGCAATGATATAAGTTTCAAGCCGCGCTCCGGAAGTATTACTGACAACCAAAACTTTTTCGCCTGGCCAAAAGCCGGCTTTTTTAATTAAAATATTATCAATAGTAATACTTCCGATATAATTTAAATTCGCTTCAGTCACAATCGCTTTATGAATTTTTGAACGTAAAACCCACCGCATATTTATTTAACCCTTTATAACAAGGAAAGTGACGTACGAGATATATGTAATTAAAAAGAATATCCCTTGCCATCTTTCCAGGATGTGTTTTTTACCAATAAACATAAAAATAAACAGAGCAAAGCTGGCCATAATTACCATTCCAATATCCATGTTCATGTCTGTCTTAAAGGGGAGTGGCCTGATAATTGAACTTATTCCCAAAATCCAAAAAATATTAAAAATGTTTGAACCAACCACATTGCCGACAGCGATATCAGCTTGTTTTTTATAAGCAGCTATCGCAGAGGTAGCAAGTTCCGGAAGCGATGTGCCGATTGCAACAACGGTTAAACCAATCAAAGATTCGCTAATATCTAAAGTTGTCGCTATTTTAACCGCGCCGTCAACAATCCATTTGCCGCCAAAAAATAAACCAGCCAGACCGGCTATAATAAAAAGAGTCGATTTAGTGTTGCTAAATTGTTTGATATCTTCATTTGCCTCATAGCCGCCGTCTCTGGACATGCCAAAAGTATAATATATAAAAATAGTAAAGAAAGATAATAAAACCAATCCGTCAATACGAGTTAACGCAGAAAAAATTTTTTTATCAATTAAGGCGTCGTTAGCTAAAAAACCAACTACCAATACAGCCAAAAGGGACAATGGGATCTCTTTCCATGTTGTATTTTTCTTAACCGCTAAGGGAAAAATAATGGCTGATATTCCTAAAATCAGAAAGATATTAGAAATATTACTACCCAGAATATTACCGATAGCCAGTTCAGTGTTACCTTTGGCGCTGGCGATTATATTTACAATTAATTCCGGCGCGGAAGTGCCAAAAGCGACTATTGTAAGACCGATAACCAGACTGGATATTTTAAATTTTTTAGCCAAAGATGAGGCGCCATCCACCAAGAGGTCTGCGCCCTTGATCAAAAAAATAAATCCCAAGACAAAGAGAATGTAAGTTAGCATTAATCTTTATTAATTTTTAAGATGCCAAATAAACAAGGAATATCAGCTGGCTTGATAAAAATAGAAAATAAATACAAAGCAGGAAAATTCCTTCGCTGCGGCTAAACTCCTTTTTCGTTTTGTAAAAAACTAACAGACTAAGAAAAAGAACAAACAAGAAAAAGAGCAGCATATAGTAACCCAGATTTATTTCAGTTGATAAAGTTTTAATAACTGAAAAAATACCAATGATTAAAATATTTGCCATAGCCGATCCGACCAAGTTACTGATAGATAGTTCCTTTATGTTTTTGCGCCATGATTGAATGGTTACGATAATTTCTGGTAAATTAGTACCGATTGAAAAAAGAACCAGTCCAATAATAAAACCAGGAATATCAAAATTATTCAACAGAATCGCGGTGAGGCGAACGATAAGATTGGAAAATACAATTATCAAAATAAGTCCGAGGAGGACAAGAAATAAATCCTTCAAAATTTTACCATTTCTGATAAATTCAAAATGTATTGGGTTTGAATTTTTATGTTTTTTATATAAATAATAAAGCAGAGAAAAATAAGCAGCAACGAGGATTATTCCGTCGATAAAACCAATTTTTCCATCTAAACCGAAAAGTACGGGCAGAATAAGGTAAATTAAAATTGGCAAAAAATTTATTACTCGTCCGTCAGTTTCTATTTTTCGGTTTAGAATTAAACTGATGCCCAAAATAAGACCGAAGAGAACCATCAGACCGCCCAACAAATTTCCCAGAGAAATTTCCTGGACATTGTTTATAAGAGTATTAATACCAATCGCCAGCTCGGGCAGTGAGGTAAAAACTCCGAGTAAAAGACCTAAAAAGAAAATTTTTATTCCAAGTTTTTTTCCGATCTTTTTTATGCTATCAATGGTCAGTTCTGCCGCTTTGCCGAGGAGATAAAATAGGATTAAGATTAAAGTAAAAATACCTAAATTGACCATAGTTTATTTTGATTAGTTTTTTAACGATAGCTGCTTTTATTAGCGACGTAAATGTCTGCTTCGAGCATTTGGTCGTTTTTATAATAATGATGAATAAAGTAAACATTTCCCGCGGCGTCAATCGTGGCTTCGCCGGCGAGCGGTGAAAACGTTTGCACAGGTTTGGTCCACTCACCATCAATTTTTTTTGATCGCCATAACCCATAATCCTTAGAAATCCATAATTCATCTTCGTTGGGAGAAAGAGCTGGCCAACCCTCATCGCGTTCGGTATTCACGGCGCTAACATTTTTCGGTTCCTGCCAGGCGCCATCAATCTTTTTTGAAACCCAAATATCCAACCCGCCTTCGCCGCCCGCGCGGTCGGAATGAAAATAAACTTCATTGCCATCAGAAGTAAAATGTAGTTCACCAACTTTATATTCTTCTGGAAAATTCGCGAGTTTCCAATTTTGCCATTTATCATTTTTAAATTCCGCGGTAAACCAATTGATGCCGTCGTACCCCTCGCGCACAGAACAAAAATACATTATATCGTTTTGCACAAATTCGCAGCCGTCGCTACCGGCGCTGCCAGGTTTGGATAAAAGTACGCGTTCGGGATTAAGCCATTCGTCGCCAGATTTTTTCGTGACATAAATTCCCGTCACATTATCAGTAATTTGTTTTTCAACAGGAATTTTGACATCAGGCGTAAAGAAAAAATAAAGTGTTTGGCCGTCTGGTAAAATAAAAGGGGAGTCCTCGCCGCCAGCAGTATTAACTGGCGCAGGCAGAGGAACTGGATTTCCGTATTCAGCAGAAAGTGATTTTGGCGGCGAAACATCTGTCGCCGGCGTAATTTTTACCGCGTCGGTTGGGATTTTACTTTCTCGGGATGGTGGTTCTGTTGGCGCCTGTCCGCATCCGGCGCCAAGGGCGGCAATACTGATTATTACGGAATAAAGTGATAAAAATTTATTCATTTTGGGGTTTTTCGTATTTGTATTTAAATTTATCAAATTCGTTTTCGTACGCTTCGTCGCTTACTTTTTTAAAACCGGCGCGTTCGTGAGAAACAATTGACGGTCGGTTTTTCCTATCGATTGTGGCTATCAATGTGTTCAGATCTTCTTTGCCCATCAGTGCCTCGTAAAATTTGGGTACCAGTCCTTTGCCGCGGTATTTTTGGTCAATGACAATATGGGTGATATTCTGTTCATCCTCGGTATCATAAACGCCGACAATGCCAAGTTTTTCTCCGCCTTCGCCAATAACAGTGTGATACTTCTGGTTTTTGCAATTTTCCTGGCCAAGCGCGATCCAGCCATCCTTGCCTTCGAGATTTTTAAAATATTCCATATCAAAATCGGCAAGTCCCTCGACTTTAATTTCTTTTTCTTGCGTTTCGGGCGTGGGTCCGCCCATTTCCGGATTAGCCATATTATTTATTTTTAAGAAATGATTTAACTTTAGCGAGCAGCAGGGGATAGGTTTTTTTGATTTGTGGCGCGGATAAGACCTCTTTGATTGACACTACGGTTCCTTTCGGAATGATGACGTTTTCAGGAAATTGGTCGCGGGTAAAATCAATTTCTTTTCCGTTTGGCAGACGGTTCCAAAAATGGGAAACAAACGGCAGTTTTTTGATAACGGCGTAAAGTATTTTTCCGCCGAGGAACGTGTGTGCCACTGCGGCGGTTACTCGGCATTGACCAGTGGCGGGATTTTTGGGATCAAACTTCTTGGTCCAGGAAGTTTCCGCGCTCCAGGTTGCCCGAAATGCACTCCTGAGATTTTTTATGTTTATTTTCATTTTTTATTTTTCTACATCGGCGGGTTCAAATTCAATGATGTGGTAAGGATCGTCGGGCAGTTGGGACGGTTCATTAGCTCCATATTTTTCCAGAACCTCCGCTTTATAATCCCAACCCGGCCCCGGCCCCTTTTCTGGAGTTGAATGAGAATAATATTGTCTAATAGTATATCCACTGTCGCGTGAAACCGCGCGGTAAATTTTTCCGTCAAACATCACAAGGTCTCCCGCTCTAATTTCGTCCCGCCCGAATTCCTTAATCGGCATAGATCCTTTTTCCAATTCGTTCATATTTTTGGCTTAATTGCGATTTTTATGTTATGATTTCTTAAAGAATTTTAGCAAAAATCAGGCAAAAAAGCAATTTATGGACGACTTATTAAAGGATTTAAATCAAGCGCAGAGAGAGGCCGTGGCGCATGATACTGGTCCGCTTTTGATTGTGGCTGGCGCGGGGACGGGAAAGACAACAGTCATCACAAGGCGGCTGGCTTTTTTGATTTTAGAAAAAAAAATCAAGCCGGACGAAATTTTGGCTCTGACTTTTACGGAAAAAGCGGCCGGGGAAATGGAAGAGCGCGCCGACCAACTTTTGCCATACGGTTATGTTGATCTTTGGATTTCCACATTTCACTCTTTTTGCGAGCGAATTTTGAAAGAACACGCGATTGATATTGGTTTGCCTGGGGATTTTAAACTTTTAAATCAAACTGAGCAGTGGTTGCTTGTCCGGCAAAATTTAGAGAGATTTAATTTGGATTATTATCGGCCGCTCGGTAATCCGACAAAATTTATTCATTCGCTCCTGAAACATTTCAGCCGAGCGAAGGATGAAGAAATTTGGCCGGAAACATATCTGGATTACGCGGAGAATTTAAAATTAAACAAAGACAGCACGATTATTGAAGATAAAGATCGGCTGCTTGAAGTGGCGAGTGCGTACCACACTTACGATCAATTACTTTTAGAAAATAACGCCCTGGATTTTGGCGATTTGATAAATTATACTTTAAAACTTTTTCGTACCCGGCCGGCGATTTTAGAAAAATACCGGCAAAAGTTTAAGTATATTTTGGTTGATGAGTTTCAGGACACAAACTGGGCGCAGTATGAGCTTATAAAAATGCTCGCTCTGCCCAAGAATAATTTAACGGTTGTCGGCGACGACGATCAATCAATATATAAATTTCGTGGCGCGTCGATTTCCAACATCATGCAGTTTAAAAATGATTTTTCGGAATGCCGCGAAATTATTATCACGGATAATTATCGCACTAAACAAAATATTTTGGATTTGGCATATAAATTCATAAAGCAAAACGACCCAAACCGGCTGGAAGCGAAATTAGGAATTGTAAAAAAACTTTCGGCAAAAAGAGATGGTGAGGGAATTGTTGAGCACTTGCATTGTAAAACCGCCGACCAAGAAGCACGGACCGTGGCCGAGAAAATTTTGGAATTGAAAAAAATTGACACGGCAATTAGCTATCAGGACTTTGCGATTTTGGTCCGCGCAAATAATCAGGCGGAAATGTTCATGGGCGTTCTGGATCAGTACGGCATTCCATATCATTTTTTAGCTTCGAGCGGGCTTTATTCCAAGCCAGTAATTTTGGACATTATTGCATATCTCAAAACTTTGGACAATTATCATGAGTCAACAGCTCTATACCGCGTTTTAAATATGCCGTTTGTAGATTTAGTTTATGACGATCTTCTCGCTATGAATTTTTCAGTGAAGAAAAAGAACTGGTCGCTCTACGAAGCGATGAAACACGCGGCGGCGGTCGGCGTCTCTGGTGATGGTCTTAGAAAAATTAATAAAATTTTAGGATTTATTGAGCGGCACACAGCAATTGCTCGCGAGTGGGGAGTGAGTAAAGTTGTTTTTAAATTTTTAGAAGATTTTCAATATCTTACTAATTTGACAAAACGCGCTGAGAAAGGGGATTCGCATGCGGCGGAAGACATCGGCTATATTAATAATTTTTTAAAAAAGATAGAAGAATTTGAAAGAGCAAATCCCGATAAGTCAATTAAAAATTTTATGGCTGAGCTTGATATGGCTCTTGAATCCGGAGAAGAAGGATCGCTTGCGGGAAGTTTTGATGAAGGACCGGACACGGTGAAAATCTTGACGGTGCATGGCGCAAAAGGTTTGGAATTTAAATATGTTTTTATTGTGAATTTAGTAGATTTGCGTTTTCCCTCAACCGACCGAAAAGAACCGATTGAAATGCCAACCGCGCTCGTTAAAGAAATTTTGCCGCAAGGCGACATTCATCTTGAAGAAGAGCGCAGGCTTTTTTATGTGGCAATGACCCGGGCGCGCGATGGATTATTTTTAACTTCAGCTTTGGATTATGGCGGACAGAGAAAAAAGAAATTATCACGCTTTTTGGTTGAACTCGGGTTTATTACACCAGAAGTGATTTCTCCGACCGGCCAGGTTTATTTTGATGAGGAAGCAGCGGCTGCGCCGAGTGAAAAAGGTATAAAAAAATTATGGTTGCCAAGTAAATTTAGTTTTACTCAACTCAAGGCGTTTGAAACCTGCCCATTACAATATAAATTCGCTCATGTTTTAGTCGTGCCGACGCGGGGAAAATTTAATTTCAGTTTTGGGAAAACCATGCACAGCACTTTGCAGAAATTTTTTGATCAGATCTCAAAAAAAGAAAATAATAAACAGGCCGACCTTTTTGGGCAAAGTATAGCGATGGGAACGGCGCCATCGGTTGAGGAACTTTTAAAAATTTATGAAGAAACCTGGATTAATGATTGGTACGAAAGCAAAAGCCACGAAGAAGAGTATAAAAAACGTGGGAGAAGTATGCTTCGTGAATTTTATAAAAAACACGAAGGCAATTGGCCCAAAACAAAATATCTGGAAAATGGTTTTAATCTAAAAATTGGGGATTATACAGTGCGCGGAGCAATAGATAGAGTGGACGTTGTCCCGGGTGGTGTGGAAATTATTGATTATAAAACCGGCAGCGTGCCGAAAGATGAAAAATTTTTAGATAAAGACCAGCTCCTAATCTATCAGGCGGCGGCATCCGAAGTGCTTGGCGAAAAACCAATAATGCTCAGTTATTATTATTTGGAAGCTAATGAAAAGATGTCTTTTCTTGGCACAGATAAGGAAGTCCAGGAAATTAAGGAAAAAATCGTGGAGACAATTCAAGAAATAAAAAAGAGCGAGTTTTCTCCCAAGCCAAGTTTATTCACTTGTAAAAATTGTGATTTTAAAGATATTTGCGAACACCGGATAATTTGAAGACCAAAACCCAAAGCTCAAATGTCAAATCAAATCCAAAATCCAAAACCCAAAACAATTTTTAGTCATTTGAACTTTAGTCATTGATTTGAAATTTGGATTTTGACATTTGGATTTGGAAATATATTTTTATGTTCACTCCATTAAAAAACATCCTAGAAAAAAATATCCGCCAATCCGGTATTTCTCACCAAGTTTTGGCCGCTCAGGCAATTGAAAAATTCAACCAAATTTTGGTAGAGATTTTTGGGCCGGGAGTGGGGCGGCGGGCGAGAGCGATGTATTTACGCGGAAAAATTTTAACTGTCGGTTGTCTGTCGTCGGTTGTAACACAAGAGATTTATTTAAAGCGTGGAAAAATTATGAAAGAATTGAATCGACGGCTCGGCAGGGAAGTAGTGGCTGATTTAAAATTTAAGATGTGAGGGGTCCGCTCCATACGAAGTAGAGGTTGTTGGATTTTTTAACAATACTTAGTCCCCCGATAATCGTTGCTCCTTCGAGTTTTCGAATTTACCGAAACTTCGTATGGGGTTGACAAAAAGAAAAAAATATGTTAAGATTTATTAAGGTACATAAAGTACCAAAAGGTATTTTTTAAACTAAAATTAACATTAATTGTCACGCCGGTTTGGTCTTCGCCTAGACGATTTTCAAACCAAAATGTGACTTAAATAAATTTATGGGAGAAACAATGAGATTTGCTCCTCCTGAGATGGAATCTGGCGAGAGAGCTGATCTAGAAGCGAAACTTGATCAATTAAGAGGTGAATCAGAAAAAGCAGTGGAGAAGATAAGAAAAGCCGAAAGTCCAGAGGAAACATTAGCTGCTATTTTAAAAATGGAAGAGTTTAGAGTGCAAGCCGCTCCTCTTGAAGCGGACTTAAGAAAGATAAGAGTGTTAGAGCAAACCGAAGGAATTGAGGCTGGTTTGAAGGGTGAGGCTCTTAAAATGGCAGAGCAAAGAACTGAAAATGCGGAAGCTGTTAGGGCCATTGAAGAAAAAATTGAAAAGCGTTCAGCTGAACTTAAAGAAGCTGAAGCAACTTTGAAAGGTGGGAGCGGTGTAGAAATTTTAGATGCCCTCACGGCAGTTGATAGGATCCAGGCAGAGTTAAGGGAACTTGAAGTCTCTGCCAAAAGGTTAGCTATTGATAATTTAGCTTTAGCTAGCGATCTTCATACCCTTAAAGAGCAGGGGATCACAGAAGAAGAAATACCCTTTACTGCTGCAGAAAGTGAATGGTTTAAAAGCGGAAAAAAGAGATCAGATCTCTGGGAAATGGGGGTAGCAGAAAGGGAAAGGAGAATTGATGAACTGGAAGAAGAATTTTTTGCAAAAGCTGCTTAAACTCAAAAAATTAAAAAGAGAGACCCTGGTACGACCGGGGTCTCTTTGTTTCTGTCCTCCTTGTTGGGTAATTACGCTGCCGCCTCCTTTTCCGGGAAGAAGATGGAAGCGTTGTCTCCGGGAAGGAAGCCCCTTGACTTGTCTCCAAGCCAAAGGGTGACGCGCGCGACGTTCTGCGCGCGATTGTCTTTCCAGACGATTCTCTTGGCGTAGGAGTGCTCATCGAACTCGGAAACCGGAGAAAGCGGCAGGATGTACTTCTGGCCGAAGATCCTGACTTTCTTCAGTCCGTCCGTGACACACTCGATCCCGAGGTTCTGGCCTTGTGGAAAAACGACCACCCGCAAGTCGCGGAAGATACTCTCGTCTTGGGTGCTTGTCAAAACCAAAACGAGGCTGTAATGGCGCTCGAAGACGTAGAGCGCTAGGTATTCCGTTTCTTGGAGCCAGGTCTCATGCGTCGGCTCAGGTTCGAGGAATTCGATATCATCAACCGCCCTCGTGTACGGAGCGACGCAGGTTGCCGTGTGTCGCTTCTTGTTGCCCCTTCTGTCGCGCAAGGCGCGGATACAGACGGCAAGCGAAGAGACGAGCCAGGCGAAGAAAGTCGTGATCCCAGCCCAGATTCCGAGAAAGAACCGCTTCATCGTACACCTCCTTTACGATGGAAGGTGCGAGGCGAAATTGGCGTTGGCTAAAAGCAGAATCGCCCAGCCATACAAGCCACGCTTCGCAGCTGTTTACTTTATATTATATTACGGGATTTGTCAAGGGTAAATGAGGTTTGCTGGTTTATTCTTAATTTGCTATACTTTTACTAGAATTTAACGAGGCAGATTTAAGGCTTTATGACCCTAAGGCAATATTTGATTTTAATGACAATCAGCGCCATTTTTTGTTGGATAATTTGGGGGTTTGTTCTTTACTCTGTTGATCCGACAACGGCTGGCATCCTGGGTTTTGTCTTTTTTTATTTAAGTTTATTTCTGTCCGTAGTTGGAACTATGTCAGTTTTAGGATTAATTTTACGGATGAAATTTGGCAAAGAAGATTTAGTTTTTAAAATAGTGACAACTTCTTTCAGGCAGGCGACCTTGCTTGGCTTTTTGACGATCGGCGGGTTGATTTTAAAAAGTCAGAGGATTTTAACATGGTGGAATATAGTTTTTTTAGTTTTAGCTTTGATTATCATGGAATTTTTCTTTATATCTTATGAGAAAAAAAGATAATTAATCAATAAGATTTTTATAAAAATGTTACAATCTAAACTTTTTTACAAAGCAACAAAAGAAATTTCAGAAGAAGAAAAAAGCGTTAACGCGCAACTGTTAGTGCGCGCGGGTTTTGTTGATAAATTAATGGCTGGAGTTTATACCTATTTACCTTTTGGTCTGCGGGTTTTGAATAAGATTAAAAAAGTCATTCGCGAAGAAATAAACGCTATCGGCGGCCAGGAAATTTTGATGCCGGCCTTAACGCCAAAAGAAAATTGGATAACTACTGGACGTTGGGACACGATTGATGTTTTATTTAAATTGGAAGGTTCTGGCGGGAAAGAATACGCGCTTGGTTCAACTCACGAAGAAATTGTAACACCGCTTGTTAAAAAAATAGTGAATTCATATAAAGATTTGCCCGTTACCGTTTATCAGATTCAGGATAAATTCCGCGATGAGCCTCGGGCGAAATCCGGACTTTTGCGCGGGCGGGAATTTTCCATGAAAGATCTTTATAGTTTTCACGCGGATGAAGCAGATTTGGATGCTTATTATGAAAAAGCCAAAGAGGCGTATCTAGAAATTTTTCGTCGGTTGGGCTTGGATGCGATTGTTGTTGAGGCGTCGGGCGGAACTTTTTCAAAATATTCGCACGAGTTTCAAGTTTTGACGGAAAGCGGAGAAGATGTAATTTTTTATTGTGAAAAATGCCGCTATGCGCAAAACAAGGAAATTGCCGAATATAAAGCTGGCGATAAATGCCCAAAGTGCGGCGGAAAAATATTGGAGGGAAAAGCGATTGAGGTGGGAAATATTTTTAAATTAAAAACAAAATTTTCTGAAGCTTTTGATTTAAATTTTTTAGATAAAGAGGGAAAGAAAAAATTGGCCGTGATGGGTTGCTATGGAATCGGGCCGAGCCGTGTGATGGGAGCGATTGCGGAAGTGAGTCATGACGAAAAAGGAATTATTTGGCCGCCTGAAGCCGCGCCGTTTGATGTGCATCTAGTCGCGCTTTTTGGCAAAGATGAAGGGAAAAATAAGAAAATCAAAAATGAATCAGAAAAGCTTTTGGAATCTTTACAAAAAGCCTGTTTTGAAGTATTATATGATGACCGAGAAGAGGCCAGTTCGGGCGTTAAATTAGCAGAAAGTGATTTGTTTGGCATTCCGTTTCGCCTTGTAATCAGTGAAAAAACATTGGATAAAAGCAGCGTGGAAGTTAAGAAAAGAAGTGAGCAGGAGGTGGAATTAGTGAAATTAAATAAAGTTGAAAAATTTTTGAAAAAATAAAATATGTTTAATAATTTACTGGGTCGATTTTCAAGAGATCTGGGAATTGATCTTGGCACAGCCAATACAAAAGTATTTGTAAAAGACAAGGGTATTGTAATCAACGAACCCTCGGTTGTTGCTATAAATAATAAAACCGGACAGATTTTGGCGATCGGTGAAGATGCCAAAAAAATGCTTGGAAAAACTCCGCCGCATATTATCGCTTCCCGGCCGATAGTTGACGGTATTATTTCAGATTTTGAAGTGACGGAAAAAATGTTGAAATATTTTATTGATAAAGTTCACCAGGAAGGTTTTACAATTTTACCAAGACCCAGGGTTGCTATCGGAATTCCCCTTGACATTACTGAAGTTGAAAGAAAAGCCGTGGAAGACGCGGCGTTATCGGCCGGCGCCCGCGAAGTCTTTTTGATTGAAAAAGCAATGGCGGCGGCGATCGGAGCGAGGCTGCCCATTTCTGATGCGGTTGGCAATATAATTATTGATATAGGGGAAGGGACTACGGAAATTGCCGTCATCGCGCTTTCAGGAGTTGTCACCTGGAAAACTTTGCGCGTGGCCGGAGAAGAGATGAATAAAAGTATTATTCAGTACGCCCGCGACGTTTTCAACTTACTTTTGGGAGAAAAAATCGCGGAAGATATAAAAATAAAAATCGGCTCGGCTTCAGAAATTAAAGAGCCTCTCACAATGGAAATGCGTGGCAGAGATCTCCTAACCGGTCTTCCGAAATCAGTGACAGTAAATGATGTTCAAATTCGCGAGGCGCTTGGTCGTTCCGTAAAACAAATTATTGATGGGGTTAAAGCGACTCTTGAAGTAACGCCGCCAGAACTTTTGGCAGATATTTTTGAAAGAGGAATGGTTTTAACGGGCGGGGGAGCGTTGCTTCGAGGAATTGATCAAGCAATAACAAAGGCCACAGAAATTCCCGTTAGAGTTGCCGATGACCCCTTGACCGCGACCGTTCGAGGAACCGGATTGCTTTTGGAAAATATTCCGTTACTTAAAGAAATTGCTGTTCCATCAACTCAAGAAGAAGAAAAGAGAAGATAGATTGGTTATTAAAAAATCCAAATGTTAAAATCCAAAATAAAAAATTTGGATTTTAAGTTTATTTATGCGCCTTAATGTTTCAAAGCCAGTTCTAATAATATTGCTAGTTTTTTTTCTTATGATGATTTTCCATTATAGCGGAATTATTTTTCCCGTGGAAAATTTTGCCATTAGAATTTTAAGTCCGGTGGGCGGGGGATTTTATAATTTTGGCCAAAAAATTCAGTCATTTTTTAAGCCGGAGATATCTGCCACCGATTATGAAAAATTATTAGCGGAGAGAGATCAATTAATCGCCGAAAAAGCGGAATTGTTGACGCTCCAAAGAGAAAATGAAGAGCTTAGGTCATCTTTAAATTTTCAAAAAGAGAAACCATACGATTCCTTAATGGCAAATGTTATCGGTCGCGATCCAAATTTTTCTAATTATTTTATTTTAAATAAAGGGTCAAAGGACGGCGTTCTCGTTAATTTGCCAGTTGTTTCTCCGGAAGGAATATTGGTTGGAAAAATTTTAAAAGTTGAAGACAAACTTTCCATAATGCTGATCCCAACCGATACTAATTTTCAAACAGCCGCCGCGATTTTAGGCGAAACCAAAAACAGCACAAGCGGTCTGGTGCATGGGGAGAAGGGGTTGGGCATTAAAATGGAGTTTATCCCTCAGGAAGAAGAAATTTCTCGCGATGATATTGTGGTAACTTCCGGCTTGGAACTTAATATGCCGAAGGGTTTGGTAATCGGCCGGATAGCCGAGGCTAAAAGAGAATCAAGGGATATTTTTGGAGAAGCGACAATTAGTCCGCTCGCGGTTTATGAAAATTTGGACGCGGTTATGGTTCTTCTCCCCTCCAAAGAATAAATTATGAAAAAATTTGAACGTTTTAGGCATTTATTAAAAATTATTGGTAAAGCTGCGGCGATAAGTTTATTAGTTTTGTTTCAAGCCAGTTTTATTGCTGCCCTGCCTTGGCCGTTTAATTATTTTAATTTTGTTCTCTCGGTTTTAATTTTTATCGCAGTAATTTTTAACTTTCGTCAAGCCCTTTGGTTTGCCCTTTTTTCAGGTTTAATTCTTGACATTTTTTCTTTTTCTGGTTTTGGAACAATGGCGGCAATATTAATTTTGAACGCGATAATCATAAATTTTCTTTTTAGAAATTTTTTTACCAATCGTTCATTGTATTCTCTAATTATAATAGGGCTTATAGGTAACGGAATTTATATTTTGTCGTTATTAATTTTTAATTTTTTATTTTTTATTTTTGGGGCGGCGGATAATCTTGAGAAGTTTTTTAGTCGAGAAAACATTTTTGGGCTCGGTTGGCAAGTAGTTTTTGGAGTTTTATTTTTAGCTATTTTATTTTTATTATTTAATTTTTTAAGTAAAAAGTTAAAATCGGTTTTTCTTGACGCGGGGTAAAAAATAATGAATATTTTTAAAAAAAATAATTTACGATCTAACGATCCCTTCGCCATCCACGAAATTCCCGAGAGAGATTTTCGTTTGAATGAGGATAGAAATTTAGATTGGGTTGAAGAAAGTTTCGAGGTTGGTAGTTCGGTTGAAATAGAAGCGGATAAAAGCGGGAATGGGCGAGGAATTAGAAAAGAATTTTTGGGGTTAGCTCTGAATCAAAAGAGACTAGCCGTTTTTTTAATTTTTATTTTTGGAATTCTTGGGATTTTATTTGGCAGAACCGCGTATCTCCAGATTGTTAGAGGTGCGCATTACAGGCAAATAGCGGAAGGTAATCGCATTAGAACAATTTACACGGCTGCTGAACGAGGAATTATTTATGATTGCAACTCAACAGTGCTTGTAAAAAACGTGCCTACCTTTTCGCTTTATTTAATTCCAACAGATTTTCCGAAAGATAATGAGGCGAGAACTGGTGCCATAGAAAATTTAGCAAACGTGATAAAAATTCAGCCGAAAGAGATAGAAGAAAAATTAGGGGGAGCATCTTCATATTCGTATTCACCGATAATGCTTCGAGAAAATATTGAGTATGAAGAAGCCATCCGTCTTAAAATAGAAAGTTCATTTCTGTCGGGCATTGATTTGAAATTAGAAAGTCGCCGCGAATATTTAAATGGAGAAAATTTTGCCACAGAAAGTTTGTCTCATATTTTAGGTTATGTTGGCAAGGTTAATCAGGATGACCTTGAGAAATACGATGATTACAATTCAACTGATTTTATAGGGAAAACCGGGTTGGAATTATTTTATGAAAATTTACTTCGTGGCCAAAATGGCAAAAGACAAGTGGAAGTTGACGCTTTGGGAAAAGAAAAAAGCGTGATCGCCAAGGAAGATCCGGTGCGCGGTAAAAATATTACGTTAACTCTTGACATTGAAGTGCAGAAAAAGATGGAGGAAATAATAGAAAAACATCTCGCCGCCACAAAAAAATCTCGGGCTGCGGCGATAGTGATCGATCCCCAAAACGGAAAAATATTATCAATGGTAAGTTTGCCAGCCTTTGATAACAATCTTTTTGCCAAAGGTATTTCTTCAAAAGATTATGAGGCGCTTATTAATAATCCAAATCATCCATTTCTTAACCGCGCAGTTATGGGCGAGTATCCGTCCGGCTCAACAATAAAACCGGTTATCGCTGCAGCGGCGTTAGAAGAGGGGATTATTAATAAAAACACATCATTTTTAAGCACGGGCGGACTTCGGATTAGCAGTTGGTTTTTTCCGGATTGGTTGGGCGGCGGACATGGCCTGACAAATGTTACAAAAGCTATTGCCGATTCGGTTAATACTTTCTTCTATATTATCGGCGGCGGTTACGACAAGTTTGAAGGATTGGGCGTGGCGAGAATTGTGGAATACGCCAAACTTTTCGGTTTTGGGGAAAGTTTGGGAATAGATTTGCCGAATGAATCGGAAGGATTTTTGCCAAGCGAAGAATGGAAAGAAAAAACAAAAGGAGAGCAGTGGTATATTGGCGATACATATCATTTAGCTATCGGTCAGGGCGACCTTTTGGTTACACCACTCCAGATCGCCGCCTCTACAACTGTTTTCGCGAATGGCGGCGCGCTTTATCGCCCGCATTTTCTGGAGGCAATTGAAACAGAGAAAGTTCCTGCGGAAAATTATTTGATTAGGGAAAATTTTATCAGTAAAGAAAATATTGAGATAGTTCGCGGGGGAATGAGACAAACGGTTACTTCCGGCAGTGCGAAAAAAATGCTTGATTTGCCCGTGACTTCTGCCGGCAAAACGGGTACGGCGCAATGGAGCACGACAAAATCTCCGCATGCCTGGTTTACAGCTTTTGCCCCTTTCAATAATCCGGAAATTTCCGTTACCGTGCTTGTCGAGGAAGGGGAAGAGGGGAGCAGAGTTGCGCTTGATATTGCCCGGGAATTTATGATGTGGTATTTTACGAAATGATTTGCCGCGGTCTGTTGCTAAGATTTTTAAACTCTATTATACTTAACAGCATATTGTGTATAACTTTTAAAAAGGTTTATCTATGCAGGATCAAAAAGTTTACGTGTCAAAAGAAGGTTTGGAAAAATTTAAGCAGGAATTAGACGATTTAGTGAACGTGAAAAGGAAAGAAATCATTGAGCGCATTGAAAGAGCAAAAGAACTTGGCGATTTGTCCGAGAACGCCGAGTACGCGGCGGCGAAAGACGAGCAGGCGTTTACTGAGGGTAGAATTCTTGAACTTCAAGACATGGTTGCCCGCGCGGAAATTATAAACGGTTCGGGAAAAGTTGATTTGGTCCGCGTAGGATCAAAAGTAAAAGTGAAAAGCGACGGCACGGAAACGGAATATGAAATTGTTGGGGTGGCCGAGGCAGATCCAGTGGCCGGAAAAATTTCTAATGAATCACCACTTGGTAGGTCATTTTTGGGTCGGAAAATTGGGGATAAGGTTCAAATTCAGATACCAAAAGGGACGGTTACATATACGATTTTGGAAATCAGGTAAATAAATAGAAAAATGTAACAAAAAAACGCCGGCGTTTCCATTCCATGGAATCGCCGGTTTTTTCGTTATTCCTTCTCCATTATCCCGAAGGAGTAGGCGGTGGTTGTGTAGGCATGAAGATTACGATGGTTTCTTTGCCTTGCTTGGTCAACTGGAGTCGGTAGCCCTGCTTTTGATAGCTGACAATACCATCGACTAGCCTAATCAGGTTTCTGATTGTTTCGCTGGTGGTCGGTGTGTGAAGTGCTTCCCTTAGAGCCTGAAGCATTTGCCAGTCAACATCGTTAAATTCTAATGTCGTTTTTCCTGGTTTCCTCCTCGCCACCTTACATTCCTCCCCCTCACCTTTCGCGGTTACCCGAAAGGTGAAGTCTCTAATGTTAGAATAGTATCTAGGTGTTGTCAAGAGTTCCCTTTTTGACATTATTCTAAAATTAAGATAAAATTAATACAATAAATTGTTTAAAATTACTTTAAAATATGGAAAAATCAACCGACGAACGGCTAGCCAGATTAGAAAAATTAAAAGAAATTAGGGCGCAAAAAGTTAATCCCTATCCTTCGGCCGCCAAGCGGAGCCATTTGGTGCGCCAAGTTTTGGAAAATTTTGATAAATTTAGTGTTGGGAAAAAGACGATTTCGCTAGCTGGCCGGTTGAAAAGTGTTCGGTTACACGGCGGATCAGCTTTTGCCAATTTGGAAGACGAAAGCGGAACAATCCAGCTATTTTTCCGGGAGGATCATTTTGGCGCCAAGCAGTATAAATTTTTTAAAGAATTAATTGATTTAGGTGATTTTGTTCGGGTTAAGGGCACGCTTTTTACTACAAAAACTGGAGAAAAAACTTTGGAAGTGGAAGCGCTGAAACTTTTGACGAAAACTTTGGCGCCTAGCCCTGAAAAATGGCATGGACTTTCTGATGTGGAAATTCGTTATCGCCAACGGTATTTGGATTTGATTGCCAACCCCAGCGTTCGGGAAATTTTTAAAAAGAGAAGTTTGATCGTCAAGGCAATTCGAGATTTTTTAGAAAAGGACGGCTTTATGGAAGTGGAAACGCCGATATTACAGCCGATTCCCGGCGGAGCCACAGCCAGGCCATTTATTACGCACCACAATGCCCTGGATTCAGATTTTTATTTGCGTATTGCCCCGGAGCTTTATCTGAAGCGGCTCATCGTCGGCGGATTTGAAGGAGTTTACGAAATAGCGCGGTGTTTCCGAAATGAAGGCATCGACTGGTCGCACAATCCCGAATTTACCCAAGTCGAGCTTTACCGCGCTTACGCCGACTATAATGACCTGATGAAAATGATGGAAAAGTTTTTTGTTTACCTAATGAAAAAAACAAACGGCGGAGAAATGAAAACGGTTTATGAAAAAAATACGATTGATTTCACGCCGCCCTACGAGCGAATTACTTTCCGGGATATTATAAAAAAATTTAGTGATTTTGACATTGAAAAGTACCCCGACCGTGACACTATGGCCAAAGTAGTTTCGGATTGGCCAGCCTTTAATAATTTAGAAGTTTTACCCTCAGACGATCGAGGAAAAATAATGGATGAAATTTTTAAAAAAGTTGTCCGGCCGAAAATCGTAAATCCTATTTTTGTTATCAATCATCCAATTGAACTTTCGCCGCTCGCCAAAAAAGTTCCCGAAGATTCGCGCTACGTGGAAAGATTTCAGTTGCTTGTTGGCGGGATGGAATTGGTTAATGCATTTTCAGAATTAAATGATCCGCAAGATCAGCGAAAAAGATTTGTCGCTCAGCAGCAAATGCGCATAGCCGGAGACGAAGAGGCCATGCGGATTGACGAAGATTTTATTACCGCCTTGGAGCACGGTATGCCACCGACCGCGGGACTTGGTATGGGAATTGACCGCCTGACCGCACTGCTTACAAATTCACATAATATTAAAGAAGTAATTTTATTTCCGACTCTGAAACCCGGAAAATAATTTATGATCGAAGAAGAAATATTAAAAGAAATCGCGGCAAGGGAGCATTTTGTTATAAGCCAATTTGAACGAGTTGGTTTAGATATTCGGCGATATCCAGAATTATTTGATAGATTAAAGCAACTCCATGGTCCAGAGTCAAAACACTTTGAGGACGCCGTGCAGATGGTGGAAATAATTGAAGAAATTTGGGAAGAGTTGGACAAACAGCTACCTTTTAAATTGGAGAAAGAAAAGATGATTTTGGCTACACTTTTACACGATGTCGGAAAATCCGGACCCAAGGAGGCGACCTCTGAAGAACAAAAATTGATTGTTACTCTTTTTGATCCAACTCATTATGAACGAATCGTGGCGGCTGGAAAAAATGTGGCAGAAGAAACTATTCTTCGCGCTCTTCGCGATTCTGATTTGGAGGATGGAGCGCAACGTAAGATTGCAAAATATCTAAATAGTTTGGGCATAGATATTTCAAGTGAAAAAATGATTGATTTCTGGCGTCGGCATGCTGATTGGACTTATGATATCTTGAAAGATTTAGAGGGTGAAAAAATTGATGATCGGTTGGCCGTGATGGCCGCGTCGCATCATATTTTAGACGGGAAAAATCCAGCGGGGATTAATTTAGAACAAATTCCCGAAGAAGCCAGAACAATTGAAATAATTGAAACTTACGAAGTTTTAACTATTGTTGATAAATTTCAAGCTTTTATAAAAAGAAGCGGGCTTGACCATGCTGCAGCAATAAAAATTTTACGGAGTATAATTATAAATCAGAAATTTCCCAAGCGGGTGGAGGAAAGTTATCTTGCAATTCTCACAGTTATAGAAAATTCAAAAGATAAATTACAAGCTAAATTGAAGAAGTAATTATGGCCAAGCCGAAAAAAAAAGTAATGGTCTTTGGCACTTTTGCAGTTTTGCATCCCGGCCATCTTTATTTTTTTCGCGAGGCAAAAAAGCGCGGCGATAAATTAACTGTTGTCGTGGCGCGCGATCTAACGGTTAAAAAAGTGAAGGGTTTTTCGCCAAAATTAGACGAGCAGGCGCGGCAAGAAATGGTAGATGCTATAAAACTTGTTAATGTGGCAGTGCTTGGCGATAAAATTGATTGGTATAAAATAATTTTAAAATATAAACCGGAAATAATTTGTCTCGGCTACGATCAGGTAGCGCCAAAAAATTTTAGAGAAGAGTTGCGGAGGAGGGGAGTGGACGCGAAAATTTTCAGGTTAAAATCTTATAAACCAAAAAAATATAAATCTTCTAAAATTTTGAATAAATAAAATTTATGATGGATATAAAATTTATCCGAGAAAAGAAAGAATTAATGAAAGAAGTAGCAAAAAATAAAAATAGCAAAGTTGATATTGATAAATTACTCGCGGTTGACGAAAAACGGTGTAATTTAATTTCTGAAGTAGAAAAATTAAAAGCGGATTTAAACAAACGATCAAAAACAAAACCTAGCCCAGAAGAGATTGCGGCCTTGAAAGAATTGAGTGGAAAAATTAAAAAAATGGATGAGGAGTTGGTCGCGGTGGAAAAAGAATATCACGACTTAATGCTTCTTGTGCCAAATATTTATTCTGCGGACACGCCGGTCGGACCGGACAATACTGCAAACCGCGAAGTAACGCGCTGGGGTAAACCGACAAAATTTGATTTTACCCCGAAAGACCATATTACGCTTGGTAAAGAGCTTAATTTAATCGATCTTGAGGCTGGCGCTAAAACCTCGGGTTATCGCGGCTATTACCTTAAAAATGAGGCCGTATTGCTTCATTTTGCCCTTTTATGGCACGCTATTAATAAAATGCGGAAAAAGGGTTTCGAGTTGATATTAACCCCGACACTGCTTCGGGAATTCGCGCTTTTGGGTAGCGGCCATTTTCCAGAAGGAAAGGATGAAATTTATCAGATTGGAAATCCAGGACGCTTGGCCGACGGCAGTACAAAGGAGGAAATTTTTTTGGCGGGTACTTCCGAGCCGGGGCTTCTCGCGTATTTTTCTGACAAAGTTTTTGAAGAAAAAGATTTGCCAGTGAAAGTTTGTGGATTTTCTCCCTGCTATCGTTCGGAAATCGGCAGTTATGGCAAGGATACAAAAGGCCTTTACCGAATTCATGAATTTATGAAAGTTGAGCAGGTAATTTTATGTAAAAATAATTTGGAAGAATCGCTTGAGTGGCTAGAAAAATTGCGAGGCATTGCAGAAGAGATTTTGCAGGATTTGAAATTGCCGTATCGCGTGATTCAACTTTCCACTGGCGATATGGGGACGGGAAAATACAAGATGTATGATTTGGAAACTTATATGCCGTCCATGACTTCAAGGAATTTTTACGGTGAAACACATTCTGACTCAAACCTGACCGACTGGCAGACGAGAAGGCTGAATATAAAATATAAAACTAAAGAAGGGAAAACTGAATTTGCATACGCCCTGAATAATACGGTTATTGCATCGCCAAGAATTTTGATTGCCATTTTGGAAAATTATCAGCAAAAAGACGGCAGCATAAAAATTCCAAAAGTTTTGCAGAAATATTGCGGAGTGAAAGTTATCAAGAAAAAATAATTATCTATGAAAACATGGATTGAAATTAGCCGAGAGGCTCTGAATTATAATTTGTCCCAATTTAAAAAATTGGTTGGCGATAGCGTAAAAATAATGGGTGTGGTAAAAGCCAATGCTTACGGCCATGGCTTAACTGAAGTGGCTGGCATTATTTCCGATAAAGTTAATTGGTTCGGCGTAGATTCAATCTCTGAAGCATTGAAATTGCGGCAGGCCGCCATTAAAAAGCCAATTTTAGTTTTGGGTTATACCGAGTTGGCCGACCTGAAAGAGGCAGTAAAAAATAGTGTAAGTTTAACGGTTTACAATAGAGAGACAATTGAAAGGCTTGGTAAAATTCCAATCCATAATCCAAATTTAAATCCAAAAATTCACATCAAAATTGAAACCGGAACCTCAAGACAAGGCGTTTTGGAAAATGAAATTTTAGATTTTGTAAAATTTGTAAAACAATATCCTTCAATTGAAATTCAAGGACTTTCCACCCATTACGCCAATATTGAAGACACGACTGATTCAAGTTTTGCCATGGAACAGCTGTCAGCTTTTACTCGCATGGCGGAAATTTTAAAAAAAGAAGGTGTGACGCCGCTCCGGCATACAGCGTGTTCTGCTGCCACGATTTTATTTCCGGAAACTCATTTTGAAATGGTGCGGCTTGGCATTAGTATGTATGGGTTTTGGTCTTCAAAAGAAACAAAGGCCGTGGCAAAAACCAAAAATTTAGAATTGGATTTAAAGCCGGCCTTAACTTGGAAAACAATTGTTGCGCAAATAAAAAATTTGCCCTCTGGTACGCCAATTGGTTATGGTTTGAGTGAACGCACGGGCCGTGATTCAAAAATTGCCATTTTGCCGATCGGCTATTACGACGGCTACGATCGCAAACTCGGAAGTGTGGGGAATGCTTTAATTCGCGGCAAACGTTGCAAAGTTTTGGGAAGAGTTTGCATGAATATGATTATTGTTGACGCGACTGATTTAGAAAAAATTGAGTTGGAAGATGAAGTAGTTTTACTCGGCCGGCAGGGGAGAGAGGAAATAACCACGGAAGATTTAGCGGGCAAAATTGGAACAATTAATTATGAAGTTGTGACAAGAATTAATCCTAATATTTTGCGACACATAGTATAATTTATAGAATATGGGGAGGATAAAAGATTATCATAAAAAGAGTTACCGGAACCCTTTTTTTGGTGGGGCCAAAAGGGGAGGCGGTTTCCGCAAGCACTTTGGCCGGCGGCGTAGCTGGCGCACAAAGCTGTTTGCATTTTTATTTTTTATTTTATTTTTTGGTTTAGTCTATTTTATTTTTTTCTCGCCGTATTTTAGCATAAAAGAAGTTGAAATATTTGGTTTGGAAAAAATTAATTATGATGAGGCGCGTGCAGTAGTTGATAACCAGGTTCAAGGCCGGAGATTTTTTATTTTTAGTCAAGATAATATTTTTATTTTTGACGAAAAATTACTTCAGGAAACGTTAGATGATAAATATTCGCTCAAATTTTTAAAAGTGGATAAAAGTTTACCTGGAATTATCAAGATATCCTTCGAAGAAAAAAAACCAGCTATGATTTGGAAAACGGCGGAGAAATTTTATTTAGTTGATTGGGACGGCGCAATAATTCGCGAAATTACGGATCCGGAGGTATCAGAGTACCTGGGAAATCAGGGAGGGGCAAAAATGGCGCGAGTTTTTGATGGCAGCAATGATTCAGTGGCAACTAAAAGTAAAATTTTAACAGCCGGGGTAGTTCATACTATAACTGACCTACAAAACAATTTGCCGCGCGCCACAGGGCTTAATATTGTAAATTTTGTAATGGATAATCACAATGAGTCTACAATAAAAATTTTAACTGGCGAGGGTTGGGTATCCTACTTTTCGCTTAAAAACGATTTAAACGCGCAGATTTTAAAACTTAATGCATTTATGGGAGAAAGGAATGTAGAAGAAAGAAAAAGATTAGAATATGTTGATTTAAGGTTTGAAGATAGGGTTTATTTCAAGTAGTAGCTACAAGATATTCTCGGATAAAGCTATCACAGCGTCGTATAAGGTGCATTGTGCGACGCATACCATATTATAAACTACCACCTCCCTGTCAATTAAAGATCAGTTTTACGACAACAAAAAACCACGCCCAATTGGCGTGGTTTTAAAATATTTATTTTTTTTACGGAAGATAATCTAGCGGATTAACCGGAATGCCGTCAAGACGCGTTTCAAAATGTAAATGTGGTCCCGTGGTAAAAGGTCCAGCTCCCGGCGTGCCAGGCATACCGCCGGAAAGGCCAATAACCTGCCCCCTGATCACATATGTGTCTTCCTGAACACTAATTTTTGAAACATGTCCGTAAACAGTAGAAATTCCGTTAGCGTGGATTAACATAATATAACTATATCCCTTTTGTCCCCCATTTTTGACCTTGCCAACGTAACCTGGGGCAGCAGCCTTAATTTGCGTGCCCTGATAAGCACGAATATCAATTCCGGAATGTTCAAAAATATATCGATAAGGATAATCTGAATCGTGAAAGGTCGCAGTGATTCCCCTACTCGGATCAACTGGCCAGGAAAGAATAACTGAGCCGGATTGTCCATTAGAAAAAGATTTATCGCTTTCTTCCAATCGTTGCCGGATTGATTTTTCGAGTGAAGTAATTTCTGAGTTTATTTGTTCTTCTTCGTATTTTGATTGTAATAGCCAATTTTGAAACTGTTTTTCGGAAGCGGCTGTTCTATCAAGCAATACCTCCTTATTCATTATTTGTTCTTCAAGCGAACTTTGCATCTTTACCATTTCATTTTTTGAATTTTCTGCCTCATTTTTTTTATTCTCCAATTGTTTCTTTTGCTCTTCCAATGATGTCTTTAATTCCTGAATTTGATTTAAGGATTTTTGCAAATCAGCCTGCAGATTTTCAACATATTTCATCTGATTAAAGACTTCGGAAAAATATTGGTTGGTCGCGAGTACTTCAAGATAACCTTTTTGGTCATTCTTGTAAATCAATCGCAGGAATTCGGATATCCTATCTTTATTTAAGGTAATTTGATTTTCTTTTTCCTGAATTTGCGTTTCTAGATTTCTTATTTCCAAAGTTATTGTTTCTATCTTTTTTTCCGTAGCTTCAATGTCTATTTTAATTTTAGCTATTTTATTAGATAGAATAGCGAGTTCAGTTGAAAGACTAACGGATTTACGTTGGGCTTCTTCAATTTGTCTTTTATAGCTTTCTGATTTTTTTTGTAAAGCTTCAATCTCCTTCTTTTTTGCGTCTATTTCTCTATCTAAGTTAGAAATTTCTTGTACAAGTCCATTGGCAGGGGTGTTTTCGGCTTTTGCAGTATGAATTAAAGAAAAATTAAAAGGAACAATCAAACAGATTGCCGTTATAATAATCACTATTTTCCCGATTTTTTGTACCATAATTTAATTATAGCACATTTTTTTAGGTCAGTAAATTTTTCGCTGCGGCGATTCTTTGCAAAGTTTTTTCTTTTCCCAAAATTTCAGCTACTTCAAAGGGCGGTGGAGAAGCTTTTAATCCGGTTAGAGCTACGCGAAGAGGCCACAGGGTCTCCCCCATTCCAAGATTTTTTTCGACAATTACTTTTTTGATATTTTCTTCCAAAAAACTTTTTATAAAATTTTCCGAGGAAGTTTTTTCTAGAAATTTTTCAATTTCGGATAAATGTTCCGCAACTTCTGCTGCCGTCATTTTTTTCCAAAATAAAAGCTCCTTGTCAAAAGCAAGATCTTTTTTAAAGAAAAAGGAGACGAGTCCCGGGAGATCACTTAATCTAACAAGTCTTTCCTGTTCCAGGGCAAGTATTTTTTTCAATTGATCAAAAATCAATGGCTCGCCGGTATTCGCGACCTTCCACTCCGTATCCCCCACTTTATTAATTAAATTTGCGTTTTCAAGATACGGAATACATTTTTCCGTTAATTCAGATAAATCCATTTTACGGATATAGTTGGCATTCAGCCAATTCAGTTTTTCAATATTAAAAATTGCCGCGGCTTTATTCATGTTGGATATAGAAAAATTTTTTGCTAATTCTTCTTTAGTAAAAAATTCTTGGTCGGTTTTGGGATTCCAGCCCAAAAAGGCCATAAAATTAATTAGAGCTTCCGGAAGGTAGCCCATAGCGCGATAATCTGCAATAGCCGTGGCGCCGTGGCGCTTGGATAATTTTGTCCGATCCGGTGCAAGAGTGAGTGGGATATGGGCATAGCCTAGTTTTTTGAAACCTAGGGCTTCAATTATGGCGATTTGTTTTGGCGTGTTGGAAATATGATCTTCGCCGCGGATAACATGGCTGATGTTCATTGTGTGGTCGTCAACGACTACCGCAAAATTGTAAAGTGGAGTTTCTAAATTTTTTGCGATTGTGATGTCGCCGATTAATTTTGTATCAAACTCCAGAACACCTTTTATTAAATCATTAAAAATAATTTTTTTAGACGGCATTCTAAATCGGATAATTGGTTTTCGACCTTCGTCAAGAAATTTTTTTATTTCCACTTCGCTCAAATTTGCGCAGCGTCCAGAATAAACCGGTGGCTCTCCCCTCTTTGTCATCGCCTCGCGCTCAGTTTCCAATTCCTCTTCGGTACAAAAACAATAATAAGCCTTATTTTCATTTAATAATTGCTGTAAATATTTTTTATAAGTTTCCAGGCGTTCACTTTGCCGATATGGTCCAAAGTCTCCGTCGACGTCCGGCCCTTCATCATAATCAATTCCGAGCCAATGCAGACTTTCAATAATTTCTTTGGTAAATTTTTCATCAGATCGTTCTAAATCAGTATCTTCAATGCGTAAAACAAATTTTCCGCCCTGGTTTTTGGCGAACAAATAGTTAAAAAGCGCGGTTCTCGCTGTGCCAATATGTAAATATCCCGTCGGTGACGGGGCGATACGAACTCTAATTTCTTCTTTTTTAGGCATATTTTTTACCATTTTTAATTACTTTCCAGCTGAATTTTATCGTTGCGGTTAAAATTCTTTTCCAGCGCCAGGGCTGCATAAAAAGTCGCCAGAGCCATTCTAATCCAATTTTTCTCATCCATTTCGGCGCGCGTTTTATTTTGCCGGCAATAAAATCAAATGCTCCTCCGACGCCCATCGCGATTTTTATTGAGGAAATATTTTCTAAATTTTTTGCAATCCACTTTTCCTGCTTTCCCGCACCAAACGCCACAAATAAGATGTCGGGTTTTGCAAAATTTATTACTTGATTGTTTACGGTTAATTTTTGATCAGTAATTATGCCGCCGCTTTCCGCTCCAGCCATCCGCAACCCGGGAAATTTTTCCTTTAGTTTTTCCGCAGCTCTCTTGGCAATCCCCTCTCCTCCACCCAAAAGATAGATTGAATAATTTTTTTGTTCAGCAAGGCGGCAAAGATCTACCATTAGATCAACACCGTGAATTTTTTCCGGGAGTGGTCGCTTTAAATATCGTGAGGCAAAAATCAATCCCACACCGTCCGGCACGGCTAAATCTGCGCGGTTTATAATTCCTAGAAATTCTTTGTCACTTTGTGCGGCCACCACTATTTCCGGATTGGGTGTGACAATATAATGTTGCCGGTCGTCGGATAAAAACTTTTCTACTTTATCGAGAACATCAGCTTTATTCAAATTATCTATTTGAACTCCTAAAATGTTTACTTTCACAAATTTATTTCAAGGGAAAAGATTTAAGAACAGAGTAAACCGACCCGTCAGAAGTAAGTTCACTTTCCATAAGTTCAACACTTTTTACAGGAAAAGTCATGGACGGAATTTTTACGCTGGCGATTTTACATCTGGACCAGTCCTTAATTCTGCCCAGAGTTAGATGTCCCTGCCACGGACGCGTATCAACTTTATGGCCAAGATTTTCGAGCATTACTTCAAGTTTACCAATCAAATCATGGAGAGTTTCCGTATCTTCTACCGCAGTAAAAAACACCCGTGGTTCTCGTTCATTCGGAAAACAACCAGAAGTTCCAATATTTAATTTAAAAGATTCAATACGTTTAGTTATTTCTTCAATCCCCTCTTCCACCAGAGCAATTTGCTTTTCGCTTAGATCACCGAAGAAATGCAATGTTAGATGAAGATTTTCTGGTTCAACCCACTTTATCCCGTAATCAGGATTTAATTTTTTCAATTCTTCAATAATAGGGTCGAATTTTTTCTTTATGTCGTCTGGCAGATTTATGGCGATAAAAGTGCGTTTAGTCATAAATTTTCCGAAATTATTAGTGTTAAAATTATAGCATTTTTTTGTTTTTAAGGCAAACTTTATGCGTTGACTAAAATTCAATTTTTTGGTAAATTTTAGGCAGTGAGGCGGAAGCCGGGGTCTCCGGGTAGTTGGGATTTTCTCCGTGGCTCGGAGGAGAGAGGAGAGTAAAATAATGGCAGCGGGAAATTCTCGAGTAAGGTATGGTTCAGGTCATTCGACAAGAGAAATGCCCGTTCTTCCGGATTGCCGACGGGGCCATGTCTGTATTTCTTCGTCTCGTGGAGCGGGCCATTGTGGCCACTGTGATACGGATTTCATCTGTCCTTCATGCAAACATAATGGCATGAAGACCAAGGATTGCGAACCGCCTGCCTTCATCCTGCAGTGTCCCCGATGTCAACACGAAGAACGGATTCACTGGGTTGAGTTTGACATCCAGTGTCCCCGATGCGGATGTAAAAACGCTTCCGGGACATATTCGAGGTTGCTGGAACCGATCATTCAATGCCCGGACTGCGGACCGAGTAGGGGGGGTGTCGGTCGTGCAGAAAAGGAGGGGAAATGAGCAAACTGCCTGGAAGGCAAGAAGAGGGAAAAATTCCATCCTGGTTTTTGGACGGTCAAGGCCAGATTGGTTGCACGGCAATCGGAGGCAATCCTCCGTCGACTCTTCTGCACATACCCCCTGTTTTAGAGGGTGTGGATGTGGAACAAGCCTGGTGGCCAAAAAATGGGCTGGGAGGCGATTATGAGTTGCTTCCCTGGCTGACGCGCCCAATTTGAACAAAAGAAGGGGAAGACAAGGTGGCAAGAAAATCTGGACGTCGTAAGAACATCTTCAGTGGTCTTGGAATCTCTCCTGAACAAGAAGCTGCGCTCAGAAGAAGGGCGCCGCCGCTTTCGGAGAGACGGTGGCTCGAGATACAACTGCTCATTGCGCGGGATGCGTTGGCCGACAGTTTTCCCCTGGAACCGATTTTTGTCGTTCCGCCAATCGTGGGACGCGAAGAGCGCAAGCCGCGAAGATCGATTCTGATCGACAACTTCTCCGGAGTAGAAAGGCTTCGCTAGGGAGAAGAACTACGTGAGTGAAGACGCTAATTTAAAAGAGCGCGAAGAAGCTTTGCGCCAACGACTTGTTACCTGGGCAGCACTTACTCCGGAGGAACGTCTGGATGCGAGGGTAAAAAGACTTCGTTTGTGGAAGCGACTCGAGGAAGAAGCCACCGGTGTCTGCAGTCGCGAAGCTGGTCTGCCCGGTGACTGGGATATTCCTTGCCGACCCGACGTGGAGTTTAAGGAGGTGGATTAGCCGACGCGAAAGAGGAAGCGTCGGTTTTTTTATTATCTGATTTTTGCTATAATTAAAGTATGAAAGAGGCTTTATTTTACAAAAAATTATCCAAAAATCGCGTCCAGTGCCAGGCGTGTAGTCATTACTGTAAAATCGCGCCAGGCAATCGCGGGATTTGTGGCGTTCGGGAAAATCAGGACGGCAAACTTTATTCTTTGGTTTACGGAAAAATTGTCGCCAAAAATGTTGATCCAATTGAGAAAAAACCACTTTTTCATTTTTTACCGGGAACAAAAAGTTTATCGATTGCTACGGTCGGCTGCAATTTCAGATGTCTCTATTGTCAGAACGCAGACATTGCCCAGATGCCGAAAGAAAGCGTTTTATTCCGAGAAGGCAACGTCCCAGGAATTGATCTGACGCCAAAAAATATTGTGAACGAGGCATTATTGATCGGCGCGCCGAGTATAGCTTATACTTATACCGAACCGACGATTTTTATTGAGTTTGCTCTGGAAACAATGAAGCTGGCGCGCCAGAAAAATTTAAAAAATATCTGGGTGACAAACGGTTACGCGAGCAAAGAAGTTTTAAAAGAAGTAATCCCCTATCTTGACGCGGCCAATATTGATATAAAAGGTTTTACTGAAGAATTTTATAATAAAATTTGCGGCGCGAAGTTGCAGCCGGTTTTGGAAGCCGCAAAAATGATGAAGCGCGGCGGTGTTTGGGTAGAAATTACAACGCTTGTTGTGCCCGAGCAAAATGATACGAAAGAACATTTTGAAAGTATCGCTAAATTTATTGCTAAAAATTTGGGAAAAGAAACTCCGTGGCATATCTCTAAATTTTTTCCAACTTACAAATTAAAAAACTTGCCACCCACTCCCCAATCATCTTTGATTGAAGCCAGAGAGTTTGGAAAAAAATTCGGTTTGCGCTATATTTATTTAGGTAATGTGCCGCTCGCGGAAGGCGAAACAACTATTTGCCCAAAGTGCGGCGTTAAAATGATTGAACGTTCTGGTTATGAAATTGTCCGCTACGACAAAGACGGTAAATGCGCGAATTGTGGTGAAAATTTAAATTTAATTTTAAAATAATTTTTAACTTTAAAATTATGGCCGAACAAATAAGCGGAATTGAACGGGTGCAAGAATTGCGTTCAAGATTAGAAATTTTTTGGAGGAACGTTTTAGGGGAATATTTTGAACAACACCATGAGTATCCCCCGTTTGTGGATCGGGGAAAAGTTGGTGAATTTATTCAATTGGTTAGTAATAGGGATTCTCAATTTAGACAAAGCGTGGAGCAATTTAGGCCGATTCAAAGTGAAGTAGAAAAAGTAGCCATGGAAGTATATCGCGATCTCATAAAAGCAAAGTAGAAAAAATCGTCCACGTCGAACTAAAGTCCCGCTTATTTCTGTGGGATTTTAGTTATAGTTGACAAGATTTTTGGTTGAGTTAAAATATAATTAGCACTCTAAACTTAAGACTGCTAATTTTTAAACATTTAAATATTGATTATAAAATATGCCAATGCTCCCGCAAAATTTTACCACTAAATCTCAGGAAGCCCTGCAGGCGGCCCAGGGTTTGGTTTTTGAATATAACCATCAATATTTGGATCCTCTTCACGTTTTTTCAGCTCTTTTGGACCAGGAGGGCGGGATTGTTGGTTCGCTTCTTCAAAAACTGGGGATTAATATAGTTGATTTAAAACAAAGAATTTTAACAGAGTTTCAAAAATTACCAAAGCACGCCGGTCGGAGGCAAGGAGGTATGGCGCAAATGAATGTTGGGCAGGAAATGGTTCAAGTTTTTTATGCCGTGGAAAAAGAAGCCAAAAAAATGAAAGATGAATATATTAGCACTGAACATATGCTTTTGGGATTAGTAAGCGTGAAAAGCCGGGCTAGTGAAATTTTATCTGCGGCGGGCGTAACCTACGACGGAGCGCTTAAGGTTCTCGCTGAAGTTCGCGGTACGCAGAAAGTTGATTCACCGGAACCGGAAGCAAAATACCAAGTTTTGGAAAAATATACGATTAATCTTACAGAATTAGCTCGTCAGAAAAAACTTGATCCGGTCATAGGCCGCGATGAAGAAATCCGTCGCGTGATGCAAGTGCTTTCGCGCCGGACAAAAAATAATCCGGTTTTAATCGGCGAGGCTGGTACGGGAAAAACCGCGATTGTCGAAGGTTTAGCGCAGCGAATCGTGGCCGGCGATGTGCCAGAAAGTTTAAAAGATAAAGAGTTGGTTTCCTTGGATTTGGGTTCACTTTTGGCTGGGACAAAATTTCGCGGTGAATTTGAAGACCGATTGAAGGCTGTAATTAAAGAAGTAAAACAAGCCAGCGGAAAAATAATTTTATTTATTGACGAATTGCATACAATCGTTGGGGCGGGCGCGCTTGAGGGAGCGATGGACGCTTCTAATATGTTAAAACCGGCTCTGGCTCGCGGTGAATTGCATACGATTGGCGCGACAACCATCAAGGAATATCATAAGTACGTGGAAAAAGACGCGGCCCTGGAACGGCGTTTCCAGCCAGTCTTTGTCGGCGAACCGTCGGTAGAAGATACGATTGCTATCTTGCGTGGCATCAAAGAAAAATATGAGGTTCATCACGGCGTAAAAATTACCGATGCGGCGATTATCGCGGCGGCAACTCTTTCGCATCGCTATATTTCAGACCGTTTTCTACCCGACAAAGCAGTGGACTTAATTGATGAAGCAACATCCGCACTCAGAATGGAAATTGATTCTATGCCGACCGAGCTGGATCAGCTGAAAAGAAAAATGATGAAATTGGAAATTGAGCGGCAAGCTTTGATGAAAGAAAAAAATGAAGACGTAAAAGATGAACTTAAAAAATTAACTAAAGAATTAGCCGAAACGCAGGAAAAATCAAAAGAATTAGAGATCGGCTGGCGTTATGAAAAAGATTTGATTAGCCAAATTAGAAAAGCGCAAAAACAAATTGATTATTTAAAACAACAAGCTGATATTGCCGAGCGAAAAAGCGAATTAGAAAAAGTCGCCGAGATTCGTTATGGCAAAATTCCGGAATTAGAAAAAGAAATCAAGACTTTGGAAAAAAAATTAAAAAAAGCGCCAGCAGACAAAAGAATTTTGCGCGAAGAGGTTACTGACGAAGATATCGCGAAAGTTGTTTCCCGTTGGACCGGCGTTCCGGTTTCAAAAATGCTTCAAGGTGAGGTGGAAAAATTGGCACACGCCGAGGACGAATTGAGCAAAAGAGTTATCGGTCAGAAAGACGCGATAAAAACTATTGCTAATGCGTTGCGTCGTTCACGGGCCGGAATTTCTGAAGAGAAAAAACCGATTGGCTCATTCATTTTTGTCGGCCCGACCGGCGTTGGTAAAACTGAACTTTCAAAAGCTTTGGCGGAATTTATGTTTAATGATGAAAACGCGCTTGTCAGGGTTGATATGTCAGAATATATGGAAAAACATTCCGTGGCGCGGCTCGTTGGCTCCCCTCCCGGTTACGTCGGCTATGATGAAGGCGGACAATTAACCGAAGCTATTCGCCGCCGGCCGTATTCTGTCGTTCTTTTTGATGAAATTGAAAAAGCCCATCCCGAAGTCTTTAATATTTTGCTTCAGATTTTAGACGATGGGCGTTTGACTGACGGTCGCGGCCGCACCGTGAATTTTAAAAATACGATTATTATCATGACCTCAAATCTTGGTAATCAGGTTATTCGAGATTTTTCTATTGGTTTTCAAGATGGAGAAAATCGTGAAATAAGCCGCGACAGCGAAATGCGCAGTAAGATTATGGACATTCTTCGAGAGACGTTTAAGTTGGAATTTTTAAACCGTATTGATGAGATTGTGATCTTCAAGAGTTTGGGAAAAACGGAAATCGGAAAAATTATTGAATTGCAGTTAGTCGAAGTTCAAAAACGGCTTAATGCTAAAAAAATAAAATTGGATATTGCCGATACAGTTAAAAAGATGCTCGCGGAAAAAGGCTTTGATCCGATTTTTGGAGCCCGTCCATTGAAACGTGTTATTCAAAATCAGATTTTAGACGAGCTGGCGCTGCAGATTATTGAGGGAAAAATAAAAGACGGAGATAAGGTGGAGATTGACCTAGGTAAAGAGAAAAAAATTACATTTGCAATAAAATAAAAGTATTTAAAAATTACGGCCGAAAAAGCCGTGGTTTTTTTATAAAAAAAGACCCGACTCGGAAGATATTTCAGTCTCTTCACGAGTCGGGGTGACTCCAGTCTGGGAGTCAGCAGGGTCTAAACGCGATGGGTTCGCGCCGCCAGCCGAAACCGTCCGTCATCTTCTCGCTTCTCCCCCCTTCGCGAAGCGCGCCGTCCTGTGGTGCACCACAAAAGGCAATCGCAACCGGCGGTGGGGACGAAAAGAGCCGTGCCAGGTTTCGCGTGACGAAGTGCGCGAACAGTCCAGCACTTAGCATGCCGGACCTCCTCCGTTCCCTCGGATTTGGGTCAGTGTTAGGTTCCCGCCATTCTTCTTTCTTCGCCCGGGTTTCAGCGCGACGGCTGACGCTGTCCCGGGCTTATGCAGCGAGCGAGCACTCTCCCAAGATCACCTTGGTGAAGACCGCGTCGGACGTGCCTCGGGTTCCAGCTGTTGGCTGGTTCCCGTGCGCACCAAAAGTGCCAAGGAAGATGTCGGGCAAGGGTTCGAGCCAGAGATCCGGAACGAGCGTCACAGCGACCGCGACGCCAATCATCGGACCGAGGAAATCCACCATCACCGCTCTCCTTTCGCGAATCGCCTTCTCTCCCCTACGTTCCTTATCTTGCCCCAAACCCACATGATTCCGGAGAGGAATGAGAAAAAGCACAGGAAGTATGGCCACAGCAAGATCACGATAATGATGAGGGAGACGTCTGACAGATTGGACTTCAATTCCTTCCGGAGTTGCTTCCAACATACCACGACTACTAGGGCCGCGACGATCCCGACGATCCAGATTGTGGTTGCCACGTTACTTCCCTCTCTATTTCTACGCGGGCAAAATGCCTCGCGTTAAGGTTTTAACCTTTTGATTAGATTAAGACAGGATTAATTTTCTGTCAAGAGATAATTTATAAATAAAAAGAGCCGACCCAAGGTTTGACAACCTATGGATCGGCGGATGACGAGAGTTGGCGTCCTCGAAGTAGTACCGTCAGGTTGACGGTCGCTGAGTAGCGTCAAGGTGTTTGACTACACCGAGGACAGAAGCCTGGTGGCGCCGGTGGGGTCCGGTCAGGTCGACGTGGACGTCGGGGAAGCGAACATGTGATTTCCGCTGTCGCGCGAACGCGCGAACGGACCGTACCTGATTCCCATCTGATCCTCCTTCTTCCGTAGGGGGGTTGCCTTTCACCGTGGAAGACTTCCCCACCCCATGATGTCAATATATTAACACAAGATTGTGTTGTTGTCAAGAGGAAAATGTGGTAAAATAGAATCAGCAGTCATTTTGAATTATGGTTTTTGTTTTTAACTTAGCCATAATTCCCGATTCATAATTCATGACTAAAAACCCATGAAAAATATTAAATTTAGAAAATTCATAAGTTTTGTTGCCCTTATTTCTATCTTTCTGCCCAATCTTGCTTTTGCCGAATTTAATCCAAACTATATTATTTCCGATCAGGAATTAACTGATCAAAATTCAATGTCTTTGACACAGGTTCAAAAGTTTCTGGAAGATAAGGGCAGTTCTCTCGCCCATTACGCGACAATTGATACTGACGGCCTTGGCCGGACTGCCTCGGAAATTATCTGGCGAGTGGCCCAAAGTTATAAAATCAGCCCAAAGGTTTTGCTTGTTACCTTACAAAAAGAACAAAGTTTAGTTACGACCGCTGTTCCAACACAAAAACAACTTGATTGGGCAACGGGCTACGGTATTTGTGATTCTTGTTCCATGTCCGACCCTACTCTTCAAAAATACAAAGGTTTTGCCACTCAAGTTGATTACGCAGCCGGCTGGAAAAGATGGTTTTTAGATAATGCCTTGACCCTCTCCTGGGTAAAACTTCCCGGCGTAACTTATTTAATTGATACTTACAAAATTACTCCGAGTAATTTGGCCACGGCGGCTTTTTACACTTATACTCCGCACTATCATGGAAATTATAATTTTTGGAAACTTTGGCAGGATTGGTTTGGAAAATTTTTCCCTGATGGAACAGTTTTAAAAGAAGCTGATGGAACTGGTATTTGGTTGCTTCAACGCGGACTAAAACGCCAATTTTCCAGTTACTCCGCTTTTATTTCCCGTTATTCTCCGGATAAACTAATTACCGTGTCAAAAAGCGAATTGGAAAATTATGAAACAGGCACGCCAATAAAGTTCCCTGATTATTCTCTTCTCCGCTCACCCGCCGGCACGGTTTATCTTTTAGTCGGCGATACGCGACGCGGCTTTTCTTCAAACGAAGTTTTCCGGACAATCGGATTTAATCCTGATGAGGTCATGGACGCGACATGGGAAGATTTAAACGCCTACATTGAAAACGATCCAATCACTATGCAAAGCGTTTACCCGACAGGCGCGCTTTTGCAGGATAAAACTTCGGGCGGAGTTTACTATGTGGAAAACGGAATAAAAAAGCCTCTTTGGGCAAAACAATTTTTAACTTTATATTTTGCGAATAAAAAAATCACGGTTGTCTCTCCTGATGAATTAAAGAAATATCCGACGGGCGAACCGGTAAGATTCAAGGATGGCGAACTGGTTCTTGGAGAAAGTGCCCCAACAGTTTATTTTATTTCAAATGGTGAACGACGGCCGATTCCCACAGAACAAGTTTTTAACGGTCTTGGATTTAAATGGACGAATATTATAAAAACCACGGATAAAATTTTATCCCTGCATCCGCTCGGTTCGACAATTTACCTTGGCGGCGCAGTAGAGACAACGGTCAACAATTAAAATTAATAATTAGAAAATTATGCTGACTTTCGCGGCAATTACTCCTCATCCTCCAATTTTAATTCCTACAATCGGCCGAGAAAATACAAAAATAATTAAAAAAACCGCCGAAGCAATGGAAGAGTTGGAGAAAAAACTTTTCGAAGCCAAGCCTGATATCATAATTGTTATTTCTCCCCACGGCGTGCTTTTGCCGGACGCTTTTTCAATTAATTTAAATCCTGAATACGTGAGTAATTTGGAAGAATTTGGTGATTTTTCTACTAAAATCAAATTTAAAACAAACACAGCTTTGGCTTTTCGTATCAAGGAATTGATGGAAGATAAAAATATTCCCCTAACTTTAACGAGCAACGTATTTTTGGATCATGGTGTAGTTGTTCCTCTTTATTTTTTGACAAAAAGGCTTTCGAAAGTTTCTATTTTACCTATCAGCTACTCATTGCTTGATTTTAAAACAAATTTTAATTTTGGAGATATTCTAAAGGAAATAATTTTAAATGAAGATAAAAAAATCGCGGTCATCGCATCAGGAGATCTTTCTCATTGTCTTACTAAAGACGCGCCAGCAGGATATTCGCCGCGAGGTAAAGAATTTGATGATAAATTGATTGAGCTTATCACTAATAAAAATACTGCGGGAATTTTAAAATTAGATACCGATCTAGTAGAAAAAGCCGGTGAGTGCGGTCTGCGCTCCATTTTAATTCTTCTTGGATTGCTTGAAAGAATAAATTACACGCCAGAAATTTTATCATACGAGGGTCCATTTGGGGTTGGCTATCTCGTCGCCAATTTTAAACTTGAATAAAATGAATGCTCATGTAAAACTGGCCAAGGATACAATTGAAGCTTATCTTAAAACAGGAAAAATCCCTCCCCTGCCCGATAATTTGCCAAAAAATTTTTTGACTTCCCGGGCGGGGGTTTTTGTAAGTATATATAATGGCGATGATTTACGCGGCTGTATCGGAACATATCTTCCGACAGAGCAAAGCCTTGCGGAAGAAATTATCCAAAATTCACTTTCCGCAGCGACTAGCGATTATCGCTTTAAACCGATTACGGAGAAAGAATTACCAGATTTTTCTTATTCAGTCTATATTTTAAGCGAGCCGCGAAAAATAAAAAATTTGAAGGAGCTTAATCCAAAAAAATACGGCATTTTAATTAAATCGGAAACGGGAAAATCAGGACTCCTTTTACCGGATTTGGAAGGAATTAATACCGTAGAAGAACAGCTATCAGCTGTTTGTAGCAAATGCGGTGTAGATTTATCAAAAGAAAAAATCACCATTTTTAAATTTAGCGCTACAAAATACGATTCAAATAATTAAACTATGTTTGTTGAAGTTATTCCCCTGGCTCGTCTACCTAAAAACCTTTCTTCTTTCGATTATGAAGTCCCTCAAAATCTTGAGGGACAAATTAAAATTGGCCAGATCGCGAAAATTCCTTTTCGCGGCAAAAAAATCAGCGGAATTATTATCGCTATAAAAAATCAACCGGCTGAAATTAAGGCCGCCATTAGGCCGATTTTAAAAATCATTGATTTTGAGGAAAATTTAGATAAAAAATATTTGGAACTTCTGCGTTGGCTTGCCGATTATTATCTCGTTTCCTCCGCCCTTGTTTTAAAAACTCTTCTTCCCTCTCCGCCGCAGAAAATAAGTAATTTTAAAATTATTCCACGGCCGACACCTTCACCCCCAAGTGTCTCCAAAGTGGATTTAGAAGAAATTAAAAAAATCGTTAAGAAAATAATTTCTTCTAAAAAACATCATTTTCTTTTTCACTATAAAAATAATAGAAATAAAGTTGCGGTATTTTTAAAGTGTGCGGAAAAAATAGTTTCGGAAGGCCATGGCGTTCTTATTCTTCTTCCTCAAATAAGTGATGTTTTAGAAATTTTTTCCTATTTTTCCAGCTTATTTTCCGGAAAAATTTCTCTCCTCCACGGAGAACTATCTAAAACGGAGTATTGGCAAGAGTGGCAAAAAATAAAACGGAGAGAAACCAGAATTGCGATCGGCACAAGATCCGCGTTTTTTGTCCCCTTTAAAAATCTTGGGCTGGTTATTATTGATAATGAAGAAGCGCCAGATTTTAAGCAGTCAGATCAAAATCCTCACTACGACGCAAGAGATGCTGCGATGAAGCTATCAGAAATCACTGGCGCAAAAATAATTTTTGCAAGCCAAGCGCCGCGACCTGAAACATATTTTGAATCGCAAAATAATCCAGATTTTGATTATCTCCCTCCGGAAATCCCCTCCCCTCCCGTTTCTGATCTTATTGACATGAATAATGAAATAAAAAATAAAAATTTTTCTTCTTTAAGCGGAAAAATAAAAGAAAAAATATCCGAAACTCTTTCCAAAAAACAAAAAGTTATTTTACTCCTAAATCGCCGCGGGGCGGGAACCGCGATTATTTGCCGCGATTGCGATCATATTTTTAAATGTAAAACATGCGAAACCTCGCTCATTTGCCACGATGAAGGATGTAATTTACCCAGCAGATTTGTTTGCCACAATTGCGGGGCGGAAGAATCAGCGCAACTTGTTTGCCCAAAATGTCGGGGCAGTAATATTAAATATCTTGGCGTAGGAACGCAAACCGTAGAAAAAGAAATTAAAAATTTATTTCCCAAAGAAAATATTTTAAGAATTGATAAAGACGCAAAATCTCTGAATCAAAATTTTCCCTCAGACGCAGAGATTTTTATTGGCACTCAATTCTTTATTAAAAACTATTTAGCGCGGGTTAAAAATATTGGATTGATCGGTGTCATTTCAGCGGATACACTAATTTATCGACCAGACTTTCGCTCCGGGGAGAAAATTTTTTCTTGGCTGACAGGTATTATTAATTTTTCCCGCAGTATAAAAAGTCCCCTTATAATTCAAACTTTTTTTCCAAATAATTTTGTTATTCAAAGCGCTATTGGGGAAAGTCCAGAATCTTTTTATCTTGAAGAGTTGGATAATCGTCAAGTATTGAGTTATCCGCCATTTGGTAAAATGATCAAATTGACTTATGGTAATACTGAAGAAAAAAAATGTTTTGATGAGTCGGATAAAATTTTTAAATTATTGAAAAATAGTTTAGAGGGAAAGGCGGATATTTTTTTTGAGTCCAAACCAAAAAGAGAAAAAAGAAAATTTTTTTCGAAAATTATTATTAAATTTTCTAAAGACTACGAACCAGTGATAAAAAATGTTATTATAAAAAATATCCCTGATTCCTGGACTATTGACATTGACCCGGAAAATATACTATAATATTTTATTATGATTTTACCTATTATCACAACTCCAAATCCAATTCTTCGTCAACACGCGAAAGAAATAAATCCAGAAGAAATCAAAAGCGAGGCTATTCAAAAATTGATTTCCGATATGAAAGAAACCGTAAGGCCAGCTGGCGGGATTGGTTTAGCCGCTCCGCAAGTTGGAATTTCAATGAGATTAATTGTGGTTGTTACGCAAGAAAAAGTAATGGCTTTAATCAATCCGGAAATTATTAATTTTTCTTGGCGAAAAGAAGCTGCCGAGGAAGGTTGTCTTTCTGTTCCGGGAAAATGGGGTCCGGTAAAAAGATCAAAAATTATTAAAGTTAAGGCGTTCGATGAAAACGGCAAATCTATAAAATTTAAGGCTAAAGATCTTTTTGCCCGCGTTATTCAGCATGAAGTTGACCATTTAAACGGCGTACTCTTTATTGATCGGGCGAAAAAAGTTATTGAAGAAGCGCCGAAAATTTAGATTAAAATTATGAATTATAAAATATTATTTGCCGGTAGTGGGGAATTTGCCGCCGATATTTTAAACAGATTAGCCGATTCAGAATTTCGTCCAATTACTATAATTACTCAACCAGATAAACCAGTTGGTCGAAAAAAAACTCTCTCCCCTTCCCCGGTAAAAATTGAAGCACAAAAATTAGATCTTGAAATTTACGATCCAAGGAGTTTAAAAAATTTTGAAGCCGAAAAAACAATTAAAGATTTGAAACCGGACTTATTGATTGTTGCTGATTATGGAAAGATAATTCCTAAAAATATTTTGGATATCCCAAAATTTGGCGCTCTAAATATTCACCCCTCCCTTTTGCCTCGCCATCGCGGCGCGGCGCCGATACAGTATACGATTTTAGAAGGCGATAAAAAAACAAGTGTTACAATAATTTTAATGGATGAACAAGTTGATCATGGGCCGATTGTAGCAATATCAGATTTGGACTTTGAAATTTCAAATTTAACACATACTGAATTATCGAAAAAATTATCAAAATTAGGTGGCGATTTATTGATAAAAATATTGCCTAAATGGTTTAGCGGCGAAATTAAGCCAATACCGCAAGATGAATCGCGGGCAACTTTCACAAAAATTTTAACGCGTGAAGACGGAAAAATTGACTGGCAAAAATCAGCAGAAGAAATTGAGAGACAAATAAGAGCGCTCGAGGGGTGGCCGGGAACTTGGTGTGTATGGCCGGAGGAAAATAAAAAATTGAAAATTTTACGCGCGGAAATTTTTGAAAATGATCCGACTGGCGGAGTCGGACAAGTTTCACTTTCTTCTGGCGGAGAAATAATAGTCACTACGGGTAAGGGAACCTTAAAAATAAATGAGCTGCAGTTGGAAGGAAAAAATAAAGCAACAGGCCAAGAATTTTTGCGGGGTTATTCTAAAATCATCAGCGCTACTTTAATATAAATTTATATAATACAAAACCAGTCGAATTAACGGCTGGTTTTGTATTTATCCTTATCTTGCAAAATTAGCTCTTCGCTTTTTGTTGCATTCAAAGCAATAAATTGGTCGATCAGCGGCTGGCTTAAAAGGAAGCTCGGTGATCGGGGCGCCACAGTCAGCGCATTTGAGGTTCATGTCAGCGACATTGAACATCTGGCGCGGAGGTCTGGGGCCAAAGCCTTGATTGTTGAAGGCCATAAGTTACTTGAAGTCTCGGTCATTTTAACTTATGACCTTTTGATATTATCTCAAGGATCTATCGTTAAAATTGTCCTACTCTTCTGCTCGCTCCCGTCTAAACGAGAGCTTATTTAATTATGTTTACATTATACACTATTCTATGAATTTGTCAAGATAAAAAGAAGTGGCGTCAACTTGCGTTAACGCCACTAAGAGAAATGATTTTGTAGTTCGGGTGAGGATTTGGGCTAGCCCCTCCATGAAACGTCGGTCAGGGGCACGCTGACCTCTACCTGGCGTTGCGGCCAGCCGTTCTCCGGACCGATCCTCCTGGCCGTCTCGCCCATCGTCTGGACGAATCGGCGAAGCGCGGAGTCGCTCCGACCCTCCCTCGTTTCGAAGGGAGGCGCGAGGTGCTCCAGAAGATCGGGCGAGAAGCCAATCGTGATCTGGAGCGGATCCTTGATGCCGTGTTCCTGGCTCGCAGGGATCGAGCTGTCGGGCATCACCGTGATGTCTTCCGGTTTCAATTTCAACCCGAAGTTGAAACGGCGGCATGCTTCGCGGAGCATCCGCTCGAGCCGTCCACAGCTGAACTCGTGGCTTCCTCCTCCTTTGACCAAAAATTTCACTTTGCCCATCTCTTGTCTTTCTCCTTCCCTTTCCCCCTACTGCCGCCCTATGCAGCAAACTCGATTATATTTTATACTTAATTGATATTTTGTCAAGATTAAAAACCTCCGCTTTCACGGGGGTTTTTGTCAAAACTTTTGTCCCGGTTATTTTTTTAACTTTTGAATAAATATATCACAAAAAATTATATATCCAATTCCCAAAGGATGGTTCAAATATGGACTAAAAAAATTTGTGGCTAAAAGGGCGGCTAATCCGGCCAAAAACCCGAATGCTATAAATACCCCAGAACGCCCCAAACCCCAGCCAGAACGCCAAATTTTAGCGATAAAAAGAAGATAAACAACTAGTCCGGCCAAGCCAATTTTAAGCATTATATCCAAATATCCCCATTCAAAAGCGTAGGTTGTAAAAATCCCCCCTGGATTAACCTGAACCGCGCGAGGATCACTGCTTTTGTAAGTGACTGTTGTCCCAAACCCTGAACCAATAATTGGATGTTTTATAATTGCTTGTCCAAGCGGTGGCAAAAGATCCCAACGGCTCCGGACCGCGGCTTCGTCTAAATCGGTCAGGCGGTCGCTAAACATTGAAGCAAAAGAAATTCTTCCCGGCTCGGGAAATGGAAATTGCGCGGTCGCGAAAGTCGCGGACAAAGAAATTACTAAAATGGCGAGGCCGGCTAAACCAATTTTTACAATTTTTCCCAAAGAAAATTTTTGAATAATTAAAATTATCAAAAGTGCGAGAAGTCCGACCGCGAGCCCAACCCAAAAACTTCGAGAAAAACTGATCAAAACCGAAGTCAATGATCCAATCGCCAATAACCAATATCTCTTGTCCTTTTTGTTTTGCCAAATTAAGAAAGCGGAAAAAATAAAAAACCCAATCAGTAAATAAATCTGCGACTGGAAAAATATTCGGTAAAAACCGCTTGGCATTAATGTAACTTCTCCGATTAAAAATTGCCGGAGCCAACGATAGATCGGAAGAACTGCGACTTCAAAACCATGAGAAAAAATGTAAAGGAAGAAAAAAGTTTTGATAATAATAACCGTAACGGCGGCGGTGAAAATTTGTAAAACATTTTCAATTTGTTCGCGCGATTTTATAACATCAACGAGCGGGAAAATAATGCCAAAATAAAGCCAGCCATTAAAATCAAAAAATAAATTTTGGAAAGAGTTGCCGCGAATTAATCCCCAAATAAATCCCCAGATAATAAATGCAAACAATATCCAATACCATTTATTTAGCGAAAATTTAAAATCCCGTTTTTCAATTCTTCTATATACCCAAACTGCCATCACAATTAAAAATAAGGCAATGCGCAGAGAGACCGAAGTTCCGCCTAAATCAAAATAAAATAAATATCCTTTTGAACCAATAAACAATTCTGCTAATAGGATATAAATTCCATATTCCAATTTTTCCAAAGTTAAAACTAAAGTCAGGCCAAGAATAACAAAAAATGATACTTTATTAAAGAGCGGGAAAAAATACGCGACAAAAGACAAAATTAACGCGAAAGAAACGAAGAGCAGCGAGGTTTTAAAATATTTTCCGAATAAGTTCATATCTTGACAATTTATATTTTTATTGATAGATTGTAGTGTAGCCTGAACAATCTCGTTTAGGCCAGAAGGAGGGTATAAGGGATGAATTCCCGACTCGAAAGACTCAAGGTGACGATCGCGAAGTGCGAGAAGATCGAGGAGATTTTCGCCAAGCATCGCGTTCGCGGAACGGAGCCCACCCACTACGACGACGTGATCGCCGGCTTCGACACTCCGGCGCGAAGCGGCTTTCTCTTGAGGTGGGATCTCGTGGTTAAGGGTTCGGCCGGCCACAGAGAAAACCTCCTGGGGCGAGAACCGACCTGCATCGAGATTTCTCTCTCGGGCGGGGAACGGGGTGACCGGCTGATCATCCTCTCCTACCTCCCGGAGACCCGCGGCTGGACGATCGAAGGATCGACCGATATCGGTCTGGACGGGATTCCAGCCATTCGCAACCTGGCCGCCGACTGCAGGCTTTCGGCCGGCGAGGAGCGCCAGATCGGTGAGGACGAAGCGATGAAGATCATCGCCACGCTCGCCGTTTTCTATAAGAGCCAGCCCGTGGGCTAGACCTCGACGGACGGAGGAACGAACTACCGCCGACTAAAAAGCGAAAGCTAATTAGTCGGCGTTTTTTTATTTTTTAAAACTTTGTGCAGACCAAGCAAGGATCAAGCTTAACGGTCGGAGAATCTGAATTGCAAGCCACTCCCCTTTTGTGCCGTGCTTTTTAAAATAATAAGATAAACTTCGGTTAAAATCTTTTTGTTTTTTAATACCCATGGCTTGTTTAAAACTTTGCCCAAAATGATGAATAATTTTCGCCTCTGGAGTATATAAAATTTTAAAATCCGCCTCTTTCGCGCGTTTACAAAAATCAACTTCCTCAAACCAAATCCAAAAATTTTCATCAAGCATCCCGATTTTATTTATCACTTCTCGGCGAATCAGCATAAACGCGCCCATTACCTGATCAGCTTCTTGTATTTTTTCATAATCAAAATCCTGAACTAAATATTTATACATCGTTTTGGAGTGTGGCAGGAGATGGTGAATTTTTAATAAAATGAAAATTTGCGAGGCCAAGTCTGGAAAAGCGCGAACTGACGGTTGAAGCGACAAATCTGGATTTAATAATTTACAGCCGCCGATGCCGCACTCGGGATGAGTGTCCATAAATTGAACCATCTTGCCTAATGCGTTATCCAGAATTTCCGTATCCGGATTTAAAAGTAAAATATACCGACCACGAGATTTTTTTATTGCTAAATTATTTCCTTTGGCAAAACCCAAATTTTCCGCGCTCGCTGTTAAATCAACTTGGGGAAATTTTTCTCTTACCATTTCTACACTTCCATCGCCTGAATTGTTATCCACGACAAAAACTTCAAAAGTAATATCTTTTGTTTGTTCAAAAATTGATTTCAAACATTTTTCTAGCAAATCCTTGACTTTCCAATTTACGATAATGATTGACAAGTCCATATTATAAATGATGTTTTGCTTTGATAATTTTCAAAGCGGCACTGTATTTTTTTATCGCCTTTGGCGCCCAACCAATTTTTTCCCAAGGAATTTTATACATAAAACTTGGCAGCCAAGAAGAAATTCCGGTTCGGCGAGGTTTTACAGTAAATAAAAATTCGGGCACCCAAATACCAACGTGTCCTTGCTCAGCCATCGTTAGCCACAAATCCCAATCCTGAAATTTTTTTAAACTTTCATCCCAGCCGGGAAAGTGTTCGCGACGAATAAGTGTTGTAGAAGTAATATAATTCATTTTCTTAAGCGCCTCGCCATCAAACTCATGAAGACCAAATTTTTTTCTGCCCCACATAAAAGATGAATAGGCAAAAGATGCTTCGGGATGATTTAAAAGCGCGTCTAACATTTTTTGAAGCATTTCCGGTTTGGCGTCAATATCGGCATCAGCAAAAATTATAAACTGGCTGGTTGATTCCCTAAATCCCCTATTTCTTGCTGCCGGCGCGCCAAGATTTTTTTGGTTAATAATTTTTATTCGGTCTTTATATTTTTCCAAAACTTCAGCCGTGTTATCCGTTGAACCATCATTAACTACAATAATTTCAAAATCTTTGAATGTTTGGTTAAACAATGATAAAAGACACGCTTCAATCGTGTCTCCGTGCTGGTAGGTTGGGATTATTACGCTTATTTTTGGGAACATATTTTTATAATTATAAAGGTTTTTGCTTTAAAAAACAAGATAAAAAGATCCACCAGGGCACAGCCAGTAGTGGATCAGATGGAAAATATTCGGTTGTACTGCTCGGCTACCTCACGGGTTGGAATTGGATCTTGCCCTCATCCCCGGTTCTGCTCACGATCTCCATGTAGTAGAGTTCGATCTCGAGCCTGGGGCAACGCCGTTGCAGCGTATCTCGCGCGGCTCGCATATCGTCCTCATGGGCCGCTCTCTCCGCTTCAAGGCTCGGGAACGCCTCCGAACCGCCCCAGGCCTTGCAGTCGCGATGGGCGATCAAGATGACCCGCGTAGCTTGGTGGTGATGGTCAGAGACCCTACTGAACGCACCCAGGAAAACGTTCCTTGTTTCTCGATCGGTGTAGACCCTCGGCCCAGAAGGAAAAGTGTAGGGCGTGTAGAATAGAATGCCCAGCTCGTGCCTCAAGAAATCCTGGTGCTGCTGGACAAACCGATAGTCCAGACAGAAGACGGCTACTACCGGGACTCTCAGTTTGAGATCAACCAGGTACAACTTACTTGCTTCTCTCATCTTCCCTCCTCCTTAACTCCTCCCCCTGTTTATTTTTTCAAAAAATTTAAAAAAATAAACCGAGAGACGTTATCTTTCGGCAAAGAATATTTTTACTCAACTGGATTAAATTCTATGTTTTCACCAATAATTTCCGCGTAAAACATACTGACCGAAATTTTTGGGAATTGCTCAAGCAAAATATCTCGGACAGTTTGTAAATCTTTTATTTGCGTTGCTTCTTCAGTCGCCAGATCCGGAAAAGCTACTGATCCACCGTAAGCGCCGCAATCGCGATGGGCAATTAAAATAATTTTTTCAATATGGTGCAAATTAATTGACACATTTTTGAGCGCTTCAAGAAAAACGTTACGCGTTGGTTCGCTGACTAAGGCTTTTGGTCCGCCCGGAAAAACATATTGATCAAATTCTTCAAAGCCAAGTTCGCGCGAAATAAATTGTTCATGCTGAGTTCGAAATCTTGGATCAAGACAATAGATCGCGGCTACTGGAACATGATGAAAATTTTTAAAAGGATATTGTTGCATAATATAAATAAATTATTCTTCAACTTTAATGCTCGGCGCGGTGCGTGCCCGGCTTCTTTTTCTCGCGACCTTAAGACGCGCCAATTCGCGTTCAAGACTAGCCGCTGCATCAGCGTATTTTTCCGCATCAACATGTTTTTCTTCAAGAACTTTTTGCGCTCGCTCTCTGGCTTTTTCAATTTCTACTTCCACAAGTTCTTCCGCCTTTTCCGCGGTATCGGCCAAAATCAAAACTTTATCTCCAGTAACTTCAATAAATCCGCCAGAACAAGACATGGCGATTTCCTCTTTATCTTTTTTGGCAACAATCTCTCCTGGACGAAGCATGGCAATCAAGGGAATGTGATTTGGCAAAATCGTAATCTCTCCTTCCGCCGTAGGAATAGTTATTTGATCAACTTCATCTTTTAAGACAACTCTTTCGGGAGTAATGATTTCAAATTTTAATTTGGAGGCCATGTCAATTTTTTTAATTATTACGCCGTAACTTCCTCAATTCCGCCCTTCATATAGAAAGATTGTTCTGGTTTGTCGTCGTGTTTGCCTTCTAAAATTTCTTTGAAACTGCGAATAGTATCTTTAAGCGAAACATATTTACCTGGCGTACCAGTAAAAGTTTCCGCTACAGAGAATGGCTGAGACAAGAATTTTTGAATTTTTCTTGCTCGCGACACGGTCAATTTATCTTCTTCAGATAGTTCTTCCATACCCAAAATAGCAATAATATCTTGTAAATCTTTGTAGCGTTGCAAAACCTTTTGTACTTGGCGGGCGACATTATAATGTTCTTCGCCGACAATTTTTGGATCCAAAATCGTGGAAGTGGAATCTAGCGGATCCACGGCCGGATAAATACCGAGTTCAGTCAAAGCGCGATTAAGCACTACAGTTGAATCAAGATGGGCAAAAGTATTCGCTGGCGCCGGATCAGTTAAATCATCGGCTGGAACGTATACGGCTTGCACGGAAGTCACGGAACCAAGATTCGTGGAAGTAATTCTTTCTTGAAGTTCACCCATTTCCGTGGCCAAAGTTGGCTGATAACCTACGGCCGAGGGAATGCGGCCGAGGAGCGCCGACACTTCCGAGCCGGCTTGCGTGAAACGGAAAATATTATCAATAAAAAGGAGTACGTCTTGTTTTTCTTCATCACGAAAATATTCAGCCATAGAAAGTGCGGACAAAGCTACGCGTTGACGAGATCCCGGAGGTTCATTCATTTGTCCAAATACCATGGCGAGTTTGTCTAAAACGCCCGAATCCTTCATTTCGTGATAAAGATCATTTCCTTCACGAGTTCGCTCGCCTACTCCAGCAAATACGGAAACACCGCCGTGCGCCTTAGCAATATTATTAATAAGTTCCTGAATAACCACGGTTTTTCCCACACCGGCTCCGCCAAACAATCCGACTTTACCACCTTTTAGAATCGGACAAATGAGGTCAATAACTTTAATTCCGGTTTCTAAAATTTCAGTTTTGGTTGATTGGTCAGTAAATTTCGGCGCCGGACGATGAATCGGATATCGTTTTTTTGACTTAAATTCTCCAAGTCCGTCGACCGTTTCACCTAAAAGATTAAAAACTCTGCCAAGCGTTTCTTTTCCAACCGGTACGGAAATCGGCGCGTCAGTATCTACGGCTTCCATTTGCCGACGCAGACCGTCTGTCGCGCCCATAGCCACGGCACGAACCAAATTTCCGCCAAGGTGCTGTTGGACCTCAAGAACAAGCTTTTCTCCATCTGCCTTTTTTATTTCCACGGCATTGTAAATTTGCGGAATTTTTTCTTTAAATTCCAAGTCCACAACCGGACCAATGATTTGTTTGACAGTTCCTTTGTTCATATTTTTTATATAATTTATAAATTAAATTAATGCTATTCCAGGGCCGCCTTGCCACTTACAATTTCCATAATTTCTTTTGTGATAGCCGACTGGCGAACTTGATTATACATTAAAGTTAAATCAAATATCATGTCTTCGGCAGAATCAGAAGCATTCTTCATCGCCACCATTCTGGCGGAATGTTCCGAAGCGTTAGATTCCAAAATTGCCTGAAAAATTTGCATTTCCACCATTTTCGGTAGCATATATTCCAAAACTTGATCGGGCGACGGTTCAAATAAAAATTCATATTCTTTTTCTTCACGCTTTTCCGGCGTTTTTTCTTCACTCACTTTTCCCAAATCCGCGTCACGCTCCCGAGAAAACGGCAAGAGTTTTAAAATTCTCGGGCGCTGGGAAATTGTAGAAATAAAATCAGTATAAGCCAGATAAACTTCGTCGTACTTTCCCGCGGAAAAATCATCAATCACAATTTTCGCAATCGCTCTAATCTCCGCGAGCCGTGTCACGCTGGATAAATTCGTAAAATCCGCCACGAGTTTTATTTTGTGGCGCGCCGTAAAATCCCGGCTTTTTTTCCCGACAGTTAAAAACTCCATTTCAATTCCCTTGTCCATTAAACCTTTGGAAAATTCCGCGATTTTTTTAATAATTTGCGCGTTAAATCCTCCGCACAAACCGCGATCAGAAGAAACCAAAACCACGCAAACCTTTTTAACTTTATCTTTTTTAACTAAGAAAGAATGAAGTTTAGAATCGGTTTTTCCCGACAAATCAGAAATCAAAGACCAAGCCCGGTTGGCGTAATCGCGAGTGCGAAGCGTTGCCTGCTGGGCTTTTCTCATTTTTGAAGCCGCAACCATTTCCATCGCCTTGGTAATTTTTTTGGTGTTAGTGATGGATTTGATACGTCTTCGGATGATTTTTGTAGAAACGGCCATTGCTGTGCGTTAAAATTATAAGCTTGCCTTAAAATCCGCGATAGTTGTTTTTAATTTTTCTTCAATTTCCGGAACTAACTCTTTCTTTTTCGCAATCTCTGCCAAAACGCCAGCCGGTTCGGATTTCAGATACGCATGGAATTTATCTTCCCACTCTTTTAATTTTTCCACTGGCACGTCATCCAAATAACCATTGATGCCGGCGTAAAGAATCGCGACCTGATTTTCCATAGACATCGGAACATATTGGCCTTGTTTTAAAACTTCAGTTAATCTTCTGCCGCGTTCAATTTGTTTTCTTGTTGCTTCATCAAGATCTGAAGCAAATTGGGCAAAGGCCTCAAGTTCACGGAATTGCGCCAAGTCCAAACGCAAACGGCCGGCAACTTTTTTCATAGCTTTAGTCTGTGCGGCGGAACCAACGCGGGAAACGGAAAGACCGACGTTTAGAGCCGGACGAATACCTTTGTAAAATAAATCTGATTCCAAATAAATCTGGCCGTCGGTAATGGAAATAACATTGGTCGGAATGTAAGCGGAAACATCTCCAGCCTGAGTTTCAATAATTGGCAAAGCGGTCAAAGATCCACCGCCAAAATCAGGATTCATCTTTGCGGCGCGTTCCAAAAGGCGTGAATGCAAATAAAAAATATCGCCCGGATAAGCTTCACGTCCCGGAGGTCGGCGAAGAAGTAAAGAGATTTGACGATAAGAGGCGGCGTGCTTTGAAAGATCATCATAAATAACAAGTGCGTCTTTGCCCTGATCCATAAAATATTCGCCCATGGCGCAGCCAGCGTAAGGCGCGATAAAAGAAAGTGAAGCGGGATCTGAAGCGCCGGCAGACACGACAATTGTGTGCTCCATAGCGCCAAATTCTTCAAATTTGGCTACAATTTTAGCAATTTTTGATTCCTTCTGTCCGATAGCCACATAAATACAAACACAATTTTTCCCCTTTTGATTAATAATCGTATCAATCGCGAGGGCGGTTTTTCCGGTTTGACGATCTCCAATAATTAATTCTCTTTGCCCGCGGCCGATTGGGATCATAGAATCGATAGCTTTAATGCCGGTTTGGAGCGGAGTCGCAACTTTTTGTCTTGTTATAACGCCCGGCGCAATTTTTTCTATCGGATAAAATTTACTTTCTTTTATAGCGCCTTTTCCATCTTTCGGCAGACCAAGAGAATCCACAACTCTTCCAATCAAATTTTCTCCGACAGGTACGGATAGAATTCTGCCAGTGCTTTTGACCGTATCCCCTTCTTTAATATGAATATGTTCACCCAAAATCATGGCGCCGATAATATCTTCTTCAAGATTTAGGGCAACGCCAAAAACCGACTCCCCTGATTTTTCACTGCTCACAAATTCAAGCATTTCTCCGGCCATGCACTCCGAGAGCCCAGTAATTCTTGCGATACCATCGCCAATCTCCGCGACATGGCCGACTTTTTCCACACCAGAGGAAACTTTTGCTTCGGCAATTTGTTTTTTTAAACTTTCAATAATAAAATTCACGTCCGACATAATTTTTTATTTAACAAATAAATGATTTTTTAATATTCTAAATTTATTTTTTAAACTACTGTCAAAAACCATATCTTCTGCTTCAAGAATAAAACCGCCAATTAAACTCGGGTCAACCTCTTTTGTAATATTTATTTTTTTAAAACTTTTTTTCAAAATAGTGGGAGCTGATTGTTTTATTTTCTCCATTAAATCTTCTTTAATCGGTTCCGCACTTTTTATTTTTAAATCCACAATTCCTTCTGCATGATTAGCATATTTTATAAAGTACTCGATAATTTGCGGAGCAAAACGAAACGCATTATTTTTTGCGAGCGTCTTTATAAAATTGCCCAAAATACTCCGCACCTTTTCTTTGGGTGCGTCTTTTACTGCTTCATACAGGGCAATCGCGTATTGTTTGGGTTTTATTTTCATAAATCAACTATTTTTTATCAACTTCTCGTAGGGTTTCTTCTATCAAACTTTTTTGTGCTTTTATATCAATTGTTTTACCAATTATTTTTTCTGCCACAGCTATAACCATCTCTGCCGCTTCTTTTTTAACTTCAGCCATCATCTTTATTTTCTCCTCGATCATTTGATTTTTTGCGACGGTAATTAGCTTTTCCACCTCAGCCTTTGTTTTAAGTTTTGTTTCCGCCCCAGCCACTTCAGCGCGCTTCCCCGCTTCTTCAATAATTCCTTTCGCTTCCTGCTTAGCTTTTTGAATTTCTGCGGCCTGAAGTTCTTTAGTTTTTTCCAATTCTACTCCAAGCTGTTCGGCGTCACGCAGGCCTTTTTCAATTTTTTCTTTTCGTCCCTCGAGCATTTTTAAAAGCGGTTTGTATAAAAATTTATACAAAATCAAAACCAAAATCAAAAAATTTACAAGTTGGGCGATTAAAAGTCGCCAATCAATGCCAAGTTTTTCTAATAATTCCATATTTTTAATATTAGTTCAAAGTTTTAAGTCCACGGCTTTTTGCCATGGACTCCGAACCGTGGACTAAACAAACTTAATGATTAGAGCCACGACAAGCGCGTAAATGGCGATAGCTTCGGTGAAAGCGATAGCCAAAATCATCGCGGTCTGCACTTTTGAAGCAGCCTCCGGATTTCGGCCGATCGATTCCATGGCCTTGCCAGCCAATTTTCCGATAGCCATAGCCGGGCCAAAAGCACCGACAGCAATTGCGAAAGCCGCAGCGATAGCTTTTACAGCATCTAAATTGCCAAGAAGCCCGCCCGCAGCCTGCGTTGTTTCTGTTACAGCCATAATTTTATTCGACAGTCATCCACTTTCGACGGAAATTTTTTTATTTAACGTCGGCGATTTACTGTCGTTATGTTAATTAATGATAAATAAATGAATTAATGCGCTTCATGTTCCTCGTGTTCATGTTCCGTGACTGCCATTTTTAGAAATACTAAAGTTAACATCGCAAAAACCAAAGCTTGAACAAATCCCACAAAAATTTCCAAAAATAAAAATGGCAAAGGCACAATATATGGTACGAGAAAACTAACTACTGTCAATAAAACTTCTCCGGCAAAAATATTTCCGAAAAGCCGAAAAGAAAAAGAAACAAATTTCGCTAGTTCGGCAATTAATTCTAAAAAACCGGCAAAAAAATTAATAATTCCGTTAAAAGAAGGAACCGGTAAAAATCCGTATTTTATTTTAAATAAACCGCCGAAGGGAAGAAATTTTTTTCCATATTTCCAAAGACCAATTCCAGCAATGCCGAAAATTTGAGTAGAAATTACAGAAACAATGGCGATCGCCAAAGTAACATTCAAATCAGCCGAAGCCGAACGAATAAAGGGAACTAAAATTGTTTTTCCGTGATGTTCTTCCCAAATGCCTATCGTCCCAAGTCCTGGAACAATTTCAATCCAATTAGATAAAATTACAAAAATAAAAATTGTAAAAACTATCGGGAAAAATTTTTTGGCCTGTTTCCGGTCGCCCGTGATTGTTTCCATAAAACTTAACGCCCCCTCCACAACTGTTTCCACAACATTTTGTAATCCTCTCGGTACTTCTTTTAAATTTTTTCGTACTACTAGCGCGATGATTATCAAAAATAAAATTATTACCCAAGCTACGAGCAAAGTATTTGTAACGGGAAAACTGCCGATATGGAAAATTGGTTCCGCGGCAAGGGAAATATTCATACTTATTTATTTTTGTTCAGTTTTTTCAGATTTTACCTTTTCGGAATCTGCCGTTCCTAAAATTTTTATTGTCTTAAAATAAACAGCAAAAGTTGAAATAACTAAAGATAAAAGCACTCCGGCCAATAAAAGCCAAGGTGAAGTGTCAAATCTTTTATCTAAAATTCTACCGAGCAAAGCAAGAAGAACTAACGGAACAGCAATAGAATAACCAAGTTGCCAAGCCAGAGACAGCGCATACCAAACCTGACTTTTTTCTTTTGTTTTTTGGGAAGTTTCTAGCTTATCCACAGGTTTAATTTTTACTTAATCTTAATTTAAATATTTAGGTATTCTAGAACATTTTTAAAAAATGGTCAATGCTTTTTAAAAAAAATAGGGGGCCGCCAGAGATGGCAGGCCCCCTCATAGGGAACTATCGAAAATGGGCTGCGTTGCATGCCCACCTCGCGTATCCCTCCCACACGGGTGAACATTCCAGTCCTCCTTCCTTGAGTAGCTGAATGAACTTCTTCCTTCGATTTTTGGACGGAGGAAGAAGGCTGATTTTGCTTGCGCCACATTCTGGGTTGATTCGCGAGATCCTCACCAAGATGTGCCTTCTCTGGGAATGGAGTAAGCGGATTAATTTTTCCGCGTGAGAATCGGAATCGTTAACCCCTTGAATCAGTGCGTAGTGGATCACGAACTTTACGCGTACTGCTTCTGCGTACGCTGTTCCTAGATCCACAATTTCCTGAACGGGGTCCCTGGCAGGAATGAAGTGTCTCCGTTCTTCATCAGTAGGAAAATGCATGGAGAAGCGGAGTTGGACGCGGTACTCGTCGCAGAACCTCACGTCATTGAGCATCTGCTGGATACCACTCGCAATGCCTGATGTGCAGAGAGAGAAGAATACTTGAACGCCACGCTTGGCAAAAATCTCATCAAGTCTCGTAACGGTCTCCTTTACGGCCTCATACCGCAAGAGTGGCTCACCGGCAGCCGAGAAGGAAATCACGAGACACTTCCTCTCTCTTCTCCAGAAGCGGTTTGCGAGTGGCGATTTCCTGAGGATCAAGCCAATCAAGTTCAACATTTCGAATGGGCTGAGGTGATAACAGGAGGTAAACCTCCCAATGTCACAGAACGAGCAACCACCCTGCCAACCTTGCTTCCTGCCCCACGCGGCCAATTCACAACCGCAGGACACTGGCACCTGAAGATTGGCGTGAACCCGCTTGTAGGGCAGATCCCGATAGATGATCGGCGTAATATTACGCCTCGTGACTCTCGCCCACAATTCTTCAGCTCCGGGTCGATCGTTAGAACCCTGGATGAGGCTCCGGTTTCTCACGATTTCCAGATCCTTACCTCCAAGTTCGCAGAGGATTTCGGCCCTCTTGCGGCATTCTTCTCTGGATTCCATTTCTTCACCATATGGCTCCACTTTTTCTCTGTAATCCACCCTCCGGCTATTCCCTAAGTGGTCCGCCGAAATTCGTCTTCCTGACGTTCTTCGGTAGACCACTTAATCTTTAAATTTAAATTAAAGAACCCGAAAGATTATCTTATAACATTTACACTATTTGTCAACCATCTCCAAACTCGATTTTTTTATTCGGTAAGCGAATAAAAAATTGACTACCCTCCCCCACTTTGCTTTGAACGTCAATAATCCCCCCGTGAGCTTCTGTAATTGATTTACAAATTGCCAATCCGAGCCCGCTGCCACCAATTTTTTCTCTGGTACGAACTTTATTAACGCGATAAAATCTTTCAAAAATAAACGGCAATTCATCTTCGGGGATACCGATGCCGTTATCCGCAATAATCACCTTAATTTCTTCGGCATTATTTTCCGCCGAAAGGCGGACCCGGCCATTGTTTTTTCCATATTTGATTGCATTAGATATCAAGTTCAACAATAATTTCAAAAATTTATTTTCATCAATCATGGCATTCACCCCGCTATTGACATTCACTTCTATTTTTATATTTTTTTCTTTAGCCAAGATTTCCATTGACTGAGCCGCTGTTTTTAAAAGATTTTCTAAATTTACGGTAGTTTTTTTAATATTAAGTTTTCCAGATCCGGCATGCGTTAAAACCATCAAATCAGCAAGAATTCCAGACATTCGCTCAACCTCCTCATCAATACTTTTTAAAGTTTCCTTGAGGTCCTTCACCTTCACTTTCTCGTCCAAAAGAGCAATATCAAGATTTCCTTTCATGATGGTAAGTGGCGTTCTAAGCTCGTGTGATGCATCGGCAATAAATTGAGACTTCAACTCAATTGATTTTTCTAATTTTTGATTGGCAATCTTCAACTCTTCTGTTCTTAGCTGGACTTTCTCTTCCAAATTTTTATTTAAATCTTTTACCCTTTCATACAACTGACTATTAGAAATCGCCACCGCCGCACTATTAGCCAGAGTGACCATCAATTCCGCATCCTCGTCCTTAAATCTTCCTGTTTCATCACTATCAATTTTTATAATGCCGATAACCTCCTTTTCTAAAATAATCGGCACGGCGAGTTCTGATTTAATATTTTCAATCTCTGGCCGGCTAATAAAATATGGATCATTTTTAAGATCATTACTATAATATGGCTGCTTGATAAAAGCGGCATGGCCGCAAAGTCCTTGCCCAACTTTGATACGAACATTTTGCCAACCAGCAGGCATATTATATGCCTCTTTAATAACTAAGTCATCCCTATTTTCAAGCATTAAAACAGCGCCGCTGACCGCGTTCGTCAATTTTACCGCGTTCCGAAGAATTAGCCAAAGAACTTCTTCCAGGTTCAACACAGAATTGATCGCTCTTGATATTTGGTCTATTAAGTGAATCTGTTTAACTTTATTTCGTACCTGTTCCAAGGCAATAAATGTTTCGGTGTTGTCTTGAGCAACCGAGATAGCTCCCTCTACTTCACCCTTTTTATTTTTAAGTGGTACGGCGTAAAAATTTAAAAATTTTCTTGGAATCCAGGAACTGCGTGTGTAGTTAATATACTGAAATGATTCGCCGTTTTTTAATAAATTGTTATATCTAGATTGGAGCTCCTCTGATTCGTACACAAAACCAAAATTAAAAATACTCTTACCTATTTTCTCCGATACCAACTTCCCTGAAAGTTCGGTAAAGTATGGATTAGCTGAGATAACTTCACCTTTTTTATTAAGAGTTAAAATACTGACGGGAACATTTTCTAAAATCTTTTCGTATTCTTCTTTTCGCCGCTGAAGTTCTTTTTCCAAAATATTTTTTTTTCTAAGAGCGACTCGGCCACTACAGTATAAGTAAGAACTTGCAATAAGCGCTGAAACAACAAGGGCGACCCAAAAATAATTTACTATTTGAAAAAGAGAAATTCCTAAATTAAAAGGTTTGACATCTTCCCAAAAAGCAAACTGGTGATGGGTGTATTGATATATAAAATAAAAAATTCCCAGCACTAAGCCAATGCTGGAAAGAAAATAAAATGAAAAATAATCGGAGAGATGAGACCCCGCCTTTTCGCAAGCAACTCTGCAGGATTCCACCAAATCAGTTTTTGATTTAGGTTTTAACATATTTAAACCTATCCTAAATTATTCATTTAAAAGACTTCTGATAGTTATTAATTCAATTTTACCGAGGCTCCTGAATTATCTTATAACCAACATTACGAACAGTTTTAATCAGCTGTAACGGAAAATCCCCGTCAATTTTTTTTCTTAAATTACTAACAGAGACGTCAATAACATTACTACTATCAACAAAATTATATCCCCAGATATGCTCACCAATCATTGTTCGCGTACAAACTTGCCCTGGACGGCGCATAAAATAATCAAGTAAGCGATATTCTTTACTCGTAAGTGTTAGTGGTTTATCGGCTCGCGTGACCTCGTGAGTTGCCGGATCCAAAATTAAATCAGAAATTTGTAAAACTGATCTTTTAACCGTTTTTTCCCGGCGAAGCAGTGCCCTGATTCTTGCTAGAAGTTCGCCGAAAGCAAAAGGTTTAACAATATAATCATCAGCACCTTGATCAAGCCCCCTGATACGATCTTCGATCGTATCGCGCGCGGTAAGCATTATAACTGGCGCGTCAATTTTTTTATCTCTAATTTCTTTACAAACTTCAATGCCATCTTTTTTGGGCAACATCAGATCGAGAATAATCAAATCATAATCATTCACGCCCAATTTGTTTAAGGCTTCTTCCCCATCATAAGCCACGTCAACTGTGTAATGCTCCATTTCAAGACCTCTCTGGATAAAACGCGTTATTTTATACTCGTCTTCTACTACTAAAATGGTCATATTTTTCTCCTTTAGTGAAATGAAATTCACTTTAATTTATTTAAATTTAGAGAAAAACTCTAAATATCCATTAATAGTATATTACAATTAAATTACGAAAAGATTAAGAAATTACTTAATCTTAATCCTCTCGCTGAATTAGTCAAGACAATAAATGGAATTAAGTTTAAAAAACCTCGGTTAATCCGAGGTTTCACTTATTTTATTTTTGAAAAAAGAAGTCTTGCGTTTTCCGTAGTAACTCTTGCTACTTCCTCATAAGTTTCATCTTTAACTCTTGCCACCTCTTTCGCGACATATTCAACGTAGCGCGGTTCATTTCGCTTTCCGCGGTGCGGCTCGGGCGTAAGATATGGACAATCTGTTTCCACCATAATTTTATTCAAAGGAATTTTTGCCAAAGTTTCTCCTTCATAATGAGCAAAGGTTATAACGCCAGTAAAGGAAATTAAAAATCCCAAATTTAAATATCGCCGCGCTTCTTCCCAGCTTCCCGAAAAACAATGCATCACTCCCCTCGCGTCAGAACCCGGTGGTTTGTTAAAATTTTCCAAAAGATCAATCAAATCAGTATGTGCTTCGCGGCAATGGATAATCACTGGTAACTTTTCTTCTGCCCCTAATTTTAAAAATTTAAGTAAAACTTCTTTTTGTAAATTTTTTATTTCCGCTGACGATTTAATCTGACGACCCGTTGCTACTCCACCCGCTCCTTCCGGCCGAATAGTCGTTGGCATTCTAAAATAATCCAAACCAATTTCACCCAGCGCCACGACTTTCGGATGCGCCGCTAATTTTTTATATTCTTCAATATCCACTTCTTCATCCAAAACATGAATCGGATGAAGGCCGACTGCCGCGTAAACACCTTCCTTAAATTCCTCGGCAATTTCTACTGTTTTTTTACTTGTTTCTAAATTACTGCCGACATTTATAATTTTAATATCAGCATCAAGCGCGCGTTTGGCAGTTTCCTTCCAATCATTTTCAAAAGCTTCAAAATTTAAATGCGCGTGAGTGTCAAATAACATAAGATTTTAATTGTTTAACAACTTCCGGAAGAAGCGGCATTAAAATTTTTCCCACGGTTATAAAATAATTTGCAATTTTGGAATCGGCCAAAGAATTTACAAACCAGTCTCCGAGCGGATATCTTTCCGCGACAAAAAGCGTTAAGCCCAAAACCAAAACTCCTTCAAAAAATCCAAACACTGCGCCGAGCAAACGGTTGATCGTGCTCAAAAAGGGAACAATTTTCAAAAACGAAAAAATTTTATCAATAATCCAAAAAATGAGGCCAACAAGACGATTAATTATGACAAAAAGAATTAAAAAACAAACAACTTTGGCTAAATTTTCATGGCCGCCGAAAAGAAAACCCGCCCAGCCAGCAACCGGCTCATACCACCTGGCTGCCAAAAACGCGCCGGCGATCGTGCCGACCAAAACACCAAGGGTATGGATTAAACCAAACCAAAGACCGTAAAGCACAAATCCGCCAAGAATTAGGAGAAGGATGAGATCAAGGAGAATCATAAAAATATATTATTTTTCCAATCTCGGAAAAAGCGCCGCGCCCTTTTTTATCTTTTTTCCCGGCGCAAGACCGCCCCAAACTTTCGCTTTTTCTAAACTTTTTTTCTTTTCCGTTTCTGGTTTCAATCCGAGCTGTTCAAAAATTTTATCCGAAGTCATTGGCATGAACGGCGCGATAAGCCAGGCGATGTGACGCAATGTTTCAAGTAAAGTATAAATCACCCGCGACAATTTTTCTTTATCAACTTTTGCAAGTTGCCAAGGCGCTTCAGTATTTATAAATTGATCGCAAAAAGAAATTAAATCCCAAACATCTTTCAAGGCCAAGTGCGGCGCCAATTTTTCCATGTTTATTTCATAACTCTGCCAAGTCCGTTCCGCACTACCGGAAACTTTCTCCGGAATTTTACTATCAAAATATTTTTCACACATTGCGAGCACCCGAGCAACTAAATTTCCCAATCCGTTTGCCAAATCGGCATTGTATCTCCCTTCCAGGCGAATAAAACCAAAATCCCCGTCTTCACCAAAAGAAACTTCGCGCGATAGAAAATATCTAATTTCGTCCACGCCATATTTCCCCGCGAGTTCCACTGGATCAATAACATTACCTAGCGACTTACTCATTTTCTGCCCGTCAATCGTAAAATATCCATGAACAAAAAGCTGCTTTGGCAATTTCTCCCCCATCGCCAAAAGCATAGCCGGCCAAATCGTGGAATGCACCCGCAAAATATCTTTGCTCATTAATTGCAAGTTAACGGGCCAAAATTTATCGTACACCTTTTTGTTTTTTGGCCAACCAAGACCGGTCAAATAATTTAAAAGAGCGTCAACCCAAACATAAAGAGTGTGATTTTTATCAAACGGCAATTCTATGCCCCACGGAACCTTTTCTTTTTTCCGCGAAATGGCCACGTCCTTTAGCTCCTCTTTTTCTAAAAAAGAAATCATCTCGTTTTTACGGGCTCCGGGGCTAATTTTAAATTTGTCACTTTTTATAAGACGCGATAATTCGTCTTTAAATTTAGACATCCGGAACAAATACGCTTCTTCTGCATGTATTTCCGGTTCGCACTTATGGTCCGGGCATTTCCCGTCAAACAATTCCGCCCTGGTTTTATATTGTTCACAGCCGACACAATAGAGCGCTTCGTATTTTCCCTTATAAATAAATTTCTTGTCAAAAAGTTTTTGTGTTACCGCGGCTACGGCTTTTTCATGCGCCGGATCAGTTGTTCGGATAAAATTATCGTTTGATATATTAAGTACATCCCATGCCTCGGAAAAAGCAGCGGAAATTTCATCAACAAATTCTTTTGGGTTTTTTCGCGTCTTATCGGCGATCTGCTGAATTTTCGCGCCATGCTCATCGGTGCCAGTTAGAAAATAAACATCATCGCCCCGCATCCTGTGATAACGCGCCAAAACATCGGCCGTAATCGTCGTGTACGCGTGGCCAATGTGTGGCTTGGCATTTACATAATAAATCGGAGTAGTGATGTAAAACTTTTTATTTTTTTCTGCCATATTTATTTGTTCCTAACCGCAACGACGAATTCTCCTTTTGTCGTGTCAGATTTTAATTTTTCTAAAACTTCGCCCGCAGTCCCCCGATAAATTGTTTCAAACATTTTTGTCAGTTCGCGGCAAACGACGATTTGTCTCTCCCCTGCTACGTTCTTCAATTCTTCCAAAGATTTTAAAATTCTATGAGTTGATTCGTAAAAAATAACCGTTTCTTCTGCCGTGTTAATTTTTTTAAAAAAAGCAGCGCGCCCATGTTTATGCGGTGGAAAACCGAGAAATAAAAATTTATCTGTCGGAAAACCAGAAACACTTGCCGCGGCGGCCACGGCCGTTGGTCCTGGAATCGGAATGATTTCTGCTTCATCTCCAAACGTCCGTAAAACTTCTTCAACTAATTTTCCACCAGGATCAGAAATGGCTGGTGTGCCTGCGTCCGAAACCAGAGCCAATTTTTTTCCGCTTCGCAAAAGTTCAATAATCTGGTCAACTTTTTGCATCTTGCTGTGCTGATGATAACTCAAAGTCAACGTTTTTATTTCATACCTATCCAACAATTTTTTTGTCTGCCTTGTATCTTCACACAAAACCAAATCAACCTCTTTCAAAATCCGAAGGGAGCGCAAAGTTATATCCTCCAAATTTCCAATTGGCGTGGCAATGATATATAGTTTTCCCATGAACAGATTATACCAACTTTCCCTTTAAATTTCAAGGGAAAACTACCATCGAGTATCTTTAATACGCAGAAAAAAACCTATGTTATTTGTGGCGATATGAAGAATCGGACTCACAATTAAAATTATAAGCAAGACTAGCGAAGAAGGAAAATAAACCGGCGCGACAAATATCAGAACGCCGAGTACAAAATCAATTTGATCAAAAGGAAACCACGGAGTCCCGGGTGCGAAATTTACTCTTCTTTTGAAAAAACTTTTTACCAAATCGCCAAAGAGCGCGCCAAAACCCATTAAAAAGCCGAAAAGCCATGGATTTATTTTTAAATAATCCAGTAAACTTATTTTTTGAAAAATTGGTATTGAGTATAAAAAATATTGGAGCCAGACGATGGCAATAGCCGCCACCACGCCAACCACAAATCCACGCCAAGTTTTATGCGTACCAAAAATTGGCTTGCCTCGAAAAGTCCGCCCTCCGTCAATTGGTTTTGAAAAAAATTTTAAAACACCCAATTTTTTTGCAAAAACCGGCGCCATATTCGCGATGTACGCCGGCAACATAAAGTATAAACTCTGAAGAATAATCATTTTATCTTTAAAATATTTAAAATAACGAGACCGCGGAAAGTATAATTTATAAAAGCAGTAGTAAGAGAAACTGTTACGGCGACAAAGAAGATGTTGGGATAAAAATCAAAAATTACCGCGAAAAACATAACCGTCTGAATAAAAGAATTTAACTTTCCCCAAAAAGCGTGCGGAAGAGCTATGTTTTTTGTTTGGAAAATAATTACCCAGCCTAAAATTATATAAAGATGATAAAAAATAGCAAAAATTGCTAATCCCGGCGGCAGACCATGGTTTAAATATAAAATTAGAAAAGCAAGGAGCGCTAAGAGCCGATCCGCCGCCGGATCCAAAATTTTTCCTAAGGTTGTCACTTGATTATATTTTCTTGCGAGATAGCCGTCCAAAACATCTGTCGCGATAGCTAACAAAAAAACTCCCGCCGCGGGAATTTTATACGAATTAAAAAGAAGTATGGCAAAAACAAACGCCAATACAATCCTAATTAAACTCAAAACATTGGGAATATTAACCATATTTGTTTATACTATTATATCAAACCTTTACCCAAAATAAAAACCCAACTTTATTTTAAGTAGGGTTTTTTATTAATTTAAAAATTCTAATAATTTAATCTCTCCAAATGAAGGCTGAAATATTGAATCCGCTCTTCAAAAGCTTGATGGCTTTACGCAATTCGTATTGACTGATCCCTTCATTCCATGATTCACGATCAAGAAGTGGTTGTCTATTATCATATGTTTCCAAAAACGGCAAAGCCTTTTTGTCACCCAGCTGTCCTAACGCCCAAATAGCATCATTTTTTCCATACCGATCGGATTCATCAGCAACCTGGCTCATTAGGGCATCAACGCATTCACCGCCGTATCTGCTTTGCGCTAATTCACACCGCTTTTTCACATCATAACCAATTTGTGTACATGTGACTAAAAACACAAAGAGAAAAACTAAAATGCCTACTCCGGCAACATAACCTATTAAATTTTTATCAATTTTTTTAAAATTATTCATAAAAAAATTTTTAAATTAAAATTATTACTTCTGGTATTGAAAAACATTTTCAAGCGTTTCATTAAAAACTCTCGCTATCTTAAATGCTAACTCTAGAGACGGAACATATTTATTTTTTTCAATTGCAATAATGGTCTGACGAGTAACGCCGACTTTATCAGCCAACTCTTCCTGTGTCATATCGCGCATCGCGCGAAAAACTTTAATTTTGTTCGTCGTCTGTTTCTCCATATTTTTTGCTGAAATATTTATAAGAAAGTGAATATATAGCCATGCTAAACAGGGTTACATAGCTCAAAATAATACCAAGCATTTCATAATTTGCTTCGCCGACTCGCCTGCCAATTATAATAAAAACTAAAGAAAGAAAAGCGATAGTGATTGTTAAAATCGCATATGTCAGACGAGCCGCGCGGCCGCTAATACTTTGGATTCTTTCATCAACTAAAACTGCTTTTGTTTTTTTTCTGACCAAGAAGAGAAAAAGCATGCCTATTAATACTCCGGCCAACGCTAAAATGATGTTGTTATAAACAACCGCGATGGCCACAATGGCCGAAGCAAAGGACGCAGTAAGAACCTTCATTTTTTTGAATTGTTTGTAATTCATGGTATTTTAGTTAAGTTTATTTTACTTATTGTAAAACATACATTACAATATGTCAAGAAAGTTATCCACAACATTTTAAAAATTAAAATTTAATATAAAACAATTCCAGCTTTTAGTTGGAATTATCTTATAAAAAAATAAAAATTCTTTTATGAAGGTTCTGACATAACCTCAGCTGACCAATACAAGAACCGTTGTTTATTTGGTAATTCGTAATAAAAATTGCCCGAAGCCCGGCCATCTTTAAAAATTCCCGTAAATGCGTGCTGTCCAAGCCAGGCTTCTATTTGCCCATTCTTTTGATTATATGTGCCAGTGACGCTGCCACTTGGAATATCAACCGGATAGCCCCTTATCCAGCTGCCAGAATCATAAATATTGCCTTCGCTGTCAACGCAATCGGCAGCTATATCTGGATCGTCATTTTCAGGACATTGCCAATAATCCCAAACACTCAAATCAATTTGGCCGCTAACGTTATTGCCAAAAATTGACAAATTAATTGTGCCACTGCCCGCTTTTTTGTGCAATCTGCCATCTTCCTTGATTGTAAAAGTTGTTGGCTGAACAAAGAGAGAACCAGACAGACTAAAGGCACTTGGATTAAACTCAAGAATTTTTCGTAAAATAGCTTCCTCGCCGGGTTCATAAACTTTACTTTCTTCAAAAATTTCCTTAACCAAAACTGGATTTTTTCTTAATTCTTCAATCCTGGCAAACATATTGACAATGCTTGTTATCATCCCTTGATCTATTTTTACTTCTTTATTCACAACCGGCACGGCATTCTCAACAATATCAATTACTTCGTAATCTCCGGCCGGCACACTAACTTTGGCTTCCCCGCTCGTTGTTTTGGCCACAGTCATTAAGGTTTTATTTTTTTCTATCTCGTTCAATTTCTCTGCAACGGCTCTCTTTTCTTTAATAGTCCATTGATCGTACGGCTGAATTTGTCCGGCTATTAATCCTGTGCGCGGATCATCCTCGGATAATTCATCGCTGTCTATTTCGCCAGCCAAAACACCATAAATAGCAGTTTGGACTTCTTGGGCCGTTACTATAATTATTTCGGTATCGCCTTCGCTTGGCACTTCGGCCGGATCGACTGATTCGTGCAAGACTTCAAATCCTGTATTTATAGCTTTGCTTTTCAAATATTCTATGACAGTTTCTTTATCAAGCATAATTTTTAAAAAATCTTCTAAGTCGCCGGGCAAAACATCCGGCTCCACGCTTTGAACGCCAGTGGCAGCCAAAATACCATCTACATAAGCCAAGGTGCCGGCCTTGCCCATTTCCGTAGCTGCCTTAGCTAAGTTAACTTCTTCTCTAAATAAATCTCCCAACCCCTCCTCTAAAGTGCTAGCGTCCCGGGTTAAGTCTTCAACTTTGGTAAAATGACAGGTAAAAATTTCGTTGATATTATTTATGCCATTTTTCTTTAATTCTGCATTCAAAATTTCACGATCAACCCCCGCGCAGCCTTGATAGGCTTTGTAAATTCCCAGGCGAGCGCTTTCATGCACAGTATCAAAACCGTCAACTAATTTTCCGACAACAGGAACTTTTGATAAAATAGCGCCAACCAAACCATATTTTTGTTTATAAGTTTGTTCGGCAAAAACGGGTTTAACCAATCCGGATCTCACCAAAAAATTTCCCTCTATCTCCTCAGCCTGCTTATGCAAATCCATCAGCAAATCGTAAACTTTTTTTCCCTTTTCTCTTACTACCTTCATTTGGTCGAGCATCTGTTCTGTGGTGTAGTTTTTATAGCCGTACATTGATAATCGAACATTTTCTTCCTGAAAGTTTAGATATTCGTTGTACAAAGATACGGACTGCTTATCAAAATTTTTTGTTTCTTTTGTTAAATTTTTCCAGGCAAAAAATGAAGCTCCTGCGATCACCAAGATTATCATGATAAAAACAATTATTTTTTTCATAAATTTAATATTATTCTTTAGTTCTATAATTTTATTATCTCATTATCTTGTCATCTGGTCAAAATAAAGGTTTCTTTGGCTTCGGGGGTGGGATTCTTTCCGAACCCCAACAATGAAAAAACGAGTATCTAGTGACACTCATTTTTTCATGGCTCCGAGCTGTGAGAGAACTTAGAACTATCATTTTAAGCGGTTGGAAGTCCTACGAACTGGACGCGGCCGTGGATATGCTGGAAGGAAAGTTCCCACTAAACTACTAATTCGATAAATTCCCTAAAAACTGGCGAGGAAATGAGAAAATTACTTTTTATACCCAACTACTAAATATAAAATTCCCGGAATAAGGGGTG